>NZ_JBIPNG010000103.1:0-16020 GCF_044373815.1 Prosthecobacter sp. | reverse complement strand
CCCTCGGCAGCCAGCCGGTCAAGATTCGGCGTGCTCACCTCCTTCAAACCATAGGCTCCGATGTCCGGCGACATGTCATCCGCGATGATCCACACAAAATTCGGCCCCGCTGCGGCTGCGCAATGGACCATCAGAAGGACAAGGCTGGTCAGTAGAAACTTCATGTTCCCAAGGGAACGTGAAGGCGCGGGATTTGTGTCAGCGAGTTGAACTCAAGGCGCAGAGATCCATTTTTGCGCCTTCAGCCAGAACACCAGATCCGCGAACCATGGGTGCTGCGTGCCGATGAGGCCGGTGCCATGGTCGCCATGCTGGTAGAGATGGAGCTCATGGGGAACGCCGTTTTGATGCAGCGCAGCGGCATAGAGCTGCGCATGCTCCACGGGCACCAGTTTGTCCTCGGAAGTGTGCCAGAGGAAGCAGGGCGGCAGGCCGGCGCGCACCTGCAGCTCGCTGGAGGTCTGGCGCACGAGTTCGTCGCTCGGTTTGTCTCCAATGAGCATCTTGCGCGAAGTCCAATGCGGCTTGGTGATCATGCTGATGACGGGATAGCAGAGAATGGCAAGATCCGGCCGCGGACTCACACTTGGGGTGCGTCCGTCGATCTCGCCATCTTCCGGGCGGTTGATCAAGGTGGAGACGAGATGGCCTCCGGCGGAGAAACCCATCACACCGATGCGTGCGGGGTCGATCTTCCATCGTCCGGCATTGGCCCGGATCTGCCGCATGGACTCCACCGCATCCTGAAGCTGCGCCGGGTAGCGGTAGCCCGCGCTGCCGAGCCGGTAGCGCAGCACGAAGGCCGTGATGCCCTGCTCATTCAGCCAGCGCGCAAACGGCTCCGCCTGCCCCTCATAGATGCCCGAGTAGCTGCCGCCCGGAATGAGCAGCATCACGGCGCCGCTGGCTTTCTCAGGCACATAAGGCGTGAGCGTCGGGATGTCCTTCGGTGCCGTGCCCAGAGCCCCCGGAGCTCCCGCCTGCCAAAGCACGATGGGCTTCTCAGCCGCTAGGAGCGATACGCTGCTGATGAAAAACGTGAGGAGAAAAAACTTCATGAAATGGATGAATGCATGAACGATCTCGGCAGGCATCATTTTACCTCTGTTATTCATGCGCATTTTTTGGCTCCTTGCTGTCATCCAACTCTTCGCGCCGCTCATCAAAGCGCAGGAAGAGGCGACGATGCTGCATTTCAAGCCGCGCGATCACTCGCTGGGCGATGTACACCCCTTCTTCCATCAGGGTGAGTGCTTCCTCTACTCCCTCAAGCCCGGGAAGTATGAGTCCGTGCTTGCGCGATCAAAAGACTGGCTGCGTTGGACTGAAACGCCGCTCACACACGCTGAGGTAAAACCCGCGGACTGGATGAGTCCGTATTTCGTGCTCGGCGTCTTTCATGACCCGGTGACCAGGGTGTTCCGCAGTTTCTACGGGCATGCACAGGGACGCATGGTCAGTTCTGTGAGCGACGATCTTCTAAACTGGGCCTGCGCGCCGAAGGAATTTCATGTGCCTGCCTCTGGCTACTACCAGCGGCGCCGGGATCCCTTCATCTTTTGGATTCCCGAGATGAAGCAGTACGGTTGTGTGATGACCACCTGGATGAAAGGACGCCCCAAGGAAACCTGCGGAGCGGTAAGCCTCGCCACCTCGCCTGATCTGATGCACTGGAAAGACCACGGTCCCATCCTGGATCCCGGAACCATCGGCGAGCCCGAGTGCCCGCAGATGTTTCAGCTGGGGGCGCGCTGGTATTTGCTCGCAAGCATCTATGACCGCGCGGTGGGCCAGCCTGTGTATTGGAGCAGCACCTCTCCGTTTGGGCCGTGGAAAAACGATCCCGACGGCGTGCTGGACGGCAAAGACCTCTGTGCCGCACAAATCGCCTTGAATGGCGAGACGCCCGTTTTGTTTGGCTGGATACCGCTCACACCCGCGAAACCGGACAAACAGCCCTGGGGCGGGCATCTTGCCCTGCCTCGTGAGGTGCATGCCTTGCCAGATGGCAGGCTCGGCACGCGCTTGCCTGCGAAACTGTTGAAGCACTTCGAAAAACTGCCCTGGCAGCGTGAAGCCGGTGCATGGAGCCATTTCGTCGCTGAATTCACGCTCACGCTGCCTGAAAGCACGGGTGAGGTGCGAATGAGCCTCGATCCTCTTGGCGAGATCCTTTTGAAGCGCGATCAACTCCGCATCCTCGATGCCGCTGGCGAATGCTGGAGCGAACTGCCCGTCGATCTGCCGAAGGGGCGGCTGCTGAAGGTCTGGTTGGTGGTCGAAGACGACAGGGTCGAGGTCTTTGTCCATGACCGGTATTCGCTGGCAGCACGTCTACCCGCCACGAAAGGGCCCGTGAGGCTTTCCATTCCAAGTGCGAGCGTCAAATCCGGCCGTTTCAGCGAGTGGCGATTGCCGCGTTAAACCGCATTGCTGCTGGCATTCCGGGCCATTGTGATGGAAGACACAGGATGTCAGAAACCGACCCCCATCCCTTTGCCGCCCTCGGAATTCCGCCGGAGATGATCCGTGGTCTGGAGGAGCTGGGCATCGTCACCCCAACGGCGGTGCAGTCCACGGTGATCCCCTTTCTGCTCAAGGACGGCAGCGATCTCATCGCTCAGGCGCAGACCGGCACCGGCAAGACGGCCGCCTTTGGCCTGCCGCTGCTCACCAAGATGAACCCCAAGCACCGGGACATCCAGGGGCTGGTGCTCGCGCCCACCCGCGAACTAGCCAAGCAGATTGGCAAGCAGCTCTTCCGCTTCACCAAGTACACGGAGAAAATTTTCATCGAAGTCGTCAGCGGCGGCGACAACATCGACCGCCAGACAGACGCGCTGAAACGCCCCACGCACATCGTCGTCGCCACACCAGGCCGCCTGTTGGATCTCATCGAGCGCGATGCACTGACACTGGAGTTCGTCCGCTATGTGGTGCTGGATGAGGCGGATGAGATGCTGAGCATGGGCTTCAAAAAGCAGCTCTCCGAAATCCTCAAGCTCGCGGCCATGCGCCGCAGCACATGGCTCTTTTCCGCCACCTTCCCCCCGGGAATCCAGGACCTCATCAAGGGCAGCATGTCCGCCAACCCGCACTCGATTCAGATCGATCAGGCGAATGTGGTCAATCGCGACATCGACCACCGCTTTGCCATCTGCAAAGGGGACGGAAAAACCGCCTACATCTTCGACTTCCTCCAGCGCCAGAAGGACCGCCGCGGCATCATCTTCTGCCGCACCAAGGCCGGTGCCATGGAGCTCTATCAGGAGCTCGCCGATCTCGGCCTGCCCGTGGATGTGCTGCAGGGCGATCTCATGCAAAAGGAGCGCGACAAAGTCATGCGCGCCTTCAAAAAGCAGCGCGTCCAGTTCGTCGTCGCCACCGACGTGGCCGCACGCGGCATCGACGTGGCAGACCTGTCCTTCGTCATCCACCACCAGCTCCCCGACCAGCTCGAATACTACACCCACCGAAGCGGCAGAACCGCCCGCGCCGGGAAGAAAGGCATGTCACTCGCGCTGATCAACGCCAAGGAAAAATGGCAGATCACCCAACTTGAGGACAAGCTGAAGGTGAGGTTCAGCGAGTTTCGGAGGTAACAAATCGAGGCCAGCGGAAGCTCAAACGAGCCATGCGAAGCATGGCTTGAAGTACGACAGACACTCCTGTCTGTCGGTCAGCGGCACCGACATTCTCCCGATATGCACCGAGTTTCAAATTGACCGGCGAAAGCCGTCAGATTGCGGCGGCGACCTGGAAGAGTAAGTTACAAGCTCTTGGCTCCAGCGGAACGCTGACCGACAGACAGGAGTGTCTATCGTACTCACCAGAACCCGAGCCTTCCACTATATAGTGTCAGCTAAGCTGCGTGATCATTCGAATTCCCTGCATCACTCCGGCAGCTCCCCATTGCACACTCCCTGCGTCCCCGGATGAAACAGATTGTTCGAGAAATGCAGACCCCGTGGCGCATTCGGACCACCCGGAATGATGACGGCATATTTGTAGCGCGGTTTGCCAACGCTATGAACAACATTGCCCGTGATGATGACGTCTGTAAGCGGCGGGTCATCAGGCTGCTGGCCGTTGTCAAATTTGATGGGAGAACGCTCATCGCCCCAAATCCAATGCGCGTCGCCGTGGCCGAAGTCGGAAATAAGGTTGTTGCTGATGATGGAGCCGCCGTCGGCGTTCTCCGGCTTGTCCTCGGTGGCGGGATGCGCCGCAGCACCAGGCATGAGGCCGATGGCCCAGAGCGAGTTGCGCACGAACTGATTGCCCGTGATCAGGACATTGCGCGAGCCATGCATGGCCTTCATGCCGATGAAGGCATTCGTAATGATGTTCTGTGAGACGATGACGTGATCCGCATGGATGTCCAAACCCTGCGCGGCGTTCTCAATGTGGTTGCCGATCACGCGCGTCAGATCATTCACCTCCGGGGCATTCACCACAATGCCTGAGCCCTGCTGCCAGGCGTCGGTGTAGTTGGAGTCCCAGGCCTGCTGGTTCATGATCGTGCCTTTGACAGCGTTCTTCTTCACGTAGTCGCCCAGCTTGTACTTGGCCTTCACTTCCGGAGTGGGAACGAAGTTGTCCTCAATGACGCGGTTGCCCTCGATCAGCGTGCCGGTGCTGTAATCCACGTTGATGCCGGTGCCGTCGGTGCAGTTGAAGGCATAGCCCCAGTCCTTGCTTTGCGTGCGGTCATCAATGCTCACGCGCATGTAGTTGCGCACCAGGCAGCGGCTGATGCGCGTGTCCTTGCTCTCACGCACAGTGATGGCTGCGGCAGGGCTGCGATTGTCGATGACACGCACATTCTCAATCACCAAGTCGCGGCACTTGATGGCCAGCACGCCTTCATTCCGGGATTCCATCTTCCCTTCGGGCCGCGTGAGCGTCAGGTCGCGAATCTCCGCGCTTTTGGCGTTTTCGATCTCAATGATCGGCTGATCCGCGCTCTGCTGAATGATCCGCCCAGGACCAAACAAACCGCTGCGCTCGCCACGAATGCGAATCTTCTCGGTGATCACATAATCCCCCGCCGGAACAAAGAGCATGCGGTTCGGATTCGCATTCAGCGCCTCCTGAATGGAGGGATAAGCAGCGACGGAGAGGTCGGCGGCTTTGACCGTGAAGGACGCTAGAGTGAAATAGAGTAGCAGGGCGCGAATCATGAGTGCGGAGTGAACGCGAATGAGGCGACGTCTTTTCAACGTCTGGTTCTTCCTCATACTCTTCCTCCCTTGGCGCGGATCTTTCCTGGGGGAGGAAGAGGAGGATAAAAGCAGCTACTTCTTCGGCCCAATATCCAAACCCGACAGCCATGGCGCCGTAATCTGCGGAGGCATGCCGCCGAAAGGCTGATACGCGGGGAGCTGGAGGACGCTCATGCAGTGCGCTTGCGATGCGATGAAGAAGAGCGTCTCGGCGCAGTCTGTGGTATGGATCATGGCGCTGCGGTGTTCGGCGGTGGGCTTCACGGGGCGCTTTTCCACGAGGGGCGTAAGAGCTTCGCCTGGAGCGTATTCAGAGAGGACAATGCCATGCGCGCTGAGCTGCATGCGGGCGGTGAAGAGCAGGCCATGCACGGCCCACTTGCTGGCGGTGTAAGGCACGCCGGCAAACGAGTCAAAGCCATGCCCGGCCGTGGAGGAGACCACGACGATCCTGCCGCCGCCGCTTTCGGCCATCGGCTTGGAAACGGCCTGAATCATGTTCACCACGCCCATCACATTCACATCCAGCACGCTGCGCCAGCTGGCTTCGCTGGCCAGTTTGCTGGGATCCGCGTGCGCCATGAAGCGGTCCGGCGTGTTGATGCCGGCGGTGTGGATCAAGGCGGCGATCGGCCCATGCTGCAGTACCTGCGCGAGCGCGGCGGCCACGCTGGCGGAGTCGGCGACGTCACACACAATGGATGTGATGAGAGGCGAGAGAGCCGCCGTGGCCTGAAGTGACTCCAGAGTGCGCCCAAAAATAAAAGTTTTCGCGCCAGCGTCGGCAAATCGCTTCGCTGCGCTCTGTCCCATGCCGCCGCCACCGCCGGTGACGATGACGATCTTGTCGTTCCATTGTTTGTCCATCCGCCGACCCTAGCGGCACTTCGCAAGGCGTCGAATGAAGCGTGCGTTTTGGGTGAAAATTTTTCAGCCTTGGATGCGACGTGCCTTGAAAGGTTCTGATTGGAAACAGCGCCGCCACCGCCAAGATGACCGCATGTTCCCAACCACCCGCACCCTCCTGCTCGCTCTGACATGCCTCACTTCCGTGGCGATGGCGGACGAACCCAAGTGGATCCCGCTCTTCAATGGCAAGGATCTCACGGGCTGGACGATCAAGATCGCCAAACATCCGCTGGGTGAAAACTTCGCGAAGACGTTTCAGGTCGAGGACGGCATCCTGAAGGTGAGCTACGATGGCTACGACAAGTTTGACCAGCAGTACGGCCACCTCTTCACCAACCTGGC
This sequence comes from Prosthecobacter sp., assembly GCF_044373815.1. Taxonomy (GTDB): domain Bacteria; phylum Verrucomicrobiota; class Verrucomicrobiia; order Verrucomicrobiales; family Verrucomicrobiaceae; genus Prosthecobacter. The sequence goes on along the minus strand of NZ_JBIPNG010000103.1, from coordinate 9,544 downwards.
CTACTCGCACTACATCCTGCGCATGGAGTACCGCTTCACCGGCAAGATGATGGCGGACGCGCCGAAGTATGTGAACCTCAACAGTGGCGTGATGCTGCATGCACAGCCGCCGCAGAGCATGCGCTTTGATCAAGGCTTCCCTTCCAGCCTGGAAATGCAGTTTCTGGCCGATGAAGGCAAAGGTACGCGCTCCACGGCGAACCTCTGCACGCCCGGCACCCATGTGGAGATGGGCGGAGAGCTGATCACCAAACACATCGTCAAATCCAGCGCACCAACTTTTCCCGCCGAGGAATGGGTGCGTGCGGAAGTCGAGGTGCGCGGCAATGACGAGATCATCCACCGCATCAACGGCGTCGAAGTCCTGCGCTACCAGCGCCCGCAACTCGACGCGGCCTGCAAGATCGCCCCAGCAAGCGACATCGTGGAAGCCGGTGGCGATGTGATGCTCAGCTACGGCCACATCGCGCTGCAAGCCGAAGGCCAGCCCGTGTGGTTCCGAAAGATCGAGCTGATGTCCCTGGAGAAAAAGTAATCACGCCGCCCGGAAGTACGATGGGCACTCCTGCCCGTCGATCAGCGCTTACGAAAGCTGCACCGTGATCGAATCGACAAGCAGGAGTCTTTGACACGTTAGAAGGTGGAGAGGTAACGAGGGTGACAACGGTGATGCTGACCGAATGACAGGAAGGCTGAAGCTTTGCGAACCGGAGCACAGCGGAGATAGACGAAGTCAAACAGGCGAAGCCACTCCATCGTACCACCGCCATCACGCCGCATCAATCGCCAGCGTCACACGCCGTGCCGAACGCGTAGCGGCATCCTGGCCCCAAGGCAGATTATCATACGCAGCTCCAGCAAAGTGCACACGTCCCACCGGCTGAATCAAGTGCGGCCACACCTGCGCGAGTTTGCCCAAAGCAAAAGCGTGCCGCTCGCAGCCGATCGCCAGCGGCTCCTCCTTCCACCACTCATGCACGATGACCTGCTCGATCGTGTCCTTGTTCTTGCCGGGGTAAAACTTGCGAAAGGCGGCGAGCGCATCCGCTGGAGCCAGCGCCGGCGGGCCGCTGCCCATGAGCACGCAGCTGTCTCCCGGCACTTCATGCGCACATTCATAGACGAGGCCCATGGTGCTGTTGCCAGTTTCGAAATTGATGCTTGGCAGATTGTCGCCCTCCCAGAAACGTGTCTTTGCCTGCAACACGATGCGCGACTGCATGCCCATGGGCGTGTGCTCCAGCGCAAACTTCTTCGCCTCCGGCCAGCCCGGCGAGACCTTGATTCCCGCGATCACCATGGGCGACACGCACATCACAGCATAGTCCGCCTTCAGCGTCTGCTCCTTCTTGTCCGGACCTTCAGTGAAGGTGACCGTGACTCCATTTGCATCGTGCTCCAGCACGGTCACAAGGCAGTTCTTGCGCACGCGGTCACCAAGGTATTTTGCAAAGGTGTCCGGCAGAAGCTGATTGCCGCCTTTGAGGCGAAACACTTCGCGCTTGAACACCGGAAGCCCGCGCATCTTCACAATGGACTCCTGCCAGATGCGATAGAGCGCGGAGACATCGCTCTCCGTGGCAGGCTTCTCCTTGCTGGTAAGACGTGAGCCGCCGCAGTACCCGCGCCCCGATTCAGACGCGCCCTGCTCCGCCAGCCAGTCTCCCAGCACCACATGGTCCAGCTCGTCCAGCCCGATGCCAAAGGGCTGGTACTCGTCTTTGAATTTGTCCGCCATGGGGCCGAAGTACAGGCGCGGCATGTTCTTCCAGCCATGCTCCTGCATGTAGGCCACCTCGCGTTCATTGAAGCCGAACTCGCGTTGTATCTTCGCGTCCGCCAGCTCCTCCTCCGTGCGCCACTGGCCGCGCACGTTGGCATACATCTTTCGCCGCCGTTCATACGCGAGCACCGGCAAGTCAAACTTCCGCACCCACTCGCGATAGGTGTCATAACCAGGATTGGTGAACTGCTCCGCGCCCACATCTGCATACAGCCCATCCGGCAGCGGATTATAAATCGTCTTCACATGCCCGCCCGTGCGGCGCGAGGCCTCCAGCACCGTCACCTCATGCCCACGATCCATCAGATCAAACGCACAGCTCAAACCGCCAATGCCACCGCCGATGACGATGGCCTTTTTCTTCTTCGCAGGCTCAGCCTGTGCCGCCACACCCGCGAGCAAAGCCCCCGTGGTGGTCTGCAGCATTCGCCGACGTGTCAAAGGAGTTGGATTCGCGCGCATGAAGCAAGTACGCAGCAAAGCCACGCATCTTGAATCACTGTCCGCGCGCCTTCTGCACTTCGGCGATGGATTTCAGGATGTTGTCCCGCCAGACACCTTGCAGTTTCGCGGGCTCGGCACGGTTCAGGACGCTCATTGCTTCATCAAACTTGCCGCGCCGGGTCAGGATACGTGCGATGCCCTGGAGTGCGGCGTATTCATCCGCACCTCCGATATGCGCGCGATCTGCCACGATGGCCTGATAAGCTGAGAGAGCCTGCTCGTCGTTTTGTAGGTTGCGCTCGCGGTTTTGTCCCAGAGCAAAAAGGAGGGCATCACGTGCGCGGGGTTCGCTAATCCATGGCAGGGCCGCACTCAGATCCGCCTCCGCCTTGTCGCCTGCTTTGGTGATGGAATAGGCGTAGCCGCGTGCGTGATACCCCGCGCCACGCTTCCAGAAGGGCCACTTGCTGAAGTCCTCATTCGCGAATTGCGCGATGACCTCCGGCGCTTTGGCCAATGAGAGCAGGTGTTGCATCTGCGCGGTCTTTTTCACCACATCGACAGGGATGCGCTCGATGATCGGCCCGGCCTCCGCACGGCTGAGCAGCGCGGCCTGTTCCAGCGCGGCGGCTTTTTGCAGGTCGCTGACTTTGCCATCTGCCAGAGCGAGGAAGTCTGCGACTTTGCGCTTTTGCGTGGCGTCGCGGAAGCCGATGACAAAATCAGTGACACTGAGGTCAGCGGGGAACACCTGGGATTTCCCATCGTAGAAATGCGCGAACTTCATCGGCTCATGGAAGCCCTCGGTACCGGTGGGTGAGAGGGCGCTGAGCTGCTGGCCGTCTTCACGAATGCGCTGGCGGCAGAGATTGATGTGCCAAGGCAGGCTCTGCGTCGGCTTGCGGCCGATGACTTGATGCAGCGGATCGTTTTCATCCTGCGTGACCGGAATGCGGATCTCCACGGTCCAGTGATCATCTGCGATGTGCGTGGCCACTTCCGCCTTCGAGTCCCAGCCGAACCACTGACCGCGCGATGCGCCACGGTCGAGATCCACGATGTGGCCCCTAGGACTGACGGCGATCTGATAATACGAGTGCGTTTCCGTGGCGAGTTCGATCTCGATGGCATCGCCATGCCACAGCGCCTGATCCTCATTGCGCGTGGCGGTGTTGTTAGGTTTGTCGCCGGGAAGTTCATCGCAGCGAATCGCGAAATACACGCTGCCTCCCTGCCAGCCGGCTTTGTAGGAAGTGCCAAAGGTCGGCACGCGGCCTGTTTCTAGTTCGCGGAATTTGCCGGTGGCGGCGGCAGGGCAGTTCTGCCAGTAAGCGTCGTCGAATTTGCCATCGATGACGATTCCCGCCGCGTCACCGACGAGCCGCACGGTGGGCACGGGCCCGCGCTGCTGGCCGAGCTGCTGCGCTTTCATGCGCATGCCTTTGAGGAAGTCGTCGATGAGAGCGATGCGACGTCCATAAATACTCGCGGCATCTGCTTTGGCCTGTGCTTTGGCAAACAGCGCGAGTGCCTCATCCGCCTGCACCTTGTCATTCTCCATCGCACTCCAATGCGTCTCGCAGTAGGTGAAGAAGGCCTGCATCTCCTGCGCGGCGGGACCGTAGAAGAGCTGGCAGTACTCGCGGAACATCGCGTCCACATCCGCGCTCTTGCCACCCCAGTACATGCGCGCGGTGAAATAGACCATGAAGTGATTGAAGCCGATGCCCACCTCTTTGAAATCCTGACGCGCAGATAGCCAGATGTCCTCGCCTTGAGAGATGTCTTTCGTGGCGTTCACGGAATCGCCAATCGCATGCGGTGCGAAGAAGGGCAGGTACCAGCCGCGATCCGTGAAGGGATAGTTTTCAAAGTTCAGGATGGGGTTGTCCGTCTTCTTCACCCACGCCGCTCGCAAGGCTTCCGGCGCAGCCTCACCTTCGGCCTTGCTGCCAGCTTTGTTCATCGGGCGGCGTCCGCCGACGATGCAGACGACCACGTTGGGCTCCAGCTTGTCGATCTTCAGCGGCGGCAGCGTGTACACGCCATACGCACAGTTCAGCACTTTCACCTTAGGGTGGGTCTTGCCGATCTCCTTCGCCACGCGGTTCACGAAGTCCCACACGTAGTCGCTCAGCAGGCCGCGCTCGTTGCGCTCCGGCGAATCCTTGCCTTTGCAATTCTCGCACTGACAGATGGAGGTGTAGCCATCGGGCGGCATGATGGAGACAGTCTTGAGCGGGTAGGTGTCAAGCAGCGCGCGGGTGTAGCGCACCGTCTCGCGGAAAAGTTCATCGTTGGAATAACAGAGCTGGTTCTTGCTGTCTCCGGGGCGGTAGTCGCGCTTGCCGCCGTAGAGCGCAAACCACTCGGGGTGCGCGGCAAAGGTGGCGTCATTGCCCGTCATGCCGTCCATGCCATGAGCGATCTGATAACGGTCATCATTCCGCGTGCCGAGGTGCATCATCCACATCGCCGTGTCATAGCCCGCCGTGCTGAAGCGGAAGTTGAACTGCCGCAGCGGGAAGTCGGGCCACACCGTCTCGTCGAGCTTTGGCAGCGCAATGGTTTTCATCACTGGCATCACTTCGCCAAGCTCTCCCGGTAGATACCAGCGCGCACCGAGCCGGTGGAAGAACGCCGTCACCGCATTGAAGCTGCCGCGTTCATCGAGGCCCCAGATTTCCAGCCACTCGTTCTTGGGCGTGGTGGCGCCGTCGGGCTTGCCAGTGTCACCGGGCAGGCGCAGGCGGTTTTTGTACAAGCCGGGATTCGGCATGCCATAGGGTGCGCCGACAATCTTCTGAAACTCTGCCTGCGCGCGTGGGATGTCGCCATTGTGTTTGGCCCAGGGTTCCGTGGGCACAAAGTCGCTGTCATCTCCCACCAGCGCCAGCCAGTCGGCGCCGGATTGCATGCGATACGCGCCCTCCTTCAAACCCTCCACCTTCACGGGATTCAAAGCGCTCGCTCCAATAAAGACCTTCACCGCCTTCCCCGTCGGCTGCGTGACGATGGGCAGCCGCGCTCCGCTGATCTTTTCGATGTTCGTGCGAAACTCCTGCGCCGCGACCCTCTGCATGCGCGTGGGATTTTCCGCAATGATGATTTCCGCGCGTGGCTGACCGTCTTCCACAAGAACGGCATCCGCTGCCTGCAGCGACGAGAGTGTGAGAAACGCGGCGGCAAGGGCTTTCATGGCATCACAAGGGCATCAGTGGTTTTCAAATTGAAGCGCACACTCACGACGGAGTTCTTCTCCTTGCCGGGCGCGATCTTGATATAAGTCGTGGCCACGATGGTGCCGTCCGGCAGCAGCTCCACACCGGGATAGCCGCAGTCGCCAGGACGTTCGGCGTAGCTGTTGAGCAGCTTGATGCGGTATTGGCCGGGCCTGCCGTTCTTGATGTCATCATAAGTTCCTACCCACGCGACGAAGTGGCCTTTGGTCGGGCTGTTGAGCGCCTGATCACGAAAGGCCACGACCATGCGACCGTCCTTGGTGAACACGCCGGCATGGCGGTCTCCGGTGAGGCCCCAGGGCGTGTTCATCGGGCTGGACCAGGTCTTGCCTTCATCTCGGCTGAACATCATGAGGCTGCGCTCCTTGTGCGTGTTTTCGCGCAGGAGGCAGCAGAGCTCTGAGCCATCCGGCGAACGAAACACAAAAGGTTCGCAGGGGTTCTTGCCAGCAACGGCTGCGACGACCTGCGGTTCGCTCCAGGTGAAGCCGCCGTCAGCGGTGATGGTTTGCAGCACTTCCAGCGGGGCCTTGTCCGCGCCGCCGGGGCCCCGGTGATAGAGGCCGAGGTAGGCGCCATTCTTGAGCCGGACGATGCTGCTGAAGGTCATCACGCAGGGGAAACCGAGCGGCGGCATCTCCTTCCAGGTGCTGCCGCCGTCCTCACTCATGATGCTGGGCATGCCGGGGCCTTTGCGCGTGCCCTTCGCAGCAGAAAAAACCCACACGCGTTCAATGCCCGCCGGATCCGTCATGCGGTAGATGCTGGGGCAGTTCAGATGCGTCTTGTAGCCGGGTGGCATGAGTTCGTCGATTCGCGTCCACGTCACGCCGCCGTCATTGCTGCGTGCCATTGGCCCTGCGGCACCGCCGTGGTTGATGCACCACACGCAGAAGATCGTCTTGCCATCCGGCATCAGGGTCGTCGTCGGGTGCCCCTGATAGACCTCCTCTGTCCCCTGGGCGATGACGATCTGGCGGTCCTTGTCTCCCGAAATGTCCGCGAGAGGCAGGTCAGGCCGGTCCTCGGCGGCAGAGTTCAGGACGGTGGCGAAAAGCAGGGCGGCGGTGAGAGTGCGCATGGAGAAACCTCAACGTTCACCGCCCTCTCAAACTCGCGGCAGATTGCTGCCTTGCTACGGCTTTTGAAGCTTCGCCGCCAGTCCGCGTGCGGCGCTTTCCCAGGTTTCCGGCGTGGCGCTGCCAAAGGCGGTGACCATGCGCCAGGTGCCGGTGAATCCGGCGGGCACGGTGGCGCTGCTGAAGCACTTCAGGTAAAACTTCCGGTAGGTGCCGGGCACATTCCAGATCGTGGCGATGTGCACTCCCAACTCCGGCACCTGCAGCAGGCGCGACACGGCGAACTGACCGCTCTGTGGCTCATACACGGCCATCCAGTCCACGCGCTCGTTGATGTAAAACTTCCGCGCCACCTCCTTGTCATCGCGCAGCGGGCCGGAAAGGCTTTTGTCAGGCGCGGTATCGCTGCCCGCGAGGAAGGCGCTGACCGTGGGCCGCCACGCGTGCATGAAGTGGTACACCAGCTTTAGCGGCACGGCCTCGGCGGTGTGCACGGTGGTGGTTTCATACAGGCGGTGGTCTTTGATCTCGGTGACGTTGGTCAGATCAAAGGCACGGATACGTGATTTGCGCTCCAGCCGAAACGTGCCGCCCTTGAGCTCTGCAGCGGGTGCTTCGACTCGTTTGTCATCGAGGAAGAAGTCGAGTGACTGCAGCTTCTCGGGTTCGTTTTCCAGATGCGCGGTGCCAATGAAACCGACATCGGGAAAAGAGAACACGGTGCCATAGGCGCTGCTCTCGGTGGTCATGGCCTTGCCGCGAAAATCAATGCGGCCCGGCGTCCACTGCGTGGCCTGGCGCAGCAGCAGCGTCACATCGCCACAGGTCACGGTGATGCGCGGCACATCGGGGCCGAGGTTGGGCTTGAAGGGCTCTTTGGCAGAAACAAAACCCGTGAGCGCGAGGCCCAGAGCCAACAAGAGAATACGTGAAGAAACAAACATGCGCGATGACTACGCGGCAGCCACGCGGCCTTTTGTCTCAAACCTTCTGCCGCGCCGTTATTTCCGGAACGACTTCAGGAAATTGAAGATCAGCCATATCTGCGCAAAGCCTACGGCGATAAGCAGGACGCCGAGCTCGATGGCGTTGTCCTCCTTGGGCACCGCCAGCCGCAAAATGAACGCCAGCATAATCGCTCCGAGGACGGAGAGCACTGCTCCAAACGACCAGCTTCCAGAGTGCTGCTCGGGAGTAGGGATGTGCGTTGGGTATCCATCCTTGCTGAGATCGTCTGGGTCATCACTCATGGCAGTGCGCGGTGGCGGGTGGGCTGGGCTCATGGCGCATCGGTGTGGCGTGGTGCCAAACCGTGATTCGCTCATGAGCTCCCCGCATAAACGTTCGCACCCGCCTGAAACTTCCGAAGCACCGGACAATGGGCGGAGATGCCGGCCTTACTTCGCAGGCTCCACCTTGGTCGACTCCATTTTCGTCGGCTTCCACTCGCGCTCCAGTCGAACGGCTTCGATGACTTGTTCGCGCGTCATGGTCGCCTCCAGCGTGGCCTGATGGACGAAGGCGATGTCATGACCTTGTTGAGACGCGAGACGGCACCACTTCAGGGCTTCCACCGGATGTTTGTCCACGCCCTCGCCTTTTTCGTACATCAGGCTCAGGGCAAACTGTGCGTCGGCATCGCCTTGCTCTGCAGCAGCGCGAAACAGCTTCATGGCCTGCGCCTCATCTTTGGGCACACCCTTGCCACTGAGGAGGCAGCTGCCCAGCCCAACCTGGGCGATGGGAAAGTTTTGCTCCGCCGCTTTGCGAAACCACCCGACGGCATCCACGGAGTTCTGCGCCACGCCCGTACCTTCAAAGTAGGCCACCGCCAGCTTTGTCTGCGCGAGGACATCTCCCTGCTCCGCCGCCTTGCGGTACCAAGCCACGGCCTCGGCAGGATCCTTCGGTACGCCGGCGCCGTGCATGTAGCACTCACCCATCTCGAGCTGCGCCAGTGCGTACTTCTGAGCCGCCGACTTCTTGATCAGGCTGATCCCCTGTTTCAGATCCTGGGGTACACCCGCGCCCAGAGAATAGGCCATGCCCAGCCGCAGCTGAGCTTCAGGGTCTTCCTTTTCCGCCGCCTTGCGGTACCATTTCACCGCTTCACCGAGATCCGGCGGCACCCGCAGGCCCTGGGCATAGGTGGTGCCGAGAAGCTTCTGCGCGTTGAGGTCTCCCTGCTCGGCGGCTTTGCGAAACCATTTCACGGCTTCCGCCGCGTCCTGCACCACCCCCTCGCCGTCAAAGTAGGCCATCCCAAGCTCCAGCTGCGCATCGGCATCGCCACGCTCTGCTGCCTGGCGAAACCACTTCACGCCCTCGACTGTGTCCTTCGGCATGCTGGAGCCTAGGCTGTAGCAGACGCCGAGCTGTTTCATGGCGGCCACATGATTCTGCGCCGCCGCCAGACGCAGCCATTTCACCGCCTCTGCGGCATCCTGCGGCACCCCAGTTCCAAGGAGGTAGCACATGCCCAGCTGCCGCTGGGCATCCACATGGCCTTGGGTGATCGCCTTGCGAAACCACTCCACCGCCGCCGCCTCATTCTTGGGAAGGCCGTCCCCTTTGGCGCAGCGCAGGCCCATGGCGTGCTGTGCGTCTGCATTCCCCTGCTCTGCCTCCGTGCGCGTCTCCTTCAGGCTCCTGGCCACGAGGGGGGCCGCCGTGCAAACCAAGCCTGCGAGCAGCAGCAACATAGGAATTTTCGGGGACTGAATGAACATGGTGACTTCTCCGAGAGCAGAATCGTTATGTGGGTCTTTTTTAGAGAGATCCCGGGCATGAGTCATCCCTTTTCTTCGGTGAAGTGAGCTCCTCTGACCGTGACAGCCATGGCTTCACGCCTTCCTCTCTTCAGCGTGCGGGAGAATGCGTAGATCAAGAATCGTCATGGTCATTTTGGGAGACGAAAGGGGGATTTCTTGTGTCGGATTCGGCAATTCTGCACGCTGTTTGCGTTTTCGGAGGGCTCCTTTGGCTGGCTAGGGGTG
>NZ_JBIPNG010000494.1:0-4808 GCF_044373815.1 Prosthecobacter sp. | reverse complement strand
ATCCATTTCAGCTCATTTGAAAATCTCACCGGCAGCAGCACGGGTACAAACAGGTTTGTCTTCTCCAATCAGGCCACCATCGACGGCAGCGTGAACGGCAGAGGCAATCCTCTCGCGGTGCTGATCCTCGATGACAGCAGCCTTCAGGCCGGACAAGGTTACGTCATCGGTGCGTCTTTGATCTCCGTCGGCACTCGCAGCTATGCCTTCACCGGCGTGAACACCATCGGTCTCAATCTCGGCGCCGGGAATGACAACACGGTCACCAGTTTCTACACCTTCACGCAAAATCTGAGCGGTGGCGCCGGTGACAATCAACTCTTCGTGGACGGCACCAAAGTAGTGACTTCACCGCTCACCAAGCCAGGCTTCGGCACCATCACCACCACCGGCTTTTCCACCAGTGCCGTCATCACTCCGGTGACCAATGTCTTCCTGCAAAACTTCAACCCACCGGGTGGTTCAACCTCCAACGGCTTTTCACAGACCAACAACTTCAATACAACCTCCATCGCAGGAGTAGCTGGTGGTGGAATCGGCGCGCAGAGTATCGCAGGGGCTCTGGCAGGCGGCGCAGGCATTGCCGGCACGGCCTCCACTTCAGCCTTTCTCGGTCAGACCTTCGGCACCGGCGGTGGCTCCATCGGGGGCGGTGGTCCGGCCAGTCTGAGTCTTCAGTCGCAGATGAATTCCAGCACCTCTGCCACTGCTGAACGCGAGCTCAACTTGAGCCTCGGAGGCGATGGCACGATCCGTCTGCAAAACGGCGGTGGACTCTTTGCCATCGGCACTGCAGTGGGTGCGCCCAGCGCGGCTTCCGTGGCTCAGTTAAACGCAAGCATGAGTCTGCTGGCCCAGAGCGAACTCGCCATCGGCGCGATCGGCACGGGCGAAGTCCCTCTCACTGTCCAGGCAGGCGCACAGTCCCTCAATTTGGGAGATCCCCTGCCCTCGCTCAATGTGCAGCAGTTTCTCAATCGAGTGTCCACACCAGAATCCTTCAGCACCTTGGTCATGGCACTGGGTGGCGATGGCACGGCGCGGCTCGAGTTTGTCTCTGGCAGCACCACCGTGGAGGTCAACGGCAGGCCGGTGCCCGCCACCATCGAAACCGCCTTGCGTGCCAGCATTTCACCGGGAGCCTTTGGAGAGCTCTCACTCGCTCTCGGTGGCCTGGGCGACTACATCGTGAACGAAGCCAGCGGACTCGCCGTCATGGATGCCACCGGCACTGCCGCTGCACCTGAGGTGCAGACCCATCTCCACACATTGCTTGCGCCCGCTGGAGCTCAGGACCTTTCGCTGGCGCTTGGATCGGACGGCACCGCGCTGGTGCTTTCATGGGACGGCATGGTAAACACCGCTCTCGATGGCGTCCCGCCGGGCACTTTCGTCATCTTCAAACTCAACAACGCAACCACCCCTCAAAGTCAGGAGGAACTTGATCATGCGCTCCGCTGACCACTCAGCCACACACCTTATGCCTTCGTTCTCATTCATGCAGTTCCTGCTGCTTGCCATGACCGTTTGCGCGCTGCCATGCAGCCTGCGTGCCCAGGAGTTTCCCAATGCCACAGGTGCAGGCACACTGGCGGACAGGCTGCAGATTCCCCGTGCGCAAAAAGCCACGGATGATGCCGCCGCAGCACCCAAGAAACCTGAAGCGGACAAGGCCGAAGGCGATACAAAACCGCTCGGTGTGAATCTGAAAGGCCTGCATCTGATTTCGAAGCCGTCTAAGTCCATGCACAAGGACATGAGCAACGTTCTTGTGGTGGACCCCGCCCTGCATCTGCCCGCCGGTCTCGCCGATTCCCTGCAGAAGGAGTTCATGGGCCAGCCGCTCAGCATGGCCGTGCTCAATCGCATGGTGAAGAGCATCAACAAAGCTTACCAGGCCACCGATTTTCCACTCGTGGATGCCTACCTGCCGCAGCAGGACATCACCCGCGGGCATGTGCAGGTCATTGTGCGCGAAGGCGTTTTGGGAGAGGTGAAGGTGGAAGGTGCCAAACGCTCCAACCCCACCTACATGGCCCGGCAAGTAAGAGTGAAGCCCGGCGAACGCATCGACACCCGCAAAATCTCCAGCGACGTCGCCTGGCTCAATGAGAACCCCATCCGCAACGTCAACGTCATCTACGAGCGCGGCAAAAAGGAAGGCACCAGCGACATCGTCTTGAAAACGACCGAGAACAATCCCGTCAAAGCCTACATCGGTTATGCCAATTCCGGTCTGCGCTCCACGGGGCTGAATCAAATCTCCGGCGGCTTCACCATGATGCAGTTGTTTGGCACGGAGCAGTCGCTGAATTATAATTTCACCGGCAATCAGGAACTCGACCGCCTTAAGGCGCATGCCCTGGCCTGGGACATTCCCCTTCCGTGGCGTCATCGGCTCCAGCTTCTCGGCGTGTATGTGGACTCCGCCACCCAGTCCGGACAGGCCGCAGGACTTCTCGGCGTCAATGGCAGGAACCGACAACTCTCCGCCGCCTACACCGTTCCATTGGCCAGCGCATGGAGCAAAGTCCAGCACAAGGCCACCGTGGCGCTCGACTACAAGAGCACCACGTCAGACATCCTCTTTGGCGGCCAGACCTTCTCGCAAAATACCGCCGAGGTGTTCCAGTTTCGCGTCGGGTACAATCTCCTCGTGCATGACCCGCTGGGCTACACACGCTTTGGCATTTCCGCCATCCACAGTCCGGGCAATGTACTCGGACACAACAACTACGCCGCCTTTGACAGCCTGCGCGCCGGTTCCCAGGCGAAGTACTGGTACGCGAAAGCGGAACTAGACCGCCTCATCCGCCTGCCGATGGGCTTCTCCGCACTGATGCACACAGCGGGGCAGTATTCCAATACTCGCCTGCTCCCCACAGAGCAGATGCTCGCAGGCGGCTATCAGACCGTACGCGGCTTCAATGAAAGCTCCGCACGTGGAGATCGCGGCATCGTTGCCAACATGGAGCTGAACCTGCCCATGATTCAATTCACCACCTGGGGCGGCAAGAAGGTGGACAACCTGAACACCTTTGTCTTTTACGACTTCGCCTATCTGGAAAGCGTGGGCACCTATGCCTCGGAGCCCAATCTTAATCTGCAAAGCTCCGGCGTGGGGCTGCGCTACAGCCTGGGCAGCAATCTCGATATGCGCCTCGCTTACGGCTGGAATCTGCGCAGCACCGGACTTGTCAGCGCACCTGCTGGCCGCTTGCACTTCGGCATGAACATGAAGTATTAGCCCGCGCATGAGAAAAAGGAAACTCGGCAGCCTGCGTTTTGAATTCATCCTGCTGCCGCTGGTGCTGCTGTTCGCGCTGGGCTTCAGCCTCACACCACTGGGGGAGGAAGTGGAGAACCTCACACTCGACTGGCGCTTCAAAGCACGTGCTGCGTCAGATCCGCCTGCGTCGCCGGAGGTCCTTGTTGTTGCCATTGATGAAGACGCGCTGGCTCAGTTTGGCCGCTGGCCTTGGAGCCGCGAGGTGCATACCCGGTTCATGCACCACATCGCCACGCGCCCTCCAGCGGCGCTGGCCTTTGATTTGCTCTTCACTGAACCGAGCTCCGACCCAGCCTTGGATGCTGCCTTTGGCGACTCGCTGGTGCAGATCACCACCTCCATCACCGGCGCCGTTGCCGAACCGCTGGAGAAGCAGAAGAAATTCGAGGCCGAATTAGCGGGCAATACCAAGGCCATCACGAGCTTCCATGGCGATATCAGCCGCCTCATCGGTCATGACACGGCGCTGCTGCCCGTCGAGATCATCGGCGAAAGCTCGCATGTCGGCTTTGTCAATGCACCGCCGGGGCCGGATGGCGTGCGCCGTGTGCTGCCGCTGGTCGTGCGCTGCGGCACCCGCATCTTCCCCAGCCTTGTGCTGCAGGCACTGCTCACCTGCGAAGGCGTGGAGAGCGATGCCGTGGACGTCACCCTCGGCGACAGCATCCGCATCACGGGCAAGCACCAGCAGTGGCGCATCCCAATCGATGATCGCGGTCGTATGACGATCAATTATCGCCATCCCGACACCTTTTCCGTCTTCTCCTACGCCCGCCTCATGGGCAGCCTGCGGGACAATCAGGGTCAAGAATGGCCCAAAGGGTTTCCGCCCATCACCGGCCAGACCCTCTTCATTGGCCAGATGGCCGAAGGCCTCGCCGATCTCGGCCCCACACCGCACGAACCGCTGGTCGGTCTGGTCATGACGCATGCCAACGCCCTCAGCAACATCCTCAGCGGAGACTACATCAAGAAGCCCGACTTTCTGCAATTGATCGGCTTGTGGGCGCTCATCGCTCTGCTCACCATCATACCCGTGCGCTTCGGCCGCATCTGGATGGCCGTGCTGGTCCCTGCGCTCTTCATCGGCGCCTATGCCTATTCTGCATTCCACTTCTTCCAGAAGGAAAGTTTGCACCTGCCCCTCGCCTGGCCCGTGCTCGGCTTCATGATGGTGGAGGGCGGCTCCATCCTGCATCGCCTCATCATCGAACTGCGTGCCAAGAGCCGCATCACCGGCATATTTGGCACTTTCCTCGCGCCACAGGTGGTCAAGCAGTTGATTGCCTCCGGAGAAGAACCGCAACTCGGCGGTCATACGGCGGAGATTACCGCCTTCTTCAGCGACATAGCAGGATTCTCCTCCTTCTCCGAAAAGCTGACGCCTGAGCGCCTCGTGCGACTGATGAATGACTACCTGTCCGAGATGGCCAACATCCTGGAGGATAACGGCGGCAATCTCGACAAGTTTATAGGAGACGCCATCGTCGGCATGTTCAATGCCCCTGTGCCCATTGCA
>NZ_JBIPNG010000492.1:0-4813 GCF_044373815.1 Prosthecobacter sp. | reverse complement strand
CGAGGATGTCGGCCCAGGTGGACGGGCATTCGAGAGACAAGTGAAGGACAACGATTCTCACGCCTGCTCCCAAAGGTCCACCCATCCATCCGCGCTCTGACAGACGATTCTTTAATCACCAACCCTGATTCCTATGAAACACATTCTATATATCATGTTCACCTTTGCGACCGTCCTGACCGTCGGTTGCAACAAGCAGAAACAAGCTATCGACGCGCAAAACGATGCGGCCAAAACCGCGATCGAGCATCAGAAGGACGCCGTGGACGCCCAAGCCAAAGAGGCCAAAGCGCAGGCGGAAATCAATGCCAAGATCGAAAAGGCCAACATCGAAGCCAAGCAGGCGGCCGATCAGGCTCAGCTGGATGCTGACAAGAAAAAAGCCGATGCCGACGCTGCGGCCGCCAAGGCCAAAGTGGATGCTGTGCAGAAGTAACAAGACCCACGCCCGGAGCGGGCTCAGCGAATGAGCCTGCTCCTTTTTGAACGCAGCCCATTTCACCAAACTCGCAAATCACAGCTCAATAATACTATGAAAACATCCACCACACGCCTCACTCTTCTCGTCCTTGCGTCTGCCGTCTTGACGCTCATTGGCACCAGCTGCCGCACCGTTCGTGGCTTTGGCCAGGACGTCGAACATGTGGGCGGCCACATCGAGCGCGCCTCGCGCTAGCCGATGACCACGCCTGTGAAGCAAGCGTTGTCCATGAAGCCGACAGGCTTTCAAGCAACGCTTGGTTCATGGCGTGGAGCGGTCGATGAAGGGAGCGTTTTAGCCGGTGAGGTGCAGCGTCAGGTGCAAGATCTGTGCGCTTCCAACCACGGGCTCCATCGTTGATCGCCGATCCATGAAGCTGGCCTGCGGCCATTGCTTTGAACCCGATGTTTTAAACTGCCAATCAAACTTATTATGAAACCGTCCATCATCGCCATCCTGCTCATCGTCATCGGCGCCGCCATGCTTGCCTACGAGGGCTTCACTTATACCACGAGGGAGAAGGCCATTGATCTGGGTCCCATCCAGGTGACTGCTGAGAAGCAGCACTATGTCTACCTGCCGCCTGTGCTTGGCGGGGTGCTGCTCATCGGTGGTGTTCTGATGCTGCTCAGGTCCAAAGGGAACTAGCTTGGCTGCATAGCGGGCGTGGCGATCTTGCTTATTCACCGTTTGGACACATCCAGAACCGGTGCGGATCAAGATTAACAAGCGCAAGGAAGGCCTCCTGGTCATGGCTTCCGCCCAACCACCGTCATGGACACATTTAATCGCACGCTGTCGCACTTTTTGAAATTCGTCAGCGCGCTGCTGGTCATCGCCACACTCTATGTTGGCAAGGAGGTGCTGATCCCTCTGGCACTAGCCAGCTTGTTCACGTTCCTGCTCAATCCGCTGGTGAAGAGATTGTGCCGCTGGGGTGTGCCGCGTGTGCTGAGTCTTGGCATGGTGACGATCGTGTGCTTTTCCAGCCTGGCGCTGGTGGCCTGGCTGCTGGGAGGAGAACTGGCGCACCTCGCGAATGATCTGCCTAATCATCAGCAGAACATTCAGCGTCGCGTCGAGTCGCTCCATAAAATCGGTGACACCCAGATCATCGTACGACTGCGGCAGCTGGTGGGGGATGTGAGCCAGCCCAACCCACCTGTGACGGTACTGATGTCCCCTGCGGAACCTGCGCCGTCAGAGTCTCCCGCTGCCACACTTTCATCTCAGTTTAATGGGGAAGGCATGCTGATGAAGGCCTTCAACATGGTCGTGTCCACGCTGGCCGATGCGCTGGGAATGGCGGCGGTGGTGATTTTGTTTGTGGTGTTCATGCTCCTGCGTCTGAACGACCTCAGTCAGCGTGTCGCGAGACTGGTGGGTTATGGGAGGCTCACGCTGACAACGAAGGCGATCGATGAGTCAGGCGACCGCATCAGCCGCTATCTTCTCATGCAGAGCACCGTGAACGCCATCTATGGGCTGGTGCTGGGGATTGGGCTCAGCGTGATCGGGCTTCCCTACGTGCTGCTGTGGGGCGTGCTGGCTGCGGTCTCCCGTTTCATTCCGTATGCAGGCTCGTGGATTGTGGCCACTTTGCTGTTTGGTTTGAGCCTGACCATCTTTGATGGCTGGACGAAGCCGCTGGTGGTCGTGGCCTTCATCATCACTCTTGAGCTGCTGACGAACATGCTGCTGGAGCCGAAGCTGTACGGACACAGCGTGGGGCTGTCAGACTTTGCGCTGCTGCTGGCGATCGCTTTCTGGACATCGCTGTGGGGAGGCGTGGGGCTGGTGCTGGCCACACCGCTTACGGTCTGCATCGTGGTGTTTTGCAAGCATGCGGCTTCACTCGAATGGGTGGACATCCTGATGGGTGAGAATCCGCTGCCGCAACCTCATCTCAGCTATTATCAGTACCACCTTGCCGGCAATGAAGACGCCGCGCAGGACCTGGTGGAATTATCGCTGAAAAAAGAAGGCTATGAAAAAACGCTGGAAGACATTGCCCTTCCTGCGCTGGCTCTGACACGGCGCGAGGAAGTGCTGGGCAAGCTTGATCGTGATGAATCGGCGGAGATATATCGAAGCATGCGCTCGGCTTTCCTGTCGTTGAAGGAGAGTGCTGAGAGTGGCGCTGCGGTTGCAACGCAGGCGGATGAAGCACCGCAGGCGCTGAGGGTTTATGGGCGGGCCCTGCATGGCGAGGCCGATGCGCAGGCGCTTGAGATGCTTGCGTCGATTCTGCCCGGTGCGATCGCGATGAAGGTGGATGAAGGGCCCAGGCTGATTGGCGAGTTGGTGCATGAGCTGGAAGTGGAGAAGCCGGTCGTTTTTTGCATCAGCGCGATGCCCCTGCGTGCGCGGCACGACGCCAAAAATCTCTGCCTCAGGGTGCGAAGCAAACTGCCGGATCTCAAGATCCTCGTCTGCCGCTGGGGCCTTCCAGGACAGGAGCACGACCCCAAGCCACTGCGTGATGCGGGTGCGACCTGGGTGGTTTCTTCATTCAAAGAAGCGCGGGAGGTGCTGGAAAAGCTGGTGGAATGATCTGATGACATCGTGCCCTATTTGGCTCACCTATGGATGTGCCGATCCAACCGCCCCTCACCACGCCGGACGGGCATGCTTTTCGCTGGCATGACTCGGGAGAGAAGTATCTCAACGCTGAGATCGACGCCATCGCCACGGCACAGACGAGCATCCTCTTTGAGTGCTATCTCTTTCGCGCATCGAAGGTGGGTGAACGTTTTCGGGATGCCATGACAGACGCAGCACGTCGTGGCGTGCAGGTGACGCTGCTGCTTGATGACGTGGGGTGCTGGGGTCTGCATCGGAATTACTTCAGTGAACTGATTCGCCTGGGAGGAAAGGTTGTTTGGTTCAATCCCGTGCGCTGGCGATTTTGGTCGTTCCGGGATCACCGCAAGCTCCTCGTGGTGGATGACGCCCATGCATTCATCGGCGGGTGTAACATCGCTCCTGAATACGCAGGGGATGGCATCCACGAGGGCTGGCGGGATGGTGGCATCTCCATCACAGGGCCGGTGGTGCGGCACCTTGCGGCCTCCATTGCATCCCAGATCGAGATCGCCGGGAATCAAATATGGCGCGTGCGAAAAAACAGCCGCAGCGGCTGGGTGAAGGCTGGTGCGGACGTGTCACTGCTGCTCATACGACCGGGGCTGCATCAGGGGGTGTTTCAGCGCGCTCTGCAAAGTGATCTGCAGCATGCGCGGGACATTGCCATCACCACCGCGTACTTCCTGCCGGTGGGGCGCGTCAAAAAGATGCTGCTGCGCGCGGCCAGACATGCCCACAGTTTTCGCCTGCTGCTTCCCGGAAAGAGTGATGTGCCGCTGCTGCAGGTCGCGGCGCGTGCGCTTTACTCGCGTTTTCTTCGCCGTGGAGCGCAGATTCACGAATACCAGCCGCAGGTGCTGCATGCCAAGGTACTCATTCTCGATGACATCGTCTACATCGGTTCTTCGAACATCGATCCACGCAGCCTGGTGATTAATTTTGAAGTCATGCTGCGGATTCGCAGCGCGGTGCTCGCCAAGGAGGCTCGGCGCACCTTTGAGAGGGATCTTGACCACAGCGTGGGGGTGAAACCCCTGTCATGGCGGAGGCCGTCCAACTGGTGGCAGCGACTGAAACAGAAGCTGGCCCGCTTCATTTTCACCCGGCTGGATCTGGGCGTGGCCCAATACTTTGTGCAAAAAAGAGAGACTTCTCCCCGCCGCAACTCCAGGTCTGGCTGGAATTGAGAACATCCATGCGCGGGATGGAACGCGATGGTTGAGTAACCACCCATTGCCATGAATACCCCCGCTCCGATCACCAGCCGCCAAGAAATGATCGATCTTCTGAATGAAGATCTTGCCCGCGAGTACCAAGCCATCATTGCCTATGTGGTTTACAGCCAGACGTTGAAGGGCGCCGAATACAAGAGCATCGCGGACGAACTGGCTCTGCATGCCGCGGAGGAGCTCAGCCATGCCATTCAGATCGCGAAGCAGATCGACTACTTCAACGGTACTCCGACGACGACTCCCAAAGCGGTGAAGACCTCTGACAAGCCGAAGGACATGCTGAGATTTGACCTTGAGAATGAGATGGAGACGATCCGCGGCTATCGGCAGAGAATACGCCAGGCGGAGTCAATGGGAGAGTATGCGCTGAGTGAAGTGCTGCGCAAAATCATCGCTCAGGAGCAGGAGCATTTCATGGATCTGGCCGAAGCGCTGGGCATCGACAACCCCGTCATCGAACAAGAGTGATGGGTGGAGGGGGGGGCAGTACCACTGATTTCACATGAAACCCAAT
>NZ_JBIPNG010000491.1:0-4823 GCF_044373815.1 Prosthecobacter sp. | reverse complement strand
CAGGAGCTGATCGAGCTTTTCCTGCTTGGCCTCGGCCTGCTTGCGGACGGTGTTGTCGGTGCCGATGAGGAGATAGCCGATGATGCTGCCGTGGTCATGCACATCACGCAAAGCGGTGACGGACACCACGGCGGGGAAGCGGCTGCCGTCCTTGCGGATGTAGGTGAGCTCGTAGATGTCCTCGATGCCGCGTGAGGCTTTGAAGACGAGGGCCTCGAAACCGGGGGCGATGGTGGTGCCGAGTTCCAGGCTCAGTGCTGCGGCGCGGGCGACGACTTCCTGCGGATCTGAGATTTCCGCCGGGGTGATTTTGTTGAGCACGTCTGCGGCGGCGTAGCCGAGCATGCGCTCCGCGCCCACGTTGAAGATTTGAATGACGCCCTTTTCGTCTGTGGCGATGCTGGAGAAGTTGGCGCTGTTGAGGATGGCGTCCTGCAGAGCACCGGTCTTGAGGAAGGCGTCATTGTGCAGGCGTTCGGTGACGCTTGCGGGGGGCGCTGCCGAAGGCGTTTCATTGGCTGGCAGGGGCCGTGAGGGTGTTGTCATGGTGATTCCGTGAGGGCATCCCAAATGGAGATGTCGCGGCGCATCCTCGGTGCTTTGCTGTGAAGATGTTATGGGGTGTTTGCCCCATCAGGCGATAATTCCACCGGGGAGGGATGGCGGCACGGGAGATGGGAGATCCAGCACCTCCCGCAGCTTCTGCGCGAGGGCGGAAGGGGTGAATGGTTTTTGCAGCAAAGGCATGTCCTGATTCCAGACACCTTGATGCAGGGTGGCATTTGCGGTGAAGGCGGAGGTGAAGAGAGTGCGGATGTGCGGACTGATCGCGCGGATCCTGTCGTCGAGTTCCGTGCCGCTCATTTGGGGCATGGCGAGATCGGTGCAGAGGAGATCGATGTGGGCGGGGCGGTGAGCCTCGTGCAAGCTCAGGGCTTCGATGCCGTTGGCGGCGGTCAAAACGGTGTAGCCCAGGCGTTGGAGCAAGGCACCGGCCATTTCGCGAAGCGAAAGATCTTCTTCGACGAGCAGGAGGGTCTCCGTGCCACATGGTAAAATGGGGGCGGCACCACGCTGGAGCGTGTCCTCTGATGCGGCTGCGACCTGCGGCAGGTAAATTTTGAAGGTGGTGCCCGAGCCGGGCTCGCTGTGGACGGTGATATGGCCGCCGCTTTGTTTGATGATGCCGTAGCAGGTGGAGAGGCCCAGGCCGGTGCCTTCACCCACACCTTTGGTGGAGAAAAACGGCTCAAACACACGCGCCTGGACCGCAGGGCTCATGCCCGAGCCGGTGTCGGTGATGGCCAGCATCACGTAATCCCCGGGTTTCAGTTCGGGGTAGCGGTCCACGCTGCTCTGATCCAAGGAGACGTTTGCCGTTTCCAGCGTGAGCTTGCCGCCTTCAGGCATGGCATCACGGGCATTGATGACCATGTTCATGATGACTTGAGAAATCTGCCCGGCATCCACCTTGACTGGGTGGAGTTCTGCCGCAGGAATGCTGCGGATGTCGATGTCATGGCCTACCAGATGCTGCAATGTGCCTGCCATGCCGCTTAGGATGGAGTTCAGATTGAGCCTTTCAGGCTGCAGTGTTTGCTTGCGGCCATAGGCGAGAAGCTGACGGGTCAGGATGGCGGCACGTCCGGTGGCTTCACGGATGGCATTGACCTTTCTGCTCAGAGGACTGCTGGCTGGAAGATCCTGGAGCAGCAGTTCGCTCTGGCCCATGATGGCGGTGAGGATGCTGTTGAACTCATGGGCCACGCCGCCTGCGAGCTTGCCGACGGTCTCCATTTTTTGGGAATGCAGCAGCTGGGCTTCCAGCCGCCTGCGGCCGGTGACATCGCGCTGGATGGCCACAAAGTGCGTGATGGCGCTGCTGGAATCGCGCAGGGGAGCGATCTGCCATTCGATAATGAATTCGGTGCCGTCTTTGCGGTAGTTGATTGTTTCGCCGGAAAAGTCATCTCCTTGTTCGAGATTGTGCCGCAGCCGGGCGAGCACGGCGGGGTCCGTGCGCGGGCCATGCAGCAGGCGGGGAGTCTGACCGAGGACTTCCGCCGCTGTGTAGCCGGTCATCTGAGTGAAAGCGGGATTGACGAAGGTTATCCTGGGGCCTGGCAGATCGAGATCTGCCTCGGTGATCATGATGGATTCCTTGGACTGCTTCACGGCGGAGCTGAGAAGACGCAGGGACTGCTCGGTGCGTTTGCGTTCGGTGATGTCCTGGATCTGGGCGATGAAATAGCGAGGCTGATTCAGCAAATCGCGCACCAATGACACATTCAGCAAAACGGTGACAAGGTGTCCGGCGGCATGGATGTAGCGCTTCTCAGACTGGTAGGACTGGACTTCACCGGCGATCAACTGCCGCACGCATTCAAGGCTGTCCGCGAGATCTCCGGGGTAGGTGATGTCCTGAAAGCTGCGCTCAAACATTTCGGCCTCGGTATATCCGACGAGCCTGCAGAGCGCGCGGTTGATCTTGAGCCAGCGGCCGGCGGGGGAGGCCAGTGCCACGCCGATGGGGGCATGCTCAAAGGCGCCGGCGAAGCGTTCCTCGCTTTCGCGGAGCGCCTCTTCGGCGTGCTTGCGCTCCGTGATGTTGTCGAAGACGGCGACGAAGTGGCCCTTTTTGTGGCTGTAAACTGAAATGGAGAACCAAATCCCCAACGACTTCACCCACGTCTCGCAGCGCTCCGGCTCGCCGGACAACGCCACCCGGCAGTACATTTCGAGCAGCTCCGGATTGGCTTCATTAGCGCCGGGGATAACTTCATTCCTTGTTTTCCCGATGACATTCTTCAAACCGGTCAGGGTTTCAAAAGCGCTGTTGACCTCCAGGTAGATGAAGTCCCGCACATTGTCCCCTTCAACCACGATCTGGCAATGCGCGTATCCTTCGAGCATGTTTTCGAAGAGCGAGTGATAGCGGGATTCACTTTCGCGGAGAGCTTCCTCGGCCCGTTTGCTATCGGTGATGTCGTGAACCATGGCGATGAGGCCGGTCACTTTTCCATCCTTGTCACAGACCGGCATCTTGTCCGTCCGGACCCAGATTTCCAGATTTGCCGGTCCCTTCATTTTTTCAATGATACCCAGCTTGGGTGCTTTCGAACGGATGACCTCCAGATCGTCCGCATAATATCCGGCTGCTTCCTTGGGGAAAATTTCTTCGGCGGTTTTTCCTTCGATTTCCGTGATCGGCAGCCCGGTCGCCTCCGCCACGCGTTGATTGACCTTGCGGAAGCCATTGTGGGTGTCCTTGAACCAGATCATGGCTGGCATCAGATCAAAGAGGATGCGCAATTCGGCCTGCTGCTTTTGCATGGCCACCTCGCTTTCCCTGCGCGCGGTGATGTCGTGGAAGGTCCAGATTCTGCCGTAGAGGGTGCCGTCTTTGCCGAGTACGGGGGACGAGTAGCGGTCCAGCACGGTGCCGTCCGTCAGTTCAATTTCATCGTGACTGATTTCATCCGGGTGTGAATAGAGATGGATCACTTTATCAAGAAAACGGTCCGGATGCCGGGTCATGTCCATGACCCATTGGACTTGCCGAGTATCATCGGGATCGTCCACGATGTGACGGGGGATTTTGAACAGGTCGACGGCGCGCTGATTTTGCAGGATCTTCCGGCCCTGAGGATCCACCACGATGATGCCGTCAATGGCGGAGTTCGCCATGGCATCCATGAAGGCGGATTTCCAGTTCAGCTCCTGCTGTACGTGGTGGAGGCGGGCCAGGGTTTCGTGGAGTTCCGGCGGGGCAGAGTCGGCAGATGGCATGGTGGTGTCAGGCATCCAGCAGATCGCGCACTTTGCGGGTCAGGGTGGCTGGGGTGTAGGGCTTGGGCAGGAACTCCACACCAGCATCCAGGACACCGTGGTGGGAGATGGCATCATCGGTATAACCGGAGGTGAAAAGTATTTTGATGTCCGGGTAGTTTACCTTCAGCCATTCGGACATCACCTTGCCGCCCATCAGCGGCATGATGACATCGGTGACGACGAGCTGGATCGGCGTGCCACGATGTGCGTGCGCCATGTTGAGTCCATCCTGGCCGTTGAAGGCGGGCAGCACCGTGTAGCCTTGTGTTTGGAGCACTTCCACCGCGAGCTGGCGCACAGCGGGATCATCCTCCACCACGAGCAAGGTTTCCGTGCCACGCAGCAGCGGACCGTTTGGGACGGAGGGGGAGGGCGCGTCCAGGGCTTCCTCGACGCAGGGGAAGTGCACTTGAAAGGTGGTGCCTTTGCCAGGCTGGCTGGAGACATTCATGCAGCCGCCGGACTGCTGGACGATGGTCTGACAGGTGGCGAGTCCCAGGCCGGTGCCTTTGCCTGCAGGCTTTGTGGTGTAAAATGCTTCAAAGATGCGTGCTTTGACTTCATCGCTCATGCCGATGCCGGTGTCGCTGACGCTGAGCCTCATGTAGTCTCCCGGCAGGGTGCCGGGATGGGAGCGTGTGGAGGTTTCATCCAGAGTCACCCTGCTGGTGGCAACGAGCAGCTGGCCGCCGTCGGGCATGGCATCGCGGGCATTGACGACGAGATTCATCAGCACCTGGCCGATGTAGCCTGGGTCGGCGAGGATGCTGCCGGTGTGAGTGGTGGGGACGAGCGTGAGGGTGATGTTTTCATCGATGAGCCGCACCAGCATCTGCTCCAGATCTCGGAGCACGACATTGAGGTCAATGACAACGGGCTGGACGGTTTGTTTGCGGCCGAAGACGAGGAGCTGCAGCGTCAGGCCGGCGGCGCGTTCTGAGGCGCGGCGGATTTCCGCGACATAATTGCGCAGGGGATCTGCGGTGGACAGC
>NZ_JBIPNG010000490.1:0-4838 GCF_044373815.1 Prosthecobacter sp. | reverse complement strand
CGTAAACTTGTGGAAGACAGATCCAATGGTGATTTTTCTTGTCATCATCGGACTCATGGCGGGCATTGCTTTCGCATCGTATCTTTACGAGAAGCGGCATAGCACTTCGCGGGCAAGCCGCAGCAACGACTCGAATGAGCACTGGGATGATTCGACTGCCAGCGAGGAGTTGAACGACTTTGACGCGGGAGCTGATGGGGACTGACCGAAGTCCCGATTTATTGCGCAGTCCCGCCTTGAGGTGGACTGATGTCGCGCATGTTGTTTGGCGCTAGGTCCCCCTTGCCCTCTTGAATCCTTGACTCTGCCTCCACTCTTGGCACGTAAACTTACCCGATGAAGATCATCCGCCACACCGACCTCGACTACGCTACCGCTGCCGCCGCCCTCAACCGCCGTGCTGAGGCCAGCGATGCCGTGCGTGAAGTCGTCGCAGGTGTCATCAAGGCCGTGCGCGAACGCGGTGATGCTGCCGTGCTGGAACTCACGGAGAAATTTGACGGAGCCAAGCTCACCGCTGAGCAAATGCGCATTCCGCAGGCAGAACTGGAGGCTGCCTGGGAGGCCGCTGACCCCACCTTCAAGCGCGCCCTCGAATCTGCCCACCGCAACGTGTCGGCCTTCGCCCAGCGCAGCATGCGCCAGGGCTGGGAATTCGCCAATGAGCAGGGGGCCACGGTCGGCGAAGTTTTCCACCCCTTCGAGCGCGTGGGCTGTTACGTGCCGGGAGGCACCGCACCGCTGGTCTCCACCTCCATCATGACCGTTGCCATCGCCGCTGCGGCTGGCGTGCCGGAGATCGTCGTCTGCACCCCCTGCGGACGCGACGGTACGGTCAATCCGGGGTTGCTGGCTGCGCTGAAGCTCGCGGGAGCCACCGAGGTCTATAAAATCGGCGGGTCGCAGGCCATTGCGGCCCTGGCTTTTGGCACCGCCACGATTCGTCCGGTGGTCAAAATCTTTGGTCCCGGAAACAGCTACGTGGTCGAGGCCAAGCGCCAGAGCTTTGGTGTCGTCTCCATCGATCTGCTGCCTGGCCCAAGCGAAGTGCTCATCCTCGCCGACAAGTCAGGCAACCCTGCCTTCATCGCCGCCGACATTCTCGCGCAGGCTGAACACGGCAAGGACAGCATGGCGGGTTTCCTCACGGACGATCCTGCACTGCTTGATGCCGTCGTCGAGCAGGTCGGGGAGCAGTCTCAAACACTCAGCCGTCAGGCCCAGTTGAACCCGGTACTGGAGAAAGGCGTTTTCCTCATGCTCGTCCCCAGTTTGGAGGACGGAGCGCGTCTGGCGAACGACTTTGCCCCCGAGCATCTCACGCTCATCACCACGCGTGAAGACGCCATCCTGCCGCTCATTCGCACGGCGGGTGCCATCTTCCTGGGCAATCATTCCCCGGTCGCCGTCGGCGATTTCCTCGCTGGTCCCAGCCACACGCTGCCCACCGGCGGCTCCGGCAAATCCTTCCCGGGTATCACGGCGGACATGTTTCAGCGCCGCACCAGCATCATTCGGCTGGATCGTGAAAGCTGTGCCAAGTCCGACCCCATCGTCAGCGCGATCAGCGCAGTTGAGGGGCTTGATGCGCACGCTCGTTCGGTGTCCATTCGTGCATCATGAACCACCGCTTGTGCCTGATCGCTCTGCTGCTCGTTGCCTGTGGCAAGGAGGCTCCTCAACCTGAGCCCAAGGCCAAGGCTGCTGCGGCCACCTCCAAGCCCGCTCCAGAGAAAAAGCTGCCGCCTGTGCCGCAGGGGAAGCTGCCGAAGATGGATCCGGAGAAAGCGAAGTTCATTGCCGTGCCGAACACGCCCAAAGACCCCGAGATCAAAAAGATCGAGAAGGTGGCAGAAAAGCCCAAGATGGAGATCAAGAAGGTCGAAAAGCCTGCGACAGAAACGAAAAAGGTGGCCGCACCTGCTGCTACCAAGTCCGCCGAGCAGCCTGTGCCAGAGATCAAGAAGCCTGCGTCAGCCTCTGCCCCCGCCAAGCCTGCTGAACAGGCAGTGCCCGAGGTCAAGAAGGCTGCGCCAGCCGCTGTCCCAACCACGCCCGCTGAGCAGGCAGTGCCTGAGATCAAGAAAGCCGAAGTGCCTGCGGCCAAACAGTAGGGCGGGCGGGAATGCCTGAACTCAATCACACTGGCACGCGGATCTCCAGCCACTGACTTTCCGCATCTGCCGGCTTCACCAGACGCGCGGAGGAGGCGAGGGTCGCGGGAACGAGGGCGAAGTCTCCAGCTTTGAGAGTCGTGCCGTCGACGGTGATCTTGCCGCTGACGACGGCGAGGGTGAGGCTCTCGCCGGGGACACCTGCCTGCTTTGAGCCACTGAGCACTTTGACGTTGAAATACTCGCAGTTCACAAGCGTGCCGTTGGACTGGACCTGCTGAACGCCGGGTTCGAAATCCGTGAAGTCGATGCTCTGCATGGATTCCTGCACATGCAGCGCGCGCGGTTTGCCATCCAGCCCGACGCGGTTCCAGTCGAAGACCCGATACGTCGTGTCGCTGTTCTGCTGGATTTCATAGATCAGCAATCCTGCGCCGATGGCATGGACGCGACCGCTTGGGATGAAGAGGCAGTCGCCCGTGCGACCTTCGATGACATGGACCACATCGGCCACCGTGCCGTTTTGCAGCGCGGTTTCGAAATCCGCGCGCGTCGCTCCCGGCTTCAGACCTGCGTAGATCTTCGCACCCGGATCTGCATGGGCGATGTACCACATCTCAGTCTTCGGCTCGCCTTTCAATTCCTCGGCCATGCTTGCGGGCGGATGCACCTGGATCGAGAGATCGTCGCAGGCATCGAGAATCTTCATCAGCAGCGGGAAGGTGGGGCTGGTGGATTTCAGCAGGGCTTTGCCAAACACAGCCTCGCGGTGGTTCGTCCAGAGCTCATGCAGAGTCACGCCATCCGACGTCACGCTCGGGGCTTCAGGGCGGTCGCACACCGTCCAGGCTTCGCCAAAAGGCGTGGTTGCATCCGGTAGGGTTACACCCAAGAGGGTTTCCATGCGACGGCCACCCCAGACGCGGCTTTGATAAATTGGTGTGAAACGAATGAGGTGATTGAATTTCATGTGATGAGAATCAACCACAGCCTGCGTTGACGCTCTACCACGATCTCGCCAGAATGCCCTCTGTGAACCAAATTGAAGCCCCCTTTATTGACTCTCTGAAGGAAATCTTATCACCTGACCGGGTGCTGACCTCTGCCGAAGACATTGTGCCCTACAGTTTTGATGGCACCGCCGCCCTCAAGCAGCGTCCCGGCGCCGTCGTTTTCCCGCTCACTGCCGAGGAAGTCTCCGAATGCGTGAAGCTCGCCCGCAGAAACAACGTTCCCGTGGTTACCCGTGGTTCCGGCACCGGATTGAGCGGTGGCAGTGTGCCGCTGTCAGGCTGTCTGGTGATCTGTCTGGTGAAGATGGACCAGCTCATCGAAGTCGATGAGAAAAATCTCACGCTGCGTGCGCAGAGCGGCGTCATCACCAAAGAGATCGACGACGCCGCAGCGAAGGTAGGCCTGTTTTATCCGCCTGACCCTGGCTCGATGAAAATCTCCACCATTGGCGGCAACGTGGCCGAAAACTCCGGCGGCCTGCGTGGTCTCAAGTACGGTGTCACGCGCGATTATGTCATGGGCATCGAGGTCGTGCTGCCAGATGGCACACTGACATTTCTCGGCAACAAGTGCGTCAAAGACGTGGCGGGTTACTCGATGAAGGACCTTTTTATCGGCAGTGAGGGAACACTGGGCATCATCACCGAAGTCATCCTGAAAGTGCTGCCGCGACCCAAGGCGCGCAAAACGATGCTGGCGCTGTATGATTCGATGGACGCTGCTGCCAAGACGATCTCTGCCATCATTGCCGCGAAGATCATTCCCTGCACGCTTGAGTTCCTGGACCGCGTCACGGTGCAGTGCGTGGAAGATTATGCGAAGATTGGCCTGCCTACCGATGTGGAAGCGCTCGTGCTCATGGAGACCGACGGCCATCCGGTTGTCGTCGAAGAAGAAGCCGCGCAGATGATGGCACTCGCCACCGCCAATGGCGCGCGCGATGTGCGCGCCGCTGCGGATGAAGCGGAAGGCGCCAAGCTCGCCGCCGCTCGCCGCAATGCCTTCTCTGCGCTCGCCCGTGTGCGGCCCACCACGATCCTCGAAGACGTGACCGTGCCGCGTAGCGAACTTGCCACGATGGTCGCCTTCATCGACAGCGTGGCGAAGAAGCACAAGCTGCAGATTGGCACCTTTGGCCATCTTGGCGATGGCAACCTGCATCCCACCTTCCTCACGAATGAACGCGATCTCGAGGAGATGCACCGCATTGAAATCGCGCTCGAAGAAATCGTGGATGAAACCATCCGCCTCGGCGGCACTGTTACTGGTGAGCACGGCGTCGGCCTCGCCAAAAAAGCCTTCCTTAGACGCCAGCTTGGTGAAGGCAGCTTCGAACTCATGCGAAGCATTAAACAAGCCCTCGATCCCCAGGGCCTGCTGAACCCCGGGAAGATTTTTGATCCGAGGAACTGATCATGCCATCTGCCAATCTTCTCAAATCCATCGATTACTCCGTGCTGCAGCAGTGCATGCACTGCGGCATGTGTCTGCCCACTTGTCCCACCTACGTCGAGACGAAGCTGGAACGAAACAGCCCGCGTGGCCGCATCTCGCTCATGCGTGCGGTGGCGGACGGCGAGCTCGAAGTTTCCAAGGCGCTCTCCGACGAGATGTACTACTGCTTGGGCTGCCTGGCATGCCAGACCGCATGTCCGGCGGGTGTGAACTACGCCGAGCTGTTTGAAACCGCGCGTGCTGAAGTCGAACAGG
>NZ_JBIPNG010000489.1:0-4857 GCF_044373815.1 Prosthecobacter sp. | reverse complement strand
CAATCTTGGGGGCTGGGACTCGGGCTGCAGCCATCAGCAACTTCATGCCACCCTTCGCCCAAAGGTACAGCAACATTTTTGTCACATCGCCCCACCTCAAACGCTGTGCCGAACACTATTGGCACTCCTGCCCGCAATGCGAACGTCTCGGGGCATACGTTGCAGGCAAGAGTGCCCGCATCACTTGGAACGCTTTTGCCAGCCACTCTGGCAAGCACCCTTCACCGCCGCATAAACCCCTCAATCTCCCCCCGCGTCGGAATCGCAGGCTGCGCTCCCGCCTTCAGCGTCGCCAGCGCACCCGCTGCATTCGCAAAACCAATCGCATCTCCTCTTCCCTCGCCACTCGCCACGGCAAACGCCCCCGCAAACGTATCTCCCGCGCCCACCGTATCCACCGGCGTCACCTTTGGCGGCGCGATCTCCATCACCCCATTTTCAGTGATGCTCAGCGTGCTCTCCGCGCCACGCGTGATGATCAAATGCCTGCACATCGCCTCAGTCAAATTTCGGCTGGGCGTGATCTGCTCCGCCTCACCCTCGTTCACAATCAACACATCCACCGCAAATCGCGCCGCGAGATACACCTCACTCAACGGCGACGGATTCAAAACCACCCGCACACCCGCATCACGCGCGATTTCCGCAACTCGTTGCACCACCGCCAGCGGACACTCAAGCTGCAGCAGCAGCGCATCCGCCCCACGAATCAATCCGGCATGCTTCTCCACATCCTCCGGCGTGATCGCATGATTCGCCCCCGCATTCACGATGATGGAATTCTCCCCGTGATCATCCACCGCAATGAAGGCCGATCCCGTGGGCATTGCCGAACGCAAAACGCCCGTCGTATCAATGCCCTCACTCTCCAACGCCTCCAAATATCGCGCCCCGAAGTCATCCAGCCCCACACAGCCAATAATGCTCACCGCACCGCCTGCACGCGCTGCCGCCACGGCCTGGTTCGCACCCTTCCCACCAAAGCACGTCAGCATGCCACTCGCCGCGAGCGTCTCTCCAGGCGCAGGGATGTGCGGCACACGCAGCGTGTGGTCCACATTCAGCGAACCGACGACGACAATTCTGGGGCGCTTCTCTGCCATCACTTCCTGGCGGCTGGAGGTTCCACACTGAGCTGCACAATCGCCTCGCGCACACGCGCGGTTTGCTCCGCGCTCATCACCAAAAAGCGGTGCTTCCCTTTGCCGCCCTTGCCCGCACGAAACAACGTGGCCGAATCATTTTCCACCACGACGTTTCCCGGCGGCGAAAGATCAAAGGAGCCGCGTTCTGGCAGCACCGCATACAGCACCGCCGTCGGGTCCCAAGTCGGACGATCATGCGGCGGCGGATTGTACAAATAATAAGCTTCCTTCAGCGGATGATACGGGATGTAGTTGAGATCTTCTTCGATGACGACATGCGGAAACGCCGCCGCCACACCGATCTCATACCCGCTCCACACCACCGGCGTGGGCCACTCCTTGGCAAGCTTCTGCGCCGCCGGCACATCCAGCTTCACATTGTACTCCAGGTGTCGCGTGTCCCACTGCACTGTCTGGAAAGCCCCCGCCATGATGCTCAGAAATTTCACCTTCTTCGCGATCAATTCCTTCCCACCCGGAGCATCAAGCAAACGCGATAGATTGGTGAAAAAGCCCACCTGCGCGATGACCACGCTGCCATCTGGCTGCGCAGCAAGCACCTTCTTGATCAACTCCACCGCTTCAGGCGCATCCGCACCGCTCTTCAAATCATGCGGATATCGCAGGTTGCCATCAGCGTTCTTCTCGTCCGCCAGCAGATTAAACTTCCCCGCCTCCTTCGCCGCACCGTCACGCACCACGCCGATCGGCGTGTCGGGATATCCATACAACGTGTTCACCGCATCCACAAACGCCGCCGCCTGCGGATGATCCTTCGTGATCGTCACCGCCAGCAGTTCGCACGCGCCGCGCTTTTGCAGATTGTGGATCATCGCCAGCGCCATCATGTCATCGACATCATTGCCCATGTCGGTGTCGAAGATGAGTTTGACCGGCGCTGCCGGGGACAGGCCGCAGAGCGCACAGAGGAATAGGGTGATGAGCTTTTTCATTTCTTGGGTGGTTGCACAGTGGTTTGAACGATGGCCTCCAGCACGCGGGCCTGCTGCGCTGAAGTCAGGGTGAGAAATCGGTCGCGTTTGCCGCCTTTGCCATCTTTGCCTGGTGGCATGAATCGTGTGAAACCGTCAGCGCCCACACGCACGCGCCCTTGGGCAGAAAGGCCAAAAAATTCGCGCTCAGGAACCACCGCCTGCAGCACACTGCTCTCATCCCAGCACGGCCGGTCATGCGCCGGTCCGCTGTGCAGCAGATAGGCCTCCTTCACGATGTGATGAGGCACATAGCCAAAATCCTGCGCGATGCTTGCCCGCGGAAACGGCAGCGCCTCGCCGATCTCATACCCGCTCCAGTGCACCGGCACCTCTTCCGGCCACTCATTCGCCACCGTCTGCATGAAGCCGATGCCATTGATGACGTTCGCCTCCAGGTGGTAGTTCGTATGATTGCAGAAGGCGAACGCTCCCGCCATGATGGACAGCATCTTCACCTTCTGCCGGATCAATGCGGGGCCATCGAGC
The DNA here is from genome assembly GCF_044373815.1 of Prosthecobacter sp. GTDB lineage: Bacteria > Verrucomicrobiota > Verrucomicrobiia > Verrucomicrobiales > Verrucomicrobiaceae > Prosthecobacter. Next base: position 2,231 of record NZ_JBIPNG010000489.1, on the reverse strand, counting down.
GGAGAATGCGCATCCGCCTTCGACTTCAGTAAGTTCGCCATGTTCGAGGCAATGCCCACGCTGATGATCGAAACACTCCCGTCCGGCTGCTTCGCCAGCAGCTCACGCAGCAGGTCCACCGCTTCACGCGCATCGTCGTTCTTCTTCAAATCATGCGGATAGTCCAGTGAATCCGCCAGCTTCAAATAACTGCTCGCACGCTTCTGCGCCGTCGGATCACTAGTCACCCCAATCGGCAGATCAGGCCGTCCATAAAACGTGTTCTGCGCATCCACAAAACTCGCCGTGAGCGGATTGTCCTTCGAGATCGTCACCCCGAGAAACTCACACGCACCTCGGTCCGCCAGCGTGTGGCACATCGTCAGCGCCAGCACGTCATCCACATCTCCGGTGATGTCGGTGTCAAAGATGATGCGCGGTTTTTCAGCGAAAGCCGAGGCACCCAGAAGCAGTAAAAAAACGATCGATTTCATGCATTCTATTTTCTCCTCCAAGTGTCCGCCAGCACGGCAGCGACAATAACCAGCCCCGTGACCACACGCTTCACCGGCTCCGTAGCTCCCACCTGAATCAGCCCTGCCTCCAGCGTGGCAATGATCAGCACGCCCATGAAGCTCTTCACCACCGATCCCCGCCCGCCCATCAAACTAGTGCCGCCAACCACCACCGCAGCAATAGCACCCAGCTCAAAACCTGTGCCCGCATTCGGATCAGCAGACCCAAGCCGCGAGCAGTTAAAAACCGCCGCCAGCCCCGTCAGCGCACCCAGCAATGCATGCGCAAAAATGCGCGGACGATCCACCGACAGCCCGGAAACCAGCGCAGCTTCTCGATTCGCACCAATGGCAATCAAATGCCGCCCAATGGCCATCTGCGAAAGCATCACCTGCCCCGCCGCCACCACCAGCAGACTGATCACAAACGCAGGCGAAATCACCAGCCCGCCAAACGGTGCACCAAGGGCTTCAATATCCGCGCCAATGTACTTCGTCTGCGAGTTCGTCGTCAGGAACGCCAGCCCACGCGCGATCTCCAGCATGCCCAGCGAAACGATAAACGAGGGCAGCCGCAGTTTCACACTCACCGCCCCCGTCGTGCTGCCGATCACCGCTCCGACACCCACACTCGCGAGCACCGCCAGTGCCAGCCCCCAATGCAGATCCGCCATCAGCACTCCCGTCACCGCGCCGCAGAATCCCAGCAGCGATCCCACCGAAAGATCAATGCCACCCGTCACCATCACCAGCGTCATCCCCGTGGCCACCAGCGCCAGCGCCGGGATGCGATTCGCCACCGTCCCCAGCGTACCCATGCTGAAAAAGCTGTCCCGCATCAGCCCAAAGAGCACGATCATCGCCGCGAGCACGGCAATGAGGATGAAGAAGTCGGTCCAGCGGCGCATGATGAAAAAAGAGGTCACTTCACCACCACATCCACCGGCGTCTGTTGATCCGCAGGCGTCGCCTTGTCCTTCAGCACTTTCAGCGCCGCCTCAATGCCAAACACCGCGAGTTGATCCCCATGCTGATCACACGTGGCCAGCACACGCCCATCCGCCAGCAGCGGCTTCAGCGCAGCGATATTATCAAACCCGATGATCTGCACCTGCCCCGCCTTGCCCGCAGCTTGCACCGCAGCCGCAGCCCCCAGGGCCATGTTGTCATTGGCGCACAGCAGAGCCTTCAAATTCGCATTCGCGGCCAGGATTCCCGCAGCCACGCCATTGGCCTTCTCCATCTCCCACTGTCCGCTCTGTGACGCCACGATCTTCATGCCCGCAGCATTCATCGCGTCTTCAAAGCCCGCCTTGCGCTGCTGCCCGTTAAAGGCCGTGGTCACCCCTTCGATGATCGCCACCTCATCACCCGCCTTGAGCTTCTTCGCCAGCACCTCTCCCACTGCCTTTGCTCCAGCACGATTGTCAGGACCTACAAACGGAATACTCAGCCCCGCCTGCTTCAGCGTGTCCGCATCCAGCTTGTTGTCGATGTTGATGACCAGCACCCCCGCCTCCTTCGCTCGCTTCAGCACCGTGACCAGCGCCTTCGAATCCGCCGGTGCAATGACGATGGCCTGCACTCCCTGCGACACCATCTGATCCACCAGCCCCACCTGCTCGGCCAGGTCCGTCTCGTTTTTGATGCCGTTCACCAGGAGTTCGTAATCACCCGCATGCGCCGCCTGGTGCTTCTTCGCCCCTTCGGCCATCGTTTGAAAAAACTCATTCGCCA
>NZ_JBIPNG010000102.1:0-16282 GCF_044373815.1 Prosthecobacter sp. | reverse complement strand
GATGAGCGCGGCGACGATGTCTTTTGGGCGCGGTTCACGGATCTCGAGGATGACGAGGTCGCCATCGCCGATGAGGGCGCCGATCATGGATTCGCCACGCACTTTGAGCGCGAAACTTTTCGCGGAGCGTGGAATGCCGAGGGTGTTCACATCCACAGAAATGCATCTGTCGGCATGCTGCACCATGTCAGCGGCGGCCATGCCGGCGGGAATCTGGCCGAAGACTGGAATATCGATGATTTCAGCACGGTCGAGGTCTTCAGGGAAGACCACCGCACGCGCTTTGTGCGCATGACGCTGAATGACGCCTTTTTTTTCCAGAGCACGCAGATGACTCATCGCGGCTGTCTGGCTGGAAAAGCCGAAGTGGCGCTGGATGTCACGCGTGGAGGGCATGACACCGTTCGTGCGCTGGTAGCTGCGTAGGTACTCGAGGAGTTCCTGCTGGCGGGCCGTAAGGCGGGAGTCAGTGTCGGTGAACATGATAATTAAGGGCTGTTCGGGCGAACATTCCCTCTCATGCTCTGTACGCAAGATGTTTTCCTGCGCCAATTTCAGCGCATAGTCTCAGCCATGCTGTGTTCGAATCATCTGAAAATCTCCGCTCTCCTACTGCTGGCCACGATCTGCCAAGCGCAGGAGGCAGCGCCGATCAACCCGGCCAAGATGGATAAAACCGGCATGCTGCCCCCATTCACCAAGGTGCTGGGAGAACGCGCAGCAGCGGCCTTCGGCAAGCAGGACTGGCCAGCAGCCCGCAAGGCCTACCAAGAAATGCTGGAACTCGACGATGGCAATGCCCTCATCTGGGCCAATCTGGGCGCGGTGGAGCAGCAGGCAGGAGAAACCAAGCAAGCCATCGAATGCTTTGAAAAATCCGTGCAGCTCAACCCGCAGCTCGCGCAAACGTGGACGGCTCTGGGGTTGCTGCTGCAAAAACAGGGAGACACCTACCGGGCCATCTCCTGCTTCACCCGCGCCATTCACGAAGAGCCTGAGGATGCACGCGCTCATAATTATCTGGCCATCGCCGCCAAAGGCCTGGGCTGGGCGGATGCGGCAGAAGCAGAACTGCAGCGCGCGATCGAACTGAAGCCCGATTACGGCATCGCTCATTTCAACATGGCGCTCATGCTCCTGGAGCGCCGCCCGCCTGCCATTGAGCTGGCGCGCAGGCATTACGAGAAGGCGGTCACGCTCGGGGTGGCGAAGGATGATGTGGTGGAACGCCGCCTGAAGGAGTAACGCATGCAGGAACGCACGGACCCTTGGGACATCACCGCTCAGCTGGATGAACTGCGTGCGCAGGGACTCTGGCGCGAGCTGCGCCCGTTGGATGAGCTGAATGGCGTCACCGTGCGCGCCGATGGCCGCGCGTGGATCAATTTTTCTTCCAACGACTACCTGGGCCTGGCGCATTCTGCTGAGATGAAGAATGCACTTGCTGAAGGCATCGCCAAATATGGCGGCGGCTCCGGTGCCTCACGTCTGGTGTGTGGCACCCATCGTGCCCATGCTGACTTGGAGGAAGCCCTGGCCAATTTCAAGGGGACGGCGGCCTCGCTGACCTTCAGCAGTGGATTTGCCGTCGCACTGGGGACGATTCCGGCACTCATGGGCGCAGGCGACACGATCATCCTCGACAAACTCTGCCATGCCAGCCTCGTCGATGCAGCGCGATTGAGCGGAGCGACGATCCGTGTCTTTCCCCACAATCACCTCGAAAAACTCGAACGCCTGCTGCAAACGGCCAAAGGGCGTGTGCTCGTCGTCACAGAGTCGATTTTCAGCATGGACGGTGACGCCGCCCCGCTGCGGGAAATTGCAGAGCTCAAGGCAAGGTACGGTGCCTGGCTGATGGTGGATGAAGCCCACGCCGTGGGTGTTTTGGGCCCGCAGGGGCGTGGACTTGCCGCTGCATTCGGCGTAGATCACCAGGTGGATCTACACTTGGGCACCCTGAGCAAGGCCTTCGGCCTCAGTGGCGGCTACCTCGCTGCCTCACGCCAGGTCATTGACCTGCTGATCAACCGCGCGCGCAGCTTCATCTACTCCACCGCCCCCCCGGTGCATCTGGCTCATGCGTTGAGTTCCATTTTGAATCTGATTCGAAGTGAGAAAGGCGATGCCTTGAGGGCAAATGTCCTCAGCCATTCAGCGCAAACACAAGCCCTGCTGGCTGAAATCGGTGTCGCTTCACAGCCCGGCCCGGCAGCCATCCTGCCGGTCATTCTGGGTGAAGCGTCACGGGCTCTGGAAATCAGTGCTCGCCTGCGTGAGGCCGGATTCCTCATTCCCTGCATCCGCTACCCCACCGTCGCCCGCGGCAGTGCCAGACTGCGCATCACCGTCAGCGCATTGCACTCTTCCGCACAGATTCACTCCCTGGGCAGTGCCCTGAGGGAAACGCTTGAGCCTCAAGGCTGAGGCAACTGTCCCAAAATCTCCAGCGCCCGTTTTCTGGCGTTTTTGATCTCCTGCGGGTTTAGAGAAATTCCGTTTTTTCCCGAGGCCATCAGATTGGTGCGTTCCTGCCGATGCTGCAGAAACAAAACGTGACCAAGTTCATGGGCCGTCACGCGGGCTACGGGGTTGTCAGCTCCGCCGGAAACTTTGTGAAATTCAGGGTTTTCGCACACCACGACCGGCTCGCCGTAAAAAAAGCCGTTGGGGCCCATGTCCTTCACAAAACACATGTCAATGGCGGTGGGACTGAACTGATCCGTTGGAATCGCCTTTTTGACCCAGTCTCGATCCTTGATGTACCATCTTTTGGAGGCAAGATCGAGTGCTTGCAGGCTGTCAATCGCCTCCAATTCGAATCGAATGCCCGCCTGGGCCCAGATGTCGTTCACTTCATCAAAAATGGCACGCGCTTCATTTTCCGTAAGCGTCGTTTGCAGCCTTGGATTCGTGATGGACTGCATCAGGTGCACGCGGACTCTCAAATGAATGAGGGGAAACGGCTCACGGGAATGCAATGGCAACGACCACGCCATGAGCAAAGTGAAAATCAGCAGACGAGTCATAACAAGGTTTAACCATCTTCCGCAATCCGTTCAATCTCAAGATATCACAGATTTTGGCATGAAGGCTGCGTGGGAAGGATCCTTTCTATAACTATGGCAGCAATTAGGGATGCATTTTTTTGCTCCATTATTGCAAAATTTGCTTTTCACGTGTTCCGGCCCCTGCTAGTTTTGGGGCTGAACGGCTCACGTACTATGGATTAGAACTCAGGTTTTAGTCCTTACCATGCGAGTGTCCGACCTCAACCCAACCAACCTAATACCAAACTAATCAGACTATGAAATTGAACGCATTGCTGAAAACGCTGGGGTTCTTGGCACTGGCCGCCACTCCCGTTGTGGCCGGACCATCCGCTCCCGCTCCTAAAAACCCAATCGCTCCGGCTCCCGTGAACGATGACCTCGGCATCACCGCCTCCATCGGCTACGACTCCAACTACGTCTGGCGTGGCTTCAACTTCGGACAGCATTGGGTCCGTGCCGGCCTCAACGGTGAGCTTCTCCTTGTGGGCGGCGCTTCCGAAGACGGCGCTGGCAGCACCTCCCTCCTCTGGGACGTGAACTACGGCTCCCTCGCAGGTGACCAGGACAGCTACTCCCCTAACCTGACTACCGCTAATGCCGCGATCAAAAACACCAACTCCTTCCAGCGCCTTCAGCTGGGTGCTGCGATCTCGCATGACTTCGGTCCTGCAGCGGTCAGCTTCGGCTACAGCTACATCCACAACATGGGCGCCCTCGCCAACGGCGGTGGCCTCAATCAGGCTGGTATCTTTGGCCAAAGCCAAGGCTACGGCATGAACGACATCCAGCAGCTCACTCTGGGTGCCAACACCAACCTCGGCCCGATCAATCTGGCTTCCAGCGCGAACTATGACCTCGTCAACGGTGGCTGGTACTTCGACCTCACCGCCAAGTCCACCATCGCTGTGACCGATGCCATCAGCATCGTCCCACACGCTGGTCTTGGCTATGGTCTGCACTACAACGCTGGCCTCACCCAGGCTACCCGCGGCCTCATCGGCGGCGGCACCCTCTTCGGTCAGAGCGCAGCACAAGGTGGCATCAGTGGCTGGACCGCACTCAACGTTGGCATTGATTTCCCAATCAAGCTCAACAGCCGTGCGACCCTCACCCCTTACGTTGCAGCCAACCTGCCAATGGGCCCGGTGAAGAATCTGGCTCGCTCGTCCACGAACGCTTACGCCTTCGGTGTCGGCGGCGGCCCTGCCACCCCGTTCCACAGCATCGTGTATTACGGCGTGACCCTCAGCGTCCGCTTCTAATTCAAGTCGTTCTCTGAACGATTCAAACCTTCAAGGTTAACCTCCCGGCGCAAGCCGGGAGGTTTTTTTGTGTTAAGTCAATTCTACTGAGCAGCCTCATATGCAAATCCGGGCCCGGCTGAGTTAAGAATCCTTCAAGTCCATTCCTGCCTTGAGCACAGCCTCACCTGAAAGCTTGATAGCTGCATGCAGCTGCCAGCCTCCCGCCATCTGGCATCTCATCAGGTTAATCTCAGGCTGGATAAAAATTTGCTCCACCCGCTGGCGCCATGGGTCGTGATTAGCCTATAGGGGATCAGACAGCGCATGCCCACCCCTTCTCTTTGAGCATTTGACGTCTGGATGCTCATGACGCGCAACCTCAGTGAGTGAAGGGGCCGCGCCTCACTGCTCTTCTTCTTGGCAGCCCAGCAAGACACGATTTTCTTGGAAAGACCACAAGAAGCCGACCGTACCGCCTGCAAATAAAAATAGAAAATTTTGGAGTGCTCTCGGCCCGCTCCATCTTCAGCACCTCCCTGCCCGCGTTTTTCAAGCAGGCCTCACGGTGCCAAGCATGAGGAATGTTTGGTTTCAACGGAAGGACTCAGCCTCCGAAAATAGGCTTTTAGCCGATACTCTCTTAAGAGTCGTTATAGCAACGATGGTTTATTCATGAAATAAACAAAAAAAGTGATCACCTCGATAACATGGCACGGCACCTGCTCTCTGATGTTACCGCTGCTTGCCTTCCCGGCTGGTCAGCGCCTCAACACCAACAATAACTAAACTCGACCAACACATGAAGCCCAAAAGCATGACATCATTCATTGCCAAGTCGGTGACCGTTCTTGCTGCCTGTGCAGCGCTGAACGCATCTGCCGGCACATCCGCCCCCGTTAAAAACCCCGTCCCTGTGGAAGAAAAATCAGGAGCTCTGTTCGAATCGATCGGAGCCACCTTCGACGCCGGCTACGACAGCCGCTACTACTTCCGCGGTCTTTGGTTCGCTGATAACATCATGTGGACTGCACTCAACATCAGCGTGCCGATCACTGACAAGCTGACCTGGGGCATCGGTGGTGCCTACATCAACACCGCTGGCACACCCTTTCTGGGTTCCAAAAGTGGCTTCCAATACTCGGAGATCGATGCGATCACCAATCTGTCTTACGATGCAGGTTGGGCCAAGTTCGGAATGCAGTACCAATACTACTTCTATCCAGATAACTACGGTGGCAGCTTCAATGGCGCCCCTATTGCAGGTGCCGACCCAGAATTTGCACTCAAAGGTGCTGGTGAACTGGGCTGGACGGTTGCAGTGCCAATCAAGGGCTTCAACATCTATGCAGGCTACTACTATGATCTCCGAATCAATGGTTCCTACATCTCCCTCGGTGCGGACTACACCTTCGCAGTCACTGATTGGCTGAGCATTGTGCCTTCCGTCAACACCGGTTTCGGCATCGACTACTACACCGGCAATGGTTCCGGTTCGGTTCCTGGCAGCGCCTTGACTGGCAACAAAGGTCAGAGCATGAACAATGGTCCGACTTCTGGCTTCACCCACGTTCTCTACACGCTCGCCGTCCCAGTCAAGCTGACCAAGTCGGTTACCTGGACGAGCTATGTGGCATTGAACCACGGCGAAAAGCTTCGCACGCAGCTCAACGCTACCCAGAACGAGCTCTACTGGGGCACCAAGCTTAGCTTCGCGTTCTAATTCGTCGGGGCTCTAAGCCCTGAACTCACTTGTCTGATAATTAGGTTGGGGCTCCCGGTCAGTTCGTTCACTGACCGGGAGCTTTTTTTTTGGCGCAGAACGTCTTCCTGCCTAGCATCCGTGCTGCATGACTGAACATCCGCTCAACTGGAACTCGAACAACCTCACCCATGGCTGGCAGCGCGGCGTCAACGCCTTCTTCTGGGGCCTGGGTTTTAAACCCGCAGATTTCGACAAAGCGCAGATCGGCATCGGCACACCGCTGCTCGACGGCAACATCTGCAACGTCCACGCGCACGAGCTTGCCCAGCTCATCGCCCAAGGCTGCAAAGAAGCAGGACTCATCGGCTTCCCCTTCGGCGTCTCGCCAGTTAGTGATAACATCACGCAGGGAAATGTGGGTGGTGCAGCCTCCCTTTGCTCACGCAATCTCATGGCGAACGGTGCCGAGATGATCTGCACCTCTCACTGCTACGATGCGCTCATCGGCCTGCATCATTGCGATAAAAACGGCCCGGCCTTCGCCATGGCTCTGGCACGCACCAATTATCCCGGCCTCATCGTCAACGGCGGCAGCATCATGCCCGGCTGCCACAAAGGTCACTCCACCTCCATCCTCGACGTCTATGACGCCGCCGCGAAGGAAAAGCAGGGGACGATGAGCTATGAGGAGTCCGAGCAGATCATCCGTACCGCCTGCCCTGGCGCAGGTGGCTGCGGCATCGCTGCATCGTTTAATACTTGGGGCATCGCTCTCGAGGCCATGGGCCTCAGCCTGCCGGACACCTCCTCCATGCCTGCCATCGAAACCGGCAAACGTGAAGAATGCCTGCGCGTCGGCAAAGCCGTGCGCCGCCTCCTGGAAATGAATCTGCGCCCGCGCGACATCATCACCAAGGCCTCCATCACCAATGCCATGACCGCCATCTGCGCCATCGGTGGCTCCACCAATGGCGTGCTGCATATCCTGGCCGTCGCCCGCGAAGCAGGAGTCGATTTCACCCTGCGTGACGTTCAGGCCATTGCCCGCCGCACGCCTGTCCTGTGCAATTTCGCGCCTCGTGGGCGTGGCACCATGGTGGATCTCCATCGCCTTGGCGGCACCACCATGCTGCTGAAGCACCTCATGAAAACCGGGCTGCTGGATGGCTCCTGCATGACCGTCACCGGCCAGACATTGGCAGAAAACCTCGCCAATGCCGCTGAAGTTCCCTTCCCCAATGAACTCATCGCTCCCGTCGAAGCACCGTTCAAGGAATTCGCCGACATCCAGATCTGCTTTGGCAACCTCGCCCCGGACGGCATCGTCTTCAAAGTCTCCTCGCTGGACGAGCCCCGGTTCCGTGGCAAAGCCATCTGCTTCACGGATTCCAAAGGTGTCTCCGATGCCGCAGCCGCCGGCCGCATCCAGCCCGGCCACATCGTTGTCATTCGTGGCTGTGGCCCCGTGGCCCTCGGCATGCCGGAAATGCACGTGGCCAGCGCCGCTCTCGCAGTGCCAGAGCTATACGGCAAAGTCGCCCTGCTTTCAGACACCCGTGTCTCCGGCGTCTCCGGGGGTGCCGTCGGCGTGCATTGCAGCCCGGAAGCAGCTGTGGGCGGTCCGATTTCCGTGGTGGAAGATGGCGATGAAATCGAATTCGACCTTCTCGCAGGCACCATTCACGTCAATGCCGACCTGGATGCTCGTCCGCGCGTAACTTTCCCCGTCAGCCATCCCTTCGGCTATCTCGCGGACTTTTCTGCAACGGTAACTCAGGCCCACCAGGGCTGCGTGCCTCGCTGGGTGGCTGATCGAAAATAAATTTCCTCAACTCGCCATCTTGGCCGCCAGCAGCACAGCCTCCACCAGGCTGCGCCCGTTGGCTTTGCCCTGCCAGGCGATGTCGCACGCGGTGCCGTGATCCACACTCGTGCGCGGCACCGGCAGCCCCAGCGTGGTGTTCACGGCGGTGTCAAACGCCAGCGCCTTCAGTGGGATCAGCGCCTGGTCATGATACAAACAGATGTAAGCATCCACTGCGCGGCGTTTCGGGGCAATAAAAGCGGTGTCAGGCGGCAGCGGTCCTTCGATTGTGTGGCCTTTCGCGCGGGCCGCCTCGATGGCAGGCACAATGATCGATTCCTCTTCACCACGGCCAAACAGCCCATGCTCACCCGCGTGAGGATTGAGCCCGCAAACCGCAATACGCGGCTTCTTTCCACGCACACGTTGCACGGCCTCAGCAGTCAGTTCGATGACATCCAGAATGCGCTTTGAGGTCAAAGCTGGCACCACATCCTGATAACCGATATGCACCGTCACCAGACTGCAGATCATTTCCTCGGAGAAAAAGGTCATGCAGGAGCGCTCCGCCTGCATCTTCTCCGCAAACATCTCCGTGTGCCCCGGGTATTTGATGCCTGCGGCATGCAGCGCCTCCTTGTTCAGCGGTGCCGTGGCCACTGCGGCAACTTGTTTTGCCAGCGCGGCCTCGATGCTCTGCTCCACGTAGAGATAACCCGCCGCACCCGTCTTGGCATTCACCGTGCCCGGCTTGAAATCCTCCGCATCAAAACCAAAAAGATCGAGCACCGCCGGCTCGTTAATGCTCCCGCACTTCTCCGCCCATTCGATCTCGCTGATGATACGTTTCGGCGCTGGGAGTCCGGTCTGCCGTGCGCAGCGCGAGAGCAGCCGTGCATCCCCAAAAACCACCGGCGTAGCCACCTCGCACACCTCCGCGTTCGCAAGCAGTTGCAGACAGATTTCGGGACCGACCCCCGCAGGGTCGCCCATGGTGATGGCAATGAGTGGTTTCGGCATGAACCGCCACTCTGACTCAACGCAGCACCTTGTCGAGAAACTTGGCAACGATGGCTGTGCGTTCCTCATCATAAAACTCCGCACCACCATGCAGGCTGCCGGGCAGCATGACCAAAGTCACCGGCAGGCCCAGGGACTCATAGTCTTTGGCCAGTTCCTGCGACTGCTGCGGCGGCATCTGCGGATCCGCATCGCCATGGATCAAGAGCAGCGGCGGATCATTCTTGTCCAGATGCGTTACCGGACTCGCCAGCTTTGCCAGTTCGGGCTTTTTATTCGGCGTATCCCCCAGCAGCAGCTTCAGCGCAGGAATGCGGAAATCGCGGCCCTTCGGAGTGCTCTGGGAGAGAATCGTTTCCAGATTCGACGCACCAAAAAAGCTCACGATGACCTGCACATCGCTGCTTTGATCCAGATGCTCACCGACTTTGCCTTCGAGCTCTGGGTTCCCATTGCTCACCCCAACCAGGGCCGCCAGATGCCCGCCAGCCGAGGAGCCGATGATGGCGATCTTGCTGGCATTGATGTGATACAACCCCGCCTTGGCCCGCAGAAAACGAATGGCAGCCTTGATGTCATGCACCTGCGCTGGAAACAACGCCTGTGTTGACAGCCGGTAGTCCACGCTCGCGATGGCGAAACCCTTGTCGTACAAGTCGGCGATCGGCACGTCCTCTTTGGAACCCGCCCGCCACCCACCGCCATGCACATACACGATCAGTGGCGGATTCTCCCCCTGCGGACGATGCAGATCCAGCTTGAGCGAAGTCTCCCCCACCTTGGCATATTCAATGTCGGTTTGAGTATCCGCCAAAGCCGCAGCGGTGAGTAAAATAAGGGAGCAAATGAACTTCAACATGGTTCGATCATCATCTGCTCAGCCGGGACTTCCAGCCTGATTTTTGTGCCATAGCTCAGCCCTTCCGTCCACGGCAGCAGCAGTTCCAGCACGTCCGGCTTCTGAAAATGCACCGGCTTCGTGTCGGGATGCGGATGGTAAATCCAGCCGCGAACCGGCTCAGCCCCATCGCGGTGCACCGTGACATCAAAGAACGAAAAATCCTCCGCCGGATCTTCGGGATGCCACTTCAGCGCACGAAACGTATGCCGGGGCTGCACCACTCGATAACTCAGCGGCGCGATGCTCACATTCAACGTGCCGGGATAAAACGCACTCAGATCGAGTCCCAGCTCCGCAAAGAACGGCAACTGCATGCGCAGCGTGCCTCCTGGAAAACGCGGATTCCCATTCAACCCTGAGGCCACTCGATGGCCTTGAACGATGGTGGCGGGGATCATGCCAGAATCTGTTTGATCACATGACACGGCTCCACGCCTGTCAGTTTAAAGTCGAGCCCCGCTTTGCTGAAGGTGAGACGTTCGTGGTCAATGCCCAGACAGTGCAGAATTGTCGCCTGCAGATCAGCCACGTGAGTCTCGTCCTCGATGATATTGAAGCCCATCTCATCCGTCGCACCCAGGGTGACACCGCCTTTGATGCCCCCGCCGGCCATCCACATGGTGAATGCCTGCGGATGATGATCACGCCCCAGACTGCGGCCCAATGAAACACTGGCCTCGACCATCGGTGTGCGGCCGAATTCACCACCCCAGACAACGAGTGTGCTGTCCAGCAGACCGCGTTGCTTAAGGTCCTTGATCAGCGCGGCACTGGCCTGATCCGTGATGCCGCAGTTCTTCTTCACATTCCCCGCCACATCGCTGTGCGCGTCCCAGCCTTCGTTGTAGATGTTGATGAACCGCACGCCGCGCTCGACCATGCGCCGTGCCAGCAGACAGGCCCGGGCAAACGAAGGCACCTTCGGATCACAGCCGTACATTTTCAGCGTAGCCTCATCTTCCTTGGTTAGATCCATCAGCTCCGGCGCGGAACTTTGCAGGCGGTAGGCCATCTCGTAATTCGCGATGCGCGTGCCCGTTTCACTGTCGCCATCCAGCTTGAGACGGCGCTGGTTCATCGCGTTGATGAGTTCAATCGTGTCGCGCTGCGTGCCCGCCTCGATGCCCTGCGGCGTGCTCACATTCAAAATCGGATCGCCCGTGTTGCGAAAGCGCGTACCGGAATACACGCTGGGCAGAAAGCCACTGCTCCAGCAGGCCGCACCACCGCTGATGCCGCTGCCAGTGCTCATCACCACAAACGACGGCAGATCCCGCGTCTCGGCACCGAGACCATAGGTGATCCACGAACCCATGCTGGGCCGCCCCGGCTGGGAGAAACCCGTGTTCATGTAAATCTGCGCCGGCGCATGGTTGAACTGCGTCGTGCGGCAGGACTTCACGATGGCGATGTCGTCCACCACCGAGGCCAGGTGTGGTAGCATCTCGGAAAGCTCAGCTCCACACTGCCCATGCTTCGCAAACTTGTAGCGCGGCCCCAACACTGCCGCGTCCGGCCGGATGAAGGCATAACGCTGCCCGCCGATGATCGAAGGCGGCAGCGGCTTGCCTTCGTACTTCGTGAGCATGGGTTTGTTGTCGAACAGCTCCAGCTGCGACGGTGCCCCCGCCATGAACATGTGAATCACCGCTTTGGCCTTCGGCTGAAAATGCGTCGGCGCGGTGACATTGGGACTCTGCGTCACGCCATAGGCAGACTCCGCCAGCAGCGAGGCCAGCGCGATCTTGCCGGTGCCGACAGCACAATCCTGGAAGAAATGACGACGAGTGATGTTGGAAGTGTTCATGGATGCGTGATGGCTTCGTCAAGGTTCAGTGCGGCGCGGCTCACATCGGCCCACAGGGCCTCGCCTTCGATTTTCCTTTCGCGCTGCTTTTGCAGGAAGGTCTTTAGCATCGCCAGTTCATCCGCCGCCGCAGGCCGTGTGGCGACTCGGCGGAAGATGTTTTGCAGACGCTCTTCATCACTCTGTGATTCCGCCATCACCTGCTTCGCCATCGCCTGGGCTGCCTCCACAAACATCTGGTCGTTGAGCAGTGTGAGGGCTTGCAGCGGGCTGTTTGAAACTTCGCGTTTGGCCAGACAAGATTCACCGGTGGGAGCATCAAAAGTGGTGGCCATCGCAAAAGGCGCGGTGCGCTTGGTGAAAGTGTAGAGGCTTCGGCGGTAGTGGTCCTCTCCCTCGCTGGTCTTCCACTCCACTTTGCCGTAGGTGCCTTCGGAGGTCACGCTGGCTGGCTGCGGTGGATACACACCTGGGCCGCCCATCTTCGGCGACAGCACCCCAGCAGCCTTCAACGCGGAATCACGAATGACTTCAGCATCAAGCCGAAACCGAGCACCACGCGCCACCAGGATGTTCTCAGGATCTTTTTTCGCATGCTCAGGTGTGATGCGGCTGCTCTGTTTATAGGTCGCACTCGTCACCATCAGCCGGTGCAGCTTCTTCATCGACCAGCCCTGCTTCACCAACTCCACGGCCAGCCAGTCGAGCAGTTCGGGGTGCGAAGGCGGATCACTCTGATAACCAAAGTCTTCGAGCGATTTCACGATGCCACGGCCAAAGAACGCCTGCCAATGGCGGTTCAATGTCACACGAGCCGTAAGCGGATTCTCCCGCGCGAACAGCCACCTCGCAAACGACAGCCGGTTCGCGGGCGCATTCTTGGGCAGCGCAGGCAGGAACGCCGGCACGCCCGGCGTGACCTCCTCCTTTGGCTGCAGGTACTCACCACGATGGTAGCGGTGCGTGATGCGCGGATTGTTCACAGGACGTTCCTCCATCACCAGCGTGGCCTGGCCGCGTGGCGGTGTTTTGCGAGCAATAAGCAAGGGCTTGGCGGCCTTCTCCATTTCAGGCGCGGTCTCAAGAAAGCTCCGCAGCAGCATCTCATGTTTTGATTTGTCACCGCTGGCCAGTGCCTCCTCGACTTCCGCCGGCAGCCCCGTCGCTTCAGCATGCTCACTGGTCGTCACCGAAATCCGGAAGTGACCGAGCGGACAGGCAAAATGCTTTTCAAACAGCATCTTCAAATCCAAGCCGTTCGTGAGATCCACCGGCTGCTCAAAATGAAACACCGCCGCATGCTGCACGCCGTAACCACCAAGCACCTGCCAGCCGCTGGACATCTCGCCATCCAGCGTGGCGCCGGCGTTGTTCTTCTTTTTCGCGGCGGCTTTCGCCTTGGCTTTGGGATTGCTGGCAGCGGCGTCATTGATGCGATCGTCCTCGTCATCATTCGTATCCTCAGCCCGCGCAATCTTGACGCGCTGACCATTTTGCAAAGCCTGAAATTCACTCATGAAGAAACCACCGAGCGGCCCTTCGTAGTTGGTGAGTCCGGGGCCGTCATTCGGAAGGCTGGAATGTGAAGTCACCTCAATGCGCAGGGCCCGCACTCCCTTGATCGGTGCCTTGAAGCTCAGATCATAGACATCACTCTTCGAGATGTCACCGCTGCCGAGGATGAAGCCATCCACCTGCTGCTCCAGATGAGGCATGGTCGTGGCCATCTTCGTGGGGCGAATCACTTCCCACTTGGATGCCCGGTGCGATTCACCTTCGATCCATCCTGCGAAACGACTTTCCATGGCGGCTTTACCACCAGGAAACTTGCCAGACAGTTCAGCCTCAAGTTTGGCAATCTTGGCCATCTGCGCTTTTTGCTGGGCCGCCACTTCCGGCGTCGGAATAAAATAGATCGGCTCGTTCGCATTGTTCAGCAGCGCCAGCGTGCGGTAAAAGTCCGTGTGCAGGATCGGATCGTACTTGTGCGTGTGGCACTGGCAGCAGTTCATCGTCAGGCCCATCCATGCCGTGCCGGTGACGCTCACGCGGTCCACCATCGCATAAAAACGGTACTCGTTCGGATCAATGCCCCCCTCTTCATTGAGCATCGTGTTGCGGTGAAATCCCGTGGCAATGAGGTCGTCCGTCGTCGCGTTCGGCAGCATGTCTCCGGCGAGTTGTTTGATGCTGAACTGATCAAAAGGCATGTCAGCGTTCAGCGCACGCACCACCCAGTCGCGATACGGCCAGATCTGGCGCGGGCGGTCTTTCTCAAAGCCGTTCGTGTCAGCGTAGCGGGCGAGGTCCAGCCAGCGCCGTGCCCAGCGCTCGCCATACTGCTTGGAGGCCAGCAAGTGGTCCACCAGCTTGTCATAGGCATCAGGTGCCTTGTCATTCACAAACGCATCCGCCTCCGCAGGTGTCGGCGGCAGGCCGGTGAGATCCAGATAAACGCGCCGCACCAGCGTGAAACGATCCGCCTCCGACGAAGGCTGCAAACCCTCCTTCTTCAGCCGATCTTGAATGAAGGAATCAATCGGATGCACGCCAGCGATAGGCAGCACAGCCTGCTTCGGCGGCACATAAGCCCAATGCGCCTCATACGGCGCTCCTTCCGCAATCCACAGCTTCAGAATGTTCTTCGCGCTCTCCGGCAGCACAGATTTCGTGTGCAGCGGCGGCATGACTTCATCCTCATCCGTCGAGAAGACGCGCTTGATGACTTCACTCGCGTCCGGTTTCCCCGGCACGACCGCCAGCTCTCCAGACTTGCCCTTTCCAATGGCCGAATCCCGCAGATCCAGCCGCAGCTTGCCTTTGCGCCCCTGGTCATCCATGCCATGGCATTTGAAACAATGCTGCGCCAACACCGGACGCACGTCTCGATTGAAATCGACGGCGAATCCAGCGGCTGGCAGGGCAAGGCAGAAAAGGAGGGCGTGGCGTGTCATTGCGGTCGGTTGAAAACGCCGTGAACAGGCAATTTCTGACCACAAGACATGCCACGAGCAGGATCCGCCAACAGAAAGACAAGCCGGGTCAATATCCCCCAGAACCGATCTTGCCAACCGCACCATCCAGCGTACCCGCAGCTTCACGCTTGCGATACTCGTCCATCATGGCTGCCGTAGCCGTGGCTCCGCAGCGTGATCCGCCGAGGTCGCGGACCTTGATAAGTCCATCGAGATCGCGCACCCCACCCGCCGCTTTCACCTGTACCTTGGGACTGCAGCTGGCACGCATCAGCGCCAGATCATGCTCCGTGGCCCCTTTGTAATTGTAGCTGCCGTCGGCCTGCTTCACGAAGCCGTAGCCCGTGCTCGTCTTCACCCAGTCCGCCCCCGCGCGCTCGCAGATATCGCACAGCTTGCGCTTGAAGTCATCGCTGCTCAGGCCCGCACCGCCATTGGTCAGATAGTCGTTTTCAAAAATGACCTTCACCTTGGCTCCGTGCTTGTGCGCTTCATCGCAGACCGCTTTCACATCGGCCTCGACGTAGCCCCAGTCACCGCCCAGCGCTTTGCCAAGATTGACCACCATGTCGATCTCGTTCGCGCCGTCTTTGCAGGCAAGCTCCGTCTCATAGCGCTTGGATTCCGTGGCGCTGTTCCCGTGCGGGAAACCAATGACACAACCCACCAGCACACCGGAACCTCGCAGCCATTCTACGGCTTGCTTCACCGCATAGGGCTTGATGCATACCGACGCCACCTGGTACTGCGCCGCCAGCTTGCACCCGGCTTCCAGGTCCGCGTCCGTCATCGTGGGATGCAGCAGGCTGTGGTCGATCATCTTGGCAAGGTCGGAATAGCTGTATTTCATAGGGTGCGATTGGCTAAGCCAATTTCTAAATTGGCTTAGCCACTTGTCAAAGCCCCTTTTTCCCCCAATGTCTCCGCTGTGGCCCGGCCAGCATCCTTTCACGAACAACTGATCGAAAAACTGCGGAAACTCCTCCGCAGCCGCCAGTTCGTGCCCGGGGCCAAATTTCTGACTGAACGCGAGATCGCCGAGCGCTTCGACACCAGCCGCCCCACGGCCAACAAGGCGCTCAGCAGTCTCGTTTCGACCGGCCTGCTGGAGTTCCGCCAGGGTGCGGGAACCTTCGTACGCGGGAGCGTGCTGGATTACGATCTGCAGCATCTCGTGAGCTTCACTGAAAAAGCCAAAGCCGCAGGGAAAAAGCCCGGCACGCAGGTCATCGCCCTGCAAAAACTCTCAGCCGCTGATGCGCCCGCAGCCGTGGCTCAAGCCCTGCATGTCTCACCCGATGAACCACTGCACTACCTTGAGCGTCTTCGCCTCGCAGATGGACAACCCGTCATCTACGAGCGCAGGCACGTCGTGGCACGCTTTTGCACCGGCATGACCAAGACCGACGCCAAAGGCTCGCTCTACGGCTTCTGGACGACCAAGTGCCGCCTGACCATCTCCGGTGCGAACGAATCCATCCGCGCCGTGAATGCCTCATCCGCCCAAGCTGCGGCGCTCGGCATCCCATCCAACACCGCCTGCCTCCTGGTCGTCGCCACCGGCTTTCTCGAAGGCGGCGTTCCCCTCTGGTATGAAGAGACGCTTTACCGCAGCGATGCGTACGAATTCCGCAATCAACTCGGCGGCGTTTCAGGCCCCAAACCCGCGCAGGGCCGCATGCGCTGATGCACTTTACTCAAGGCGGATTTCAGGACTCGACACATTGAGCGTGGACCCGTTTTCCTCCTGCACGTGCACGGTGATGACATCCAGTG
>NZ_JBIPNG010000488.1:0-4883 GCF_044373815.1 Prosthecobacter sp. | reverse complement strand
TGGCGACAAGTTCACCTTCGACCACATCCCCGACGGCAACTACCAGATCCTCTACTGCTCCGGCTACGGCTGGGAATCCGCCCGCCGTGACTTCTCACGCGGCCGCCGCGCCGTCTGCTTTGACTCGCTTCTGGACTACAAAACCCAGTTCAAGGCCGAAGGCACCACCACCACCAGCTACACCGACATTATAACCCTCACTCTAGGCAAAACCGCCAACGGCAACGCCTCCAGCACCGACATCCCCCTCGAAGAATTCGACCGCTACTGAGCCCACGGCCCAACAAAACACCGCCCCCTCGGCGAAGCGTCTTGCCAAATCGTCCTTCTACTCGAACTCGATCTTCCCCCACCGCTTTCACATCGACACGCCTCCAACCACAGCGCGGCACTGGGCTCGGCAGTGGAGACAGCTTTCTTCAAGCAAGTGTTTACCCGCTACTATCAGCAAAGCGTGGGCTTCTCCTACTGGCGCGGCAAGAAAGATCAGGAGGTGGATGTGATCGCCCAGGTGGAAGGAAGGCTGGTGCCATTTGAGGTGAAGTACCGGCATCAGGCCACGGGCTGGTCCGAACTGAAAGGCATGGTGGAATTTTGCGAAGAGCGTCAGGTGTCTCTAGGCTACGTCATCACCAAAGAGATGAACGACTTCGGATTGATCGAAAAGGAGCTGGCCCCAGGCAAACCGCTGCAATTGCTAAAAATCCCCGCCCCCCTCGCCTGCTACTGGCTGGGCAAGTCGGAGATCGACGGCCAGCCAGGCTCTTGACTCTTCCTCGGCCCATCAGGTGCGGCACAGCCACGGACTGCAGCCGTGACGCGCCAGGCCATCGCGACCGGGAAGTTCTGCGTGCGTGTGCGGTGGGGGATTCGCGGGGGATGCCTTGGAGGAGAGGGATCGTCCCGATCCCTCAGCGCTGCGCGGTCTCTCCACGCGGCTGTGAAACGAGTTGCTCCTTCGGAGCGGGCTCGCAATGGCGATGCGATGCGCCAGACTTTGCGGAGCGTGATGGGACCAGGATGGCCCCACTCCGCCAGAGCTTCGCTGTGAGTTTGCCGGGGATTCCTCCTGCGGTTGATCTTGGGGCAGGACGTCAAGGCTCCTGCGGCCGGACGTTTGAATGAAGCGCAAGGCTGACGCCTGCGAGTTGCCGCAGGTCGGCTTGATTTCACGCCGGATCTGCCAATGCAGGGGATGGAAAGAGCAAGTGACGATGAAGGGAACCCCGGTGGAGAGCGTATTTTCGTGGTCGTCATCCACCGCATGCCTCTCTGCTCTCACCCAAAAGCCGCCCCCCTTGGCAGACCGTTTCGATGCGTTGCTGGCATGCGGTCGTTTCTGGCGTGCGTGCTCGGGGCTTGGATGGTCGCAGGAGCACTGCCGGGGCAGGATTCCGGTGCCGGGCCGAAGACGGTCCAGCCCAAGGCCTCCCCTGCCCCGGCGGCAAAGCCTCACGCGCCATCTGTGGCAGCGGTCACCGCAGCGCGGGAGCAGGCCAGGCTGCTGCAGGAAGTGTACACCACCACGCTGGAGGTGATGCACCAGCACTACTTCCGCAGAGATGGCGCGGTGCTTCCCGCCCGTGCACTGGAAGATGTGTTTGCGGGCATGGCCAAGCTGTCCGGAAGCAACGCCAACTGGATCGCCGTGAACACGAAGGCGATGAACATGGACCATGAGCCCGCCACTTCGTTTGAGAAAAAAGCGGCCGCCGAACTTGGCGCGGGCAAGGAGATTTACGAAGTGGTCACCGAAAGAGTGTACCGGCGGGCGACGGCGATTCCGCTGCACGCCAATTGCGTGGGCTGTCATACCAAAATGTTTTCCGATCCTCCCAAAACACCGCGTTTTGCAGGGCTGGTGATCAGCATCTCCCTGGCCACGGTCGACAGACCTGCCGCCGTTCCCACGGATGCGCCACAGGCCAAGTAAGGCGTGGTGCCGGGGCGGGCGCTCCCAGCCATGAGCGGACTTCTGGGAATGCGACAGGTGAACGAACCCCGCGCCTTGACCGAGTGCCATGCATGACTGGCATGAACGACACTTGATTAAGGCGGGGCATCGTGGGTTTTTGCAGCCCGCCAGCAGTGCTTGGGCGCAGATGCACTGCGCAAGCCTGCATCGGAGCCACCGCTTTCGCGTTAGCCCCCACCACCTCAAATCAGCTCCCGGATCGGCTGCGCCCCGTTCTCCACGAGGTAATGCGGGCGCCCTTTGTTATCCGTCACCGTCGCGGTGTTCACGTCGATCCCCAGGTTCCGATACAGCGTCGCAAAGACTTCGGGGAAGGTCACCGGGCGGCTGTCGGCCTCGCCACCCAGGCGATCCGTGGAGCCGATCACCTGACCGTTCGGCATGCCACCACCCGCCAGCAGCGCCATGGCCACACGCGGCCAGTGATCACGCCCCACCTGTTTGCTGATGATCGGCGTGCGGCCAAACTCTCCCCACACCAGCACGGTGCAGTCCTTGTCCATGCCGCGCTGGTGCAGGTCTTCGATGAGCGCGGTGATGCCTTGATCAAAAATAGGAAAATCCTCGCGCTCGCGGGAGAAAATGTCATTTCCTGCTCCACCATGCCAGTCCCACTTGCTGTAGTTCACCGTGACCACACGCGCCCCGGCCTCCACCAGACGCCGTGCCGTGAGGAAACTCTGCGGCACACGCGGCGCGCCGTTTTCATCGATCCGCTTGACCGTATCGCCCATACCATAACGTGCCACGATACGCGGGTCCTCTTTGGAGAGATCCAGCGCATCGGCCAGCTTGGAGGAAGTCAGCACGCCCATGGCCTGCTGCGTGAAGGCATCCATGCCCTCCATCCTTCCGCTGGAATCCACATCACGGCGAAAGCGGTCGATGCTGGCAAGCAGCCGCGCGCGATCCGCCAGCCGATCATACGTGATCCCCTGCAGCGTCAGATCACCCCGGCTCGGCCCCGTGTGCCGAAACGCACTGTGCGCAGAGCCCAGCATGCCGGGCCCGGGTTCATTGTACGGGCCGTGCGTGCAGTCGTAGCACATGCTGACAAACGGCGGCACCGCAGGATCCAAAGCCCCCTGCAGCTTGCCCACCACACTGCCAAACTGCGGCCATCCTCCCGGCGGAGCCACACCCGTGGGCACATGCCCCGTGTAGCACTGCGCCGCATCATGCCCCGCCTGCGCCCCCACCAGCGATCGGATGACCGTAAACTTGTCCATCATCTTCGCCATGCGCGGGAAGAGCTCGCAGATCTCAATGCCCGGCACATTCGTACCGATGGGCTTGTGCGGCCCCGCGATCTCCCGCGGAGCATTCGGCTTGAGGTCAAACATGTCCTGATGCGGAGGCCCGCCCACCAGGTAGATGAGAATCACCGACTTGTGCGAACTCCCAATGCCCGCCTGCGATTCCAGCGCGAGCAGCTTCGGCAAAGACAGCCCGATCGATCCAAGTCCGCCGATCTTGAGAAAATTCCGCCGCGACACCCCATCACAGAGCGGACTGGCGTGATCAGCAGGAGCAAGGATTTTGAGCATGACGTAAATGGGTTGCCAAATGCCACCGGTGGCCTCTGGAGCGCGCAAAGATACGCCGCCGCCCCGAAGTCTCTTTCCAGACCACAGCCATCCCATAGCCTAATCCGGATACAGCACCACGAACCAAAGCGCCCTTGGAGCGCGGGCCTCCGAGCCCGCAGCAGGTCGCTTCCACGCAGCGCGCGGCATTTCATGCCAACCACAGAAAACACGAGCGCATCGGCGGAGAGAAAGAATAGGCACTAGGCACAACGCGGGGCTACCCCTGTCTGCGGAGCGCGGGCCTCCGAGCCCGCAGCAGGTCGCTTTCACTCAGCGCGCGGCGCTTCATGCCAACCACCTAAAACACGATGGTACCAGCGGAGAGAAAGTACAAGCAGCAGGCACGACGTGGAGATGCTCCTGTCTGCGGAGCGCTGCGGACTCGGAACCGAAGCGCAGCGAAGATAGCCAGCCGCAGGCTGCCCGAAGGGTGAGCGAAGCGAGGCAATTCCGCGCTCCATTCCCCGTATCTCATCCGGCTGCCCCCATCTCCCCCTCCCCCCACAAAACCCGCATGCAAACACCCCCACGCTGCGTAATCACCCCACAACCATGAAGCACCATTTCATACTCTTCACTGCCCTCCTCCTCTCATCGCTGGCCGCACTGCACGCAGCGGAACCCGTCACGATCCCCGTCGATTCCCCCGCCATCGTTTTCTCCCCCGGCAACTGGACCGGAGATGCCGGCCGCAGCGGCAAACTCTTCCGCCAGACATGGAACGCCGGTGCCTACTTCCGCGTCACATGGGAGACCACCAACGCGAAACCCACCGCCAAACTCCTGCTCGATACCTCCACCTTTCCGCCCGGCTTCAACGGACCCCAGATCGCCTACTGCATCGATGGCGTGTGGAAGTCCAAGATCCCCTGCGCCAATGAAATCGTCATCGAAGATCTCCAGCGCGCAGGGCCGCATGAGCTCTGCGTCGTCCTCCAGTCATCGCAGCAAAAAGAGCGCTGGGGCAGCCCCGGAAAAAGCGGCCTCAATGTCCTCCGCGTCACCGGCCTGCAGCTGGATCCCGAGAGCCGCCCCGTGCCCAACCCACCCGGCACCAAGTGGGCCATGATCATTGGCGACAGCATCACCGAAGGCATCGGCGCCACCGAGCTTTCACCGTACTCCCAGCTCATCGGCCAGGCCCTGCAAACCCAGGGCTACGAATACTGCATCAACGCCTGCGGCTGGAGCGGCTGGATCAATCCCGGCGACAACCCACCCGGCGATGTCCCCGGCTACTACGTCATCACAAATTCCACCAACGGCACCGGCGGACAATACGACGACGCCGCAAGCCGCTGGAACAAGATCGACGGCAA
>NZ_JBIPNG010000487.1:0-4885 GCF_044373815.1 Prosthecobacter sp. | reverse complement strand
GAGCATGGGCTGGTTTTTTTATGGGATCACACCCGCTCTGGCATCCAGACAGCCGGCAGAAACCGATAGTGTCGGGAACAGACGGGAGACGAGCCATCCATTAACCGCAAAAGATCATGAACATGACCAAGCACCCAGGTGAGAACACCGTCAATAGCGCCGCAGCCGTGGGCAGCCTTCATCCATGGACTGAGGGCATGAGCAGACTTGTCGCGACGACCGGAGAGCAGATCGGCAGGATTTCCAAGGCTGCTGCCGCCGTATTCTCACGCCCCCATAAAGTTTCCTCTCTTCAAGTCACTTGGGCGGGCATTTTGCGTTCGGATCGCGACCGGCTCGTGTCTGAGCCGAGTGAAGAACTCCGCTTTCAGGTGGCCAATCAAATGTTTCTCTGTGAGGAAGGCAAGACTTTGGTGTTTGATGACCAATGGAACCAGGATGCATGGGACCACATGAACGGTTATCGCGTGGTGTTTTTGGCCGGTTCTGCACGCGTCGTCAAAGCGCCCATGTTGCAGCGGCTGCAGCATTTCATCACTCGGCTGCGGCAAAATTAACAGCCAGCAAGAAGCTACTTCCTCCTGCGTGCCCAATGCCCGAGGATACGGCGGCTGCGCTGTCCCGGAAGCCGCCGGGAAATGCCGAACACACTGGCCTGGGCCGCGCACAGACAGCCGCCATACATGATGATGACCCCGGAGAGGTAGATCCACATCAGCAGGACAATCACCACTGCGAACGCGCCATAGACCGTGTTGAAGTTGCTCAGATCATACACATAGTGTTCAAAGAGATGACGGCAGACTTGCAGCAGGATGGTCGTGAGCAAGGCGGCGAAGGCGACTTCAGAAAACTGCGTGCGCCTGCGTGGCGAGATTTTGAAAAAAACGCTCAGGCCGTAAAACAGCACCAGCGAAGGAGCGCACCGCACCACAACCTCCAGCGGGCCGCTGAACATCCCCATGGGCAGAAGCGGAGTATGCCGGAGATTTTCCAGGACCAGCGGCACCAGCATCCCGATGAAAAGCGCGCTCGCCACCAAGGCCAGCAGCATCAGGCTGTGCAGCGGCAGTTGCCACCAGGGGTACTCAATCGTGTCCCAGGCGCCGTTCACTCCGCGAACCATGCTGTGGAAAAAGCGTGAGGCGCTCCAGACCAGCCCCAGCATGGCAAGAGTACTGACGCTGCCACGCGCATCGACAATGGTGCGGATGGCAGCATCCACCGTATGCCGGTCCGTGGCGTTGAAGGGAAGGTATTGCCCGACATTGTCGATGATGTAATTCACCACGGTGGCATGGTCCCAGATTTGGGAACCGAGGATGACGAAAAGAAGGATGAGCGGAAACAGCGCAAAAAATGCGTAGTAGGCGAATGCCGCCGCACGCTGCTCGCCGTCGATGTTAAAAAACTTCAGTCCCGCCACCCAGAACATCTGCACAACTAGTTTCACTCTTCCGAGCAACGGATGCCTGGCTAAGAACGCGGCCAACGTGCGTCGCCAGGACACAAAATGCCCCCGCAGCACGGAGCTCAATTGGAAGAGTGCGGCGCGCTCCTGCTTTGTCTTCCATTCAGTCATGCCCGCGTGTTCGGGTAGTTGGCGCGTTCGAGCAGGTAGACTGCGAGGCCGGTGGCAAAACCCGTCAAGAACATGGCCGCAGGGTTGTGCAACCATTCACTCCATAAAGCGGATTGCCAGCCGCATGGCTTGGTAAGACGCGCTTACACTGCTTCAGTGTCTCGCCTGGAGGGCTGCTTGAGCGCACCGCCTTCACTGATCATGGCATCGGCCGCCAGTTCAGTGGTGTGCAGGTAGCTGGGGATTTGGTGAGGATTCATAGCGCGCGGGAATTGGGATGTTTGCGAACGCCAGGCATCTGCTGTCAGGCGGTGGGCGGTACGGAGATGTCTGGATTCCATTCCAGGTGCCGTGGGTTGATCTGGAAGACGCGAGCCTTCGTCCACGTGGAATGGCACTTCCGGCAGTAGCACTGTTTGGGAAACAGCCCCAGATTGCTCAACCATTCCAAGAACAGCGGCGTGACGAACTTTCGGCTGAGCTGCGGATATTCGACTGCAAAGGAGCCGCAGTCCGGACAGGAATAGATGAAGGGCAGCAGTTGCGGATTCTGCTTCTCAAATTCAATGAGGCAGGTCACGGCTTCGGCATAGTCTTCTTCTTCCACCTGAACCTTCAGATTCGCCGCCGGTTTGGTCAGGAACACGAACATTTGCAGGTCTCCTTCGTCATAGACCGTGGTCTCAATTCCATGATCCCTCAAATGCTGACAAAAGAGCTGCGCGGCCCTTGGGCTGTCAAAGGTCGCAAGATCAATCAGGTCGGCACGATGTGCCAGAGTTGCGAGTTCGGTTTGCATCATCTAAGAATCGCTGCCGAACGCCTGAGCGGTTGTGTGTGCCGTGTTTTACCCGGCGGCGGGGAACCAATTGCCGCCCTGCTGGATGGTGTTCACGGCCTCCACCAACTGCTCGAGAGACGATTCCTTGGCAATGAAACCTCTGGCACCGCAGGTGGCGGCACGCCCCGCATAGCTGTGATCCTCCTTGGCTGATACGATCAAAACGGGCAGGTGCGGCACACGGCTCAAGGTTTCCTTAGTGAAATCAAAGCCATTGCCGTCCGGCATTCCTACATCGATCATTAGGAAATCCGGGATGTCCCCAATGAAGTTTGTCCGCTTCCTCGGCCAGGGAGGATGCCGTCCATGCCATGATCATATCCGGCGCGTCTTCCACGAGCGTCACAAACACACTGCGGATGATGGCATGGTCATCCACCACGGCAAGACGCAGCCGCTCATTGAGTGGATTGGGGAGAGAAGGCGTCGGAGCAGTGACTGGCATGTTCAGGCGGTGCGTGGGCGCTTGTTCGGCGGAGGGTTGGGTGATGACGCTGGTGGCCGGACTTTTGAATGACCACAAAAAATCGCCCCTGCCTCGATGGAGAAAGTGGCGGCAGTGATGTTGCCAAGGATGGTGGCGGTGGATTTCACCTGGCAGCGCTCCTGGACAGTGATGTTTCCCTCCACATGACCGGAGATAACGACGCTGCGCGTGTTGACCGTGCCTTTGACAAAGGCCTTCTCGCCGATGGTGAGCGGAGCCGTGGAGAACACGTCCCCCTCCACTCTGCCTTCCAGCAGCAGTTCCTGTGAAAACGTGAGAGAGCCCTTGATCTCAACATGCGTAGAAAGGTGGTTCATCGAGGTCGTTCTAGGTCACATGCGGGATGACTGGCTGCAGCGCACGATCCTTCGCCGTGGATGGCGGTGCCAGCAATCCCCGGGCGACAATGCCGACAGCGCAGCTGAAGCCGAGCGTGGTCAAGGCGGCAGCGACAGGATGATGACGAATCAGACTTTCGATCTGGCTGAGGGGCTTGGGTGGGGCGGTCTGGGTGACAGGGACTTCTTCGTCGGTGGGTGGAATGACAGAGGGATCGATCATGGCAGCAGTGGTTCGGTTTTGGTGGGGGTGGAGCAGAGTTCAAAGGCTTTGACGACGTCGAGCGTCAGCAGCGCGGGACGCAGCACAGTGAGCGTGACGGCGGTCACACTGGCGACGAGGAAGCGAGTGGCAGGGCATGCAGGACGAGTCCCAGGCCCAAGGCTGCGGCCATGGCTTTGGCAGGTTCGTTGCGGGCCATCGTGTCAGCATCATCGATCAGGCGCTGCACAAACATTTCGGCGGGTTTCGGGGTGGGTTCGGTATTCATAGGGGGGTGGAGTGGTTGCGGGATCATTCATGGCGCATCAGGCACGCGTGCCGGGCTGATCAGCGGCTGCGTGCGGCACGAGTGCGTGCCGCTTTCTTGGCGCTGGCGGAGCGTTCGGCGGGCGTGCGCTTGCGTGCCGCAGCACGGGCCTGCTGTGCGAGGGCGGTTTTGGAGACTGGTTTCCTGCTTTCGCGTTTCAACGCTTCGAGCGTTGCACGTGAGCGTTTGCGGGAGACGGGCTGGCCGCCGCCTTGTCTGGATTTTTCCAAATCACGCCGCGCTTTCTCACGGGTCTTCTCGGATGCCTTGCCAGCTTTTGGAGGTGGCAGTTTGACGCCTGCACGCCGTGCCTTGGAGAGGCCGATGGCAATGGCTTGTTTGGTGGAGCGTACACCGTGGGCGCCTTTGCGAATCAATTCAATTTCTTCGCGCACGAACTCGCCTGCCTAGGTCGAGGCCGATTTTCCTTCCCGCTGGTCGCGGCGTGCCAGGTCGATGGTGAGTTGTTTGGGCATGCCGTTGTTTCGTAAACCACCGCATGAGCGGACAGATCAATCATCAACGGACGCCTGCGGAGTGGTGCAGGGGGAATTTTACCCATCCACGTGAATGCAGCCAGCCGATAAGGACAGTGAAGGAAACCTACCCCCCCAAGACCATGAAACTGCATCAAACTATTATTACTCTAATTGGACTGCTGACCCTGGCGAGTTGCGCGGGACATCTGCCCAACACCTCCCCCGCGTACTACAATCCCAACTGCTACGCGAACATCTACGAACACTCGGGATTCCGTGGCGAGGTGGTGCAAGTTCAAGGCCCGTCATCCTACTCATCCCTCAAGCACTTGAAGGGGCGCGACTGGGACAACACGATAGGCAGTGTGCAAACCGGACCTGGCTGCTGGCTTGTCCTCTACAAGGACAAGGACTTCAAAGATACCAGCATCGTCATCGGCCCCAACACGACGACCTCCAACCTTGGAGATATGGATGATCAGGCGGAATCCATCAAGGTGTTCGACCGTCTGCCATAAGAGAAGCCAGCGCTGGTGTGGAACAGGGAGGGCAGGGGCTCTCCCTGTCACGCTTTGGTGCCTTTCTCAGTCGCAACAGCAAGTCCACTATGCCTTCGACTACCGGCGTG
>NZ_JBIPNG010000486.1:0-4891 GCF_044373815.1 Prosthecobacter sp. | reverse complement strand
CCCTTGAACGGCGTCAGATACTCCGGCGTGAGCTTGTTCATGGCCCAGAGCAGGCCGCGTGTCACGAGGTCGAGGTAGCGCGCATCGGCCACGGTGTCGTTGTTGTGGCCGATGGTGGTGCTGAAGCTCCGTGCTCCCACTTTCTCGTTCGTCCAGGCCACCACGTAATCCACGTCCTTGCCTTTGACGACCTGCTTGCCCATGGCCAGCGGATGGCCGTCGAAGATGTTCACGTTGTTGTAGAGCTCTTCTTTGATGGTGGTCCAGTCGGCGAGCGGCTTGGTGATCGGGTGATCCTTGTCCACAAACGTGATGGCGATCGGCTCCTGCGGGCCGTGCGAGGCGGACTGGATGCCGAGGTGCTTGAACCACATATCCGTGCCGGTGCGGAAGCTGTGCATGGCGCAGTGCAGGTGCACGGCTGGGATGGTCTGGTGCACATCGAGGATGCGCTTCACCAGCGCCATGTCCTTCACACCGGCGGCGCATTCGTCATGGATGATGATGTCGTAGCCCTTGGCCCAGTCCGGATTGTCATAGATCGGCAGCGGCGGGGTGACGGACTTGTCATCCGTCCAGACCACATCCACCTGCACATTCGCCCGCGCCTGAATGCCCTGGCTCAGGATGATGTGCTGCTTGGCATAATCATGGCAGCAGCCACCGGCGATGAGGAGGGCTTTGAGCGGCTTGGTTTCGGCGTGGCCAATGGAGGCTACGGCAAGGAGGAACAGGAGGGCAAAAGAACGCATGAGAAATTGGGGAACGCAGAAGCCGCACAAAAAGCGGGGTTTCTATCAGAAAAGTATTGAAAATGAAAATCGGTCGGCACCGCAAGGTCACAGCGCCCAAGGAGCGCGGGCCTCCGAGCCCGCAGCGGGTCGCCTTCACACTGCGGGTGGTGTTTCATGACCAGCATCGCCAACACGAGGATAATGGGAAGAAAGAGATAAGGTGGCGAGGACGATTCGGCGCTGTCTATGCTAGCGGAACCGAGCGAGGCGAGATAGACGACCGCAGGGAGCCCACAGGGTGAGCGCAGCGAATCAATGCTGCGGACTCGGAGGTCCGCGCTCCTCAGCGACTGAAGCGCGCCTTGATCAAATGGCTGCCGAGGATCCACACCTTGTGCAGTTTGCTGAGGCGGCAACGTTTGGTGAAGACGGGATAGCGCTCGCGCTTGAGCTTTTCGAGGATGCGCGAGTAGATGGCGGCCATGATCTCGGAGGCGACCATGTTTTTACGGTCTTCCGGCGGCAGCGCCTTCTCGGCGGCTTCGTAGTAGCTGCGCGCACGGGCATACTGGAAGTCCATCATCTTGATGAAGCGCTCGCTCGGGCGGGCGTCCAGAATTTCAGTTTCCAGCACGCCGAACTTCCGCAGCTCGGCCTGGGGGATGTAGATACGACCGGTGTCCCGCGCATCCTGGCCCACGTCACGGATGATGTTCGTGAACTGCAGCGCGTAGCCCAGATTGATGGCGTAGTCCTTGGTGGCAGGATTTTGATGCCCGAAGATTTGGATGCTCACCAGCCCGACCACGCTGGCGACTTTGTAGCAGTAGCCCAGCAGTTCCTCAAAGGTCTCGTAGCGCGTCTTGGTGATGTCGCTGGCCACGCCGTCGATGATCTCGCACAGCCAGGCACGCGGGAAGCTGTATTTCTCCGGCAGCAGGAGCATCTCATCCAGCACGGGATGCCCCGGCGGCTGGCCCTGCTCCACGCAGTGCTTCCAGTGGTTGAGCTCCTTCTCCTTGTCCGCTTCGCTGACATTCGGGTCGTCTGCGATGTCATCCACCACACGGCAGAAGGCGTAAAACGCGATCATGTCGCGGCGGCGTTCCTTGGGCAGGCAGGCGAGCGCGAAAGCGAGGTTCGACTTCGCCCGCCGCACGATCTGTTCTGGAGAAAGCGTGCCGCTGGTCATGCGGAAGGGGAACGTGAAAAGCCAAAGCGCAGCATGAGAAGTAGGGCCGTTAGCAATAGCCAGCAATCGAGCATGGCAAGCACCAAAGCACTTAGGGGGTGCTCGATGATGCGCCAAAATGGCGATTCAGCGCATAAAGCGCGCCCCATTTCCACGGTGTAGAGCGCGAGAATAAAGATGAAGAGGGAGGTGATGGCGAGCATGAGCAAAGGCAGGGCAGCACGCCACAGGATGCGCAAGGCAGCGGCTCCCTGATGCCAAAACGGGCCGGAAACCGCCGCCACCGCGACCGGCAGAGCCGCAAAGATGAGGAGAAGCTCGATCCACCACCACGCGCCCACACTTTGTGGCGTATTGAGCTGCCACCAGCGCCAACTCATCCACAGGAGATTAAATCCCGCGAGAAATGCCACGCCCTGCCAGCGCGCAAAGGCATGCTCCAGCGCAGCAGCGGCATCGCCCCCGGCCTCCGTGTCCTGCGGCTTTTCCCAGGCCATGACGAAGCGCACCAGCCACACCTGCACACCCGCAGCAGCCAGGGCGGTGAAGGCATAGCGCAGCCCCAGCTTCAGCGTTTCCACGCCTTCAGCCAGCATGTGCCGCGCGCTGGAGGCCTCCAGCCCCAGCCAGGCAAACGCCAGCAGCGTTACAATGAGCAGGCCAAACTTCTGCTCCGGCCCGGGCCTGCGCTCACCGTAGCGGTAGGGCCAGCGCCAGATGCGGATCGTCAGAAACACGAGCACCAGCGGCACCCCACAGGCCAGCGGCCACGGCGGCATCAGCGCATGCGGCAGCGCGGCCATGTGCGCCAGCGCATCACGCGCCAGCGGCAGGATGATTTCTCGCCAGTCGGTGAGCTGGGACAATGAATAGGGCGCATGCGATGTCTCGCCAAAAACCCCGGCCAGCAGCAGGGCCCCGGCGGTCAGGAGGATCAAAGCCGGGCGCAGCCGCAGGCAGTCCCAGGCGTCTGACAAATGCCTGCGCAGCGGATGCCAGCGCAGGTGCAGCACCAGCCCGGCGGCAAAGCCGAGGAGGGCGAGCACGGTCGTTTGCCAGTGGGTCGAATTCAAAGCGGTTGATCAATTCGCGAAAACATCTCGACATGCCAGTGCGTATTCGCTTCTCTCCCTTTCGCCATGAAATCGCCCGCCGCCCTCCTGCTCGCCTGCCTGTCCTTCTCTTCTGCTGCTCTCGCCGAAAACTGGCCGAGCTGGCGTGGGCCGAATCAAGACGGCTCTTCGGGTGAGACCGGCCTGCCGGCCAAGTTCAGCCCCACGGAAGGCGTGCGCTGGGCAGCGGATGTGCCGGGACTCTCCGCCTCCGTCCCCGTCATCTGGGGCGACAACATCTTCATCACCGCTCCGATTGATGCGGAGAAAAAACTCGTGGGTCTCTGCTACGACAAGCAGACCGGCAAGGAAAAGTGGCGCACCACCATCAGCGAAGGCTCGGAGATTCAGTGGGACGACAAGAGCAACCTCGCCAGCCCTTCCGCTGTCACAGACGGTGACCGCGTTTATTTCCTCTTCGCCAATGCCATCGCCGCTGCGTGCGACTTTGAAGGCAAGATCGTCTGGAAGCGCGACTTCAAGGAAACGCACGGCGCCTTTGCCACGCAGTGGACCTACGGCAGCAGCCCCGCGCTCGACGGTGGCAAGCTCTACATCCAAGTGCTGCAGCGCAATGAAGCCTTCAAATTCCAGGACAAGTTTGAAAAAGGCACCGCAGGCAAGGACATGAGCAGCTACATCCTCGCCATCGATCCCGCCACCGGGAAGGACCTCTGGAAGCACATCCGCCCCAGCCTCGGCAGCACGGAATCGCTGGAAGCTTTCAGCAGCCCTATTTTCGC
Source organism: Prosthecobacter sp. (assembly GCF_044373815.1). Lineage (GTDB taxonomy): Bacteria > Verrucomicrobiota > Verrucomicrobiia > Verrucomicrobiales > Verrucomicrobiaceae > Prosthecobacter. The sequence goes on along the minus strand of NZ_JBIPNG010000486.1, from coordinate 1,110 downwards.
CACTTCCAAGGGCAAGCGCCTCATGCTCATCTCCGGTGGTGACACCCTGACCATCCACGACGCCGCCACCGGCAAGGAACTCTCCCGCATCGCCACTTGGAACCCACCGGGCGAAGGCTACAACAAGTTCTTCCGCCTCGTCCCCTCCCCTGTGACCGGCGAAGGCATGGCCATCGTCTGCGCTCCCAAGAATTCCCCCATCTTCGCCATGCCGCTGGATTCCAAAGGCGAGACCAAGCCCGTGTGGCAGACGGAGCCCAAAGGTGTGACCAGCGACGTGCCCACGCCTGCCTTCTACAAGGGCAAATTCTACGTCCTCGACGGCGGCAAGAAAACCCTGAGCTGCCTGGAGCCCAAGACCGGCAAGGTCGTGTGGACCGGCGAACTCGGCGGCAAGACCAAGTTTGAAAGCAGCCCGACCGTGGTGGATGACAAAGTGTACTGCATCAACTTCTGGGGCGAAGTCTATGTGGCCAAAGCCAACAGTGACGCCTTTGAACTTCTCTCCATGAATGAAATGGGCAACGGTTCCAAGCCCAACGGCAACGCCGCCAGCGTGCGCGCCAGCGTCGCCGTGAGCGATGGCTGCCTCTTCATCCGCTCGCAGGACAAGCTGTACTGCATCGGCAAGAAAGTGGTCGCAGCCCCTTGAGTACGATGGGCACTCATGCCCGTCGATCAGCGTGTCCTTGCCTCACCGGCACTCAAGCGCCATGCCCCGAAGTTGGCGGCGCTCCAGGGTCAGGCTCAAAACAGGCTCATGAGCCTCATTTGATCCTGATCCTATCAGGCTCACAGGCTCACTACCTATATATAGGTAGTGAGCCTGTGAGCCTGACATCAGAGGGTACACCAACGGGTAAAGAAACAAAGCCCCCTGTGGGTGTTTTCAATGCCGCTGGAAGCATCACGTGGCATGGAGTGGTATGATGGCTCAGGTTTCAACCCCCGTCGCCGGGCTGGGAATTAGGATCACCGCAGGATCAACCCAGGCTCATGAGCCTGTGATCCTGCCGCCAGGGTCACGGGCGAATGAGGTGCCAAACCGGTGCCATTGGGCTCTGATCCGGGTTTGGTATCACGGTATCAAACCACCCCCAGACAGGATCT
>NZ_JBIPNG010000101.1:0-16404 GCF_044373815.1 Prosthecobacter sp. | reverse complement strand
GCCCGCCTGACGGAATTGCGCGCTGAAGTGGAGGCCCGGCTGGTTGAGGTGTCCCGCGAGTACCGAGATCTCTCGGCTGACTCCGTCGCGCGCGGCATTACCATCGCCATCTACATGCGCGAGGTGATGCAGATGCAGCGCGGCCTAGAGGCCACCCAACTCGCCTTTGGCAAAGGAGCGGAGGCGATCAAAAGTCACAACAGCGTCGTCACCACGCAGAACAGCGCGATGGAAAAGCAGAACGAGCTGCTCAAGCAGCTGGTTGAAGAGCGCAATGACGCAATTTCCAAGCTCAATGCCCGCACGAGGGAGTTCAACGACCTGGTGGAGAAGTACAACAAGCTGGCGAAGAGCCGGTGATCCGTGCTTGCCATTCCGGCCCGGCTGCGAAAGACTCGCGCCCGCATGAGCCAACCAGCCACTTCTGACATCACCCGTCTTCGCGATCTGTCGCCGCAACAACGCCGTTCCGGACTCGCCGCATGGCTGGGCTGGATGTTTGACGGCCTCGACATGCACCTCTACACGCTGGTCGCGACGGCCTTCGTGGCGCAGCTCATGCTGGTGCCGGAGGACAATCCCACGGTCGGCATGCATGGGTCCATCATCCAGGCCGCGTTCCTGGTCGGCTGGGCGGTCGGCGGGGCGTTCTTTGGCCGCATTGGCGATGTGCTGGGCCGCAGCCGGGCGCTGACGCTCACCATTCTGACCTATGCATGCTTCACGGGCCTGTCGTTCTTTGCGCAGACCTGGTGGCATCTCATGATCTTCCGTTTCCTTGCGGCGCTGGGTATCGGCGGTGAGTGGGCGGTGGGCGCTTCGTTGCTGTCGGAAACGTGGCCGAAGAAATGGCGCCCATGGATTGCCGCCACGCTGCAAAGCGCGGTGAACTGCGGCGTGCTGCTCGCCTGTCTCGCGGGCTACCTGCTCGCAGGTCGGGAGCCGCGCTACATCTTCCTCATCGGCATTCTACCAGCGTTGATCACGCTGTGGATTCGCAAAGCGGTGCCTGAGACCGAGGAGTGGACGCAGGCGCGCGAAGGCCAGCCAGTGCCCAAGATCGGTGATCTCTTCAGCCCCGCCGTGCGCAGTGTGACGTGGCGTGTGATGCTCATCTGCGCCGTGTCTTTGACTGCGCACTGGACCTTCTTGTTCTGGCAGCAGAAGCACGTGCTGAGTCTCGCTGAAGTCGCTTCGCTCGACAAATCCGGTAAGGATGCTGCGGTCGTTACGGCGCTGATGTGGATCATGTTTGGCTCGCTGATTGGCAATTTCATCAACGGCGGTCTGGCGAAGATCTTTGGTTATCGCAATACCATCGTGGGCATGATGCTGGCCTACTTCGCCATCATGTACCTCTCCTTCTCGCAGGTGTGGAGCTGGGAGGCCACGAAATGGCAGTTTGCTATCATTGGTGCCTGTCAGGGAGTGTTTGGCCTCTTCACCATGTGCCTGCCGCCGCTCTTCCCCGTGCTGCTGCGCACCACCGGCTCCGGCTTCTGCTACAACATCGGACGCATCGTCGCTGCAGGTGGCACAGTGTTCTTTGGCATCTTTGTGAAGGTCGGAGACTTCCGCACGGCGCTGCTGTATGCCGGTTTCCTCTTCATCCCCTCCGCCGCTGTGGCGATGCTGCTGCCGTCTGAGCCGGAGCAGGCTGATGGCACGGCGAGTGCGGTGGATTGATCAAGCGTGCTGGTCGTTTCATGCGACCAGCGTGTAAAAGGGGTAGGTCTTCGAAAAGCCTTCCACGGCGCATTCACACACAAGTCGGACTTCCTGCTCCGCCACCATGCGTTTCACGGCGGCTTCGGTGAAGAGGATGTTTTGCTTCTGCACTGCGGCCACTTTTTCCACACGGAAGACGAAGTTCACCTCGGGGCCGTGCAGATTGAGCTCGTTCATCGTCGGCACGGTGCCGAGCATGGCAGCCCCGAAATGCAGAACCAGACGGAAAGGCGGATTTGCGGCCAGCTGTGCTTCATACAGCTTGGACACGGCCTGACGCACTTGGATGGCGCTGTCTTCGGTGTCGTCCCAGTAGCAGAAAAATCCGTCACCCAGATATTTCGACATGTGGCCGCCACATTCGTCGATGATCTGACGGCAGTTCTTGAACCAGCTGCCCGTCATGCGCGGGAACTGCGCACCGGGGAGTGTTTGTGAGAGCAGGGTGGAGCCGATGATGTCTGCCACCATGAGCCAGCACTGCGCCTGGCGGATGTGGATCATCGTCGAGGCCATGACCTGCTGGCCCACCGGATGCATGGCGCTGAGGATCTCGGAGGAAAATTCCAGTTCGTTGCTGGCGACGCGGATGATGTCCCCGTTGTGCAGGCGCACCGACTGTGAAATGCGGCGGCCGTTGACATAGGTGCCGTTCGCGCTGCCGAGATCGACCAGCCAGTATTCGTGCTCACCCTGCGCCTGGATGATGGCGTGGCGGCGGGAGACTTCGCTGTCGGCCACTGGGATGGAATTGTCCGGTGCACGGCCGATGGAGCAGGTGCCGTTCAGATCATGACGCTCCCCATTGGGAAGGCGCAGCCAGGACTGAAGCAGGTTGGTACTCATGGTCAGAATTAACGTGAATTCTGACAAATCATGTCATCCAAGCCAAGAAGCGTTATCAAGAATTATCATCTGGCCTGATCTTGCCCGGGAGAGTTTGGCGGGGAATGTTCATGCATGAACGAAGAGGTCCCGCTTTCACTGCATGCCGTGTTTAACTACGCTGAAGCCGGGCTGTGGTTCACCATCGCTCTCGTGCTGGCCGTTCGACTGCGGATGAAACGACCCTGGCGCTGGCTGCTGCCCGTGGCCTTTGCGTGCTTTGGTGTCTCTGATCTCATCGAGGTGCAAACGGGTGCGTGGTGGGAGCCCTGGTGGCTGTTTGTACTGAAAGCCGCCTGCGCGCTGGTGTTTCTGCTGGCATGGCGCGCGCATCGGCGGCAGGGAAAGCCCCATGGCTGAATCCCCCTTCAAATTTTGCAGCGACTGCGGCAAGGACGACTGGATCTCAAAGAGTGACCGTGAGTTTGTCTGTGTCGCCTGCGGCTTCCGTCATTTCATCACGCCGATTCCCGCAGCCGTGGCCCTGCTTCTTGATGCGCAGGATCGTATTCTCATTATCCGTCGCGCGCATGAACCCGGCTTCGGCCTGCTCGGTCTGCCAGGCGGTGTCATCGAGCCTGAAGAAAGCGGCGAGATGGCTGCTGCGCGTGAAACGCATGAAGAGGTGGGCATTGAACTGCCGGCGAGTGCATTCACCTACCTCTGCACGCTCAACAATCGCTACCTGTTTCAAGGCTACACCTGGCCCACGCTGGATCTCTGCTACATCGCCCGCGTGCCGGACTTCAACAATGTCGTGATGCAGGCTTCGGAGGTATCGGAGTTCCTGATCTGTCCGCTGGATGAAGTGCCGTTGAATGAGTTCGCGTTTGAGTCAAATGCGGAGGCGGTCAGGCGATGGCGGGTGGCGCATCAAACCAGCGGCCGTGCTCCTTGATGAGGTCGATGAGACGCTCGACGGCTTCGCCTTCGGGGATGTTGAACTTCACGGCGGTCTTGCCGACGTAGAGATTGATCTTCTCTGGGGCGCCACCGACGTAGCCGAAGTCGGCGTCGGCCATTTCTCCGGGGCCGTTGACGATGCAGCCCATGACGGCGATGCGCACGCCTTTGAGATGACCCGTGGCGGCGCGGATTTTCTGCGTGGTGGTTTGCAGGTTGAAGAGCGTGCGGCCGCAGCTGGGGCAGGCGACGTAGTCGGTCTTGAAAATGCGGACGCCGGCGGCCTGCAGGATGTTGTAGCTGATGCGCAGGGCCTGGCCTGGCGCTTCTTCGCCATTCACGATCACCGCGTCGCCAATGCCATCGCACAGCAGCGAGCCGATATTCGTGGCGGCAACGAGGAGGTTCTCGGTGAAGTCATCGCTGCCAGCGGCCTGCAGTGTGTCTTTGAGCAGGATCGAATGACGTGGCTGCAATTTGGCGGCGAGCAGGCGATACGCCGCGATGACGGGCAGCTTGAGTCCGTCCTTGATGGTCACGAGCTTTGCCTCGGTGCTTTCGAAGAGACTGGCGATGGCGGCATCGTCACGCGGGTCGATCTCGACCACGCCGCTGTCTTCGATGACGACTTCGGGTTTGTAATCTCCCAGCTTGTCGATCTTGTGAGCGACGGCGTCCCATTTCTTGCGCGTGGTGAAGACGGGGACGGTTTCATGGCCGCCGGCTTTGACGCCTTTGATGGTGAGCACTTCGGTCTCGCGGCGCACGTAGTCGAAGGGATCGTAGCTGACCTGTGGTGCATTGGAGATGTGCTCGAACTGTGCAGGAAGCCCCTCGTTGTAGGGCTTCACGAGCTGCTGTGCCACGGGGATCTCGAAGATGGCGTCTTCGGTCAGTGAGACGCGCACGGTGTCACCGATGCCGTCGGCCAGCAGCGAGCCAATGCCGATGGCGCTCTTGATGCGGCCGTCTTCACCATCGCCCGCTTCGGTGACGCCGAGGTGGATGGGGTAGTTCCAGTCGGAGCCTAGTTGATTGAGATGCGCGACAAGTAGGCGATAGGCCTCGATCATGACCTTCGGATTGCTGGCCTTCATCGAGAAAAGGAAATTGTGGTAGCCCTGCGCACGGGCGATGCGGGCGAACTCGAGGGCGCTCTCGACCATGCCGAGCGGGGTGTCGCCATGGCGGTTCATGATGCGATCGCTCAAAGATCCGTGATTGGTGCCGATCCGCATGGCTCGGCCCAGGCGGATGCAATCCTTCACCAGCGGCACGAACTGCTCCTCCATGTAGGCCACTTCGGCGGCGTACTCGTCATCGGTGTATTCTTTGACGGCAAACTTCTTCTTGTCGGCGTAGTTGCCGGGGTTCACGCGGACCTTTTCGACCCACTTCACCGCTTCCATGGCGGCGTCAGGCTTGAAATGGATGTCGGCCACCAGCGGGACATCACAACCGGCGGCACGGATGCCATCACGGATGTGTTGCAAATTTTCGGCGATGATGCGGGTCTGAGCGGTGACGCGGACGATCTGGCAGCCGGCTTCGGCGAGGCCGAGTGCTTCCTTCACGCAGGCCTCGGCGTCACGTGTGTCACTGGTGAGCATGCTCTGCACCACCACGGGCGCGCCGCCACCGATCTGGACGTTTCCAACCAAAACGGGGCGTGTTTCGCGGCGTTGGTAATTGTAGAGGTCGGGGCAGTAGCGGAGCAGGGGGGAAGACATGGCGGGCGGTTAGAATGCCGGATTGCCGCCACGACGCAAACGGGAAGCCGCTGAGGGTGGTATAGCATTACAAGTTTCTTACATGGGCCTTGCCGATCCAAAGCTGAATGCTACAATTAGATTCAATATGGCAAATATTGTTGTTATTGAAGATCATCCACCTGTGCTGAAGCTTCTTGCCTCCCTTTGTCGGGCTGAAGGGCATGAGGTGATGGCTTTCGACAACGGTCGTGCCGGGCTGGAGGCGATCCGCGAGATGGCTCCAGATTTGGCTCTGGTGGACCGTCGGCTGGGCGAGATCGATGGACTCGACATGATCCGTGATGCGCGTGAGGCTTCGCCCAAGACCCGCTACGTCATGGTTTCCGCCTGCTCGGAGACCCGCGACATTGTGACCGCAGTGCGGCGAGGTGTCTCTGACTATGTGACCAAACCCTTTGAGCCCGAAGAGATCAAGAGTGCCGTGAACCGTGCACTCAACGAGCCTGCCGAACCTCAGCCGATCTCCCGCCAGAAGCTCGTGATCCTCTGTCCGAAGCAGGCGGCCTGATGGCCCAGGCGGGAAAGAGGCGCATAACATTGAACTTTGAAGTTCGCGGCCGTTGGCGCATTGGTACCGCATGGAAAACCTCCGTCGTCTGCTTTTTGCCCTTTCCGTGTTCGTGCTGGCCGCGCTGCTGTTTGCGTGGTGGCGTCACGGGCGGGAGGGCTATGGGGTGCTCAATCTGTTGAAGGGTGAGAAGCCGGGACCCACGGCGCTCACGCCACCGAAAAAGCCCAAAATCGCGCCAGAAGAGGTGCCCATGCTCAGCCGGTTGAATGACGAGTTTTCCAAAATTTCCGCCACCGTGCTGCCCTCCGTGGTCAGTGTCACCACCAAGACGGTGCGCCCCGGAAAGAGTAGCTGGCATTCCTACTATGGCTTCGTCGGCCCGCGTGATCAGGTCGTGCCCAGTCTCGGCTCCGGGGTGATCATCAGCAAAGAGGGGCATGTGGTCACCAATTACCACGTCATCGAAGGCGTACAGGCGGCGGACATCCAGATCACCACGAATGCCAATAAAAGTTATCCGACGCTCATTCTGGGATTCAACAAAGAGCGGGACATCGCCCTGCTGAAAATCGACAGTCCGCGTCTCGATTTTCCTGCTTTGAGTTTTGCCAATTCAGATGATGCCCGGGTGGGGCAGATCGTGCTTGCCGTGGGCAATCCTTTCGGTCTCAGCGGCACGGTGACTCAGGGCATCATCAGTGCGCGTGACCGCCATCTCAGCGACAGTCAGTTTGACTACCTGCAAACAGACACCGTGATCAATCCCGGCAACTCCGGGGGGCCGCTGGTGAATATTCGCGGCGAGATTCTTGGCATCAACGTCGCCATTTATCGTGGGGATGCGAGCGTGAGCGCCTGGCAGGGGGTGGGACTCGCCGTTCCATCCAATGAAGCCAAAATGGTGGTGGACGACATTCAGGCCAAGCTCAAGGAAAGTGCGAAGCAGGCGAATGGTGTGACCAGCTCAACAGGCAAGGGCTACCTCGGCCTCGAAGTCAGCAGCGAACCGGTGGAGATCGACCCCGTGTGGGGCACCTCACGTCGCGGTGCGCTGGTGACGGACATCGGAAACAAATCACCTGCGGCTGAAGCGGGGCTGCGCCAGGGAGATGTGGTGACGAAGTTTCAAGGCATGGCCTTCCGCTCTCCGGCAGATTTGCTGCAGATCATCCGCACCCAGCCCCCCGGCAGCGAGGTGAAGCTCGAAGTCATCCGCAACAACAAGATGGGCGATATCATTGCCCGGCTTGGAGCCAGGCCGGAAGCGGAGCCGTAGTCTCGGAAGAAGCGCTTTTGCCTCAGCGCGGTTTCAGCACCAACCGCTGCTTGCTGCGGTTGGTGACGATGCGAAGTTCATCTTGGTGAAACTGCAGGTCGATGCTGCCTGTGCTCCAAGTGTCCAGCAGCGGAATGTTTTGTGCTTTGGCCCGTTGAACCAGTGGATCGGGAAGGGCTGTTTCGACGGCACACGCATCACTCCCGCAGAGAATGATCTGCGGCCGGGCCTTGAGAAGGAATTCAGCGCTCGTGGAGAGATCCACTTCATGCTGACTGCGGATTAGCACATCGCAGTGCAAATCCTCAGAGCTGGAGCAGAGAGCTTTTTCAGCGTGCCAGCCGGTGTCGCTCAGCCATAGCACGCGCCAGGGGCCGAGCTGAACCATCAGCACCATGGCACGATCATCTGCTCGGTCGTTTTGCACCTGCTGCGTTGGGTACAGCACCCGGGCTTCAATCTGGAAATCCTTGGCGTCGGAGAGAGTGACTCGTTCATCGACATGCAGTTTGCGCAGCGATGGCGGGTGGGGTTCATCGAGCAGGCGTCGCAGTGCGGAGCGTGTGGAGTCACGCCGCCCCGGCTCCTGGGTGCTGCAAAACAGCATGGGCGCATCAAACGTCGTGATGACCTGCCCGACGGAACCGATGTGGTCGGCGTCGTTATGACTCAGGAACACGCCCGCGAGAGCATCCACGCCGTTGGAATGCAGATACGGACGCAGCACGCGGCGGAAACTGGCTTCACTGCCGGTATCAAACAGCCAGTGGATCTTGCCGATGCGCAGATGATTCGCCGCGCCACCATGGGGAAGTTCCAGCATGTGCCAGACGGCGGGGGCAGGGGTGAGCGACGTGCCGGGTTGAAAATGAAAATTCGCACCGGGGAGTCCGGCAAACCACATGGCACTGGCGATCATCGCCTTCGCCAGCGCCCAATTGACGTTGTTGAAGATGATTTGAGCGCCCGTCAAATGCAGCGCGGCTGCGCTGAGACTCAAGCAGGTGGCACCTAGACACAGGGACGACAGCGGAACGAGCACGCAATTGGCAATCACCGCCACCGGAGTGATCGATTGAAAATGCCCGAGGATGAACGGCAGACTGCCGATCCATGCGGCAAAAGATACACTCAAAGTGGTCGCGAACCACAGGCGGCATTGGCTCCAGGTGCGCTGCCGCCAGCTGGCGAGCTGCGGTGGCAAAAAGGGATCGATCCGGGTGAATGGCAGCAGTCTTTTCAGCAGGGGCGCGGAGCCAATGGTGCTTAGCCACAACACACCGAAGGACAGTTGAAACCCCGGCATGAAAAGCTGATGAGAATCCGTGGCCAGCAGCAACAGAGCTGCGGCGCCGAGGCTGTTTTGCAGGGACGATTCGCGATCCATCAGCGCGGCGCTCATGTAAATGGCCACCATGAATGCCGCCCGTGCCGCCGAAGGCCGCCAGCCGGTGACGAACGCATAGGCAAACACGATAAAAATCACCAACCACAGCGACAAGCCGCGTGGTGTTCCGATCTGCCGCAACAGCGCCAGCACGATGACTCCGAGGAGGCCCACATGCAGACCGCTGACTGCAAACACATGCAGTGTGCCGCTGTTGCGAAACGCATCTTCGATTTCATCATCCGCCTCGGCAGACACTCCCAGGGCCATGGCGCGGAGCACGGCGACGGTTTGTGGGTCTTCTTCGAGATCCTGGACGAGTTGCCTGCTGATCCAGCGCCTGCAATCTTCCGCACGCTCCAAAAAGGCGCACCACCATTCCTCACCACTGCCGCTGAGGCGCTGCATGTGGTCGATGTCAAAACGGGCCACGCGACCCATGCGCAGGGAGTACACCTGCGGATCAAAGGTGCCTGGATTGGATGCGGTGCGCGGCAGGTAAATGCTGCCACGGAGTTCAAACACGCCAGCCCCTGGAAAACGCACGCCTTTGGGCAGCCGCACCAGCAGCGTGGTGGTTTGTTCAGTCACGTTCCCTGCTGCTGGAATCTCGATCTTCTGCGTGGTGCAGAGTGCATGGGTGCGCTCGTCCAGCGAGGTGTCGAATTCCGGCAGCAGGCTGCCGCGAATCGTCGCTGGCACCGGCTTGTCCTGCTGCTGGAGTTCCAGGCGCAGCGGATGACGGAATGTTTCGTCTGTGCGTGCTGCATGGATGAAGGCGAAGACCAGCGTGGCACCTGGAATCAGCAGCCATGCGCGCCCGCTGAAGAGCGCCACACCAAGCAGTGTCGTGGTGACCGGAAGAAACCACCCGCCGTGCGCGGGCAGCCACCCCATTTCAGCGGCAATGATGCCACTGACGGCCGCAAGCGCCAGTGTCAGCAGCGGATTGGCCCGGGTCCAAAGCTGGAGCTTCTCGAGCATCGGCTGCTGGTGTTGAAACGATCAGGCCTTCTATGCGCTGGCGGCTCCCGCCTTGGAACGCTGCTCCATCAGCAGCTTGAACTGCATTTGTTCGAGTTCGCTGATGCGGTGGTGCGCATTGGCGCTGTGGCGGGTGTTCGGGAAGTTTCCAATGATTTGCTCAAGCATGTCGCGCGCTGCTTCAAAATCATGCCGGTGTGTCAGATGCACGTCAGCAATGCGAAACATGATGAAGGCGGCATCATCGACCGGCCAGTCCTTGCTCTGCAGATGCTCTTCCAGTACTTTCAATGCCGTCTGCGGATCCCGCAGACGCTCGGCATGAATCTTGGCGATTTCAGCCACAGGGAAGGGATCGTCCGGCTTCTCTTCGAGCATTTTTTCATAGTGCTCGATCGCTCCCGGATAGTCGCCTTGGGCGATGCGGGCTGCAGCTTTGGTCATCTGATCCTGCTCCACCTTCTCGCCGGAAGAAAACACAGCCTCTCCCATCAGATCTCCCAGCCAGGGGATGAAATACTTCACGGCCAGGAGTCCGCCTGACAGCCCCAGCAAAATCACAAAGACGAGCTTGATGCCGTCTCCGGCATCTTTCACGAAGCTCCAAATCAAAGCGATGAAGAGCAGTACGAGGGTGATGACGCAGATGCGGATGACAAGTGCAGTGTTCATTTTCGGGATGTAAGACGAGGCTATCAAAACGCCTGTCTGCCGCCAAGCACGAAATTGGCGGCCCTCCCGGTCAGCCTCCTCCCAGGGCACGATACAGGTTGGCCTGAACCTGAAACTGACGCTTGGTCACACCGATCAGCTGCAGCCGCGCCTTCAGGGCATTTTGCTGCGCATTGAGCACCTCGATGTAGGTGGCCCGCCGCGTGCGAAACAGGTCTGCTGCGGTGCCGACGGACTCGATCAGCAGGTGCACCTCCTTGGTCTTCAAAGCCTGGAGATCCTTTAAAATACGGATGAAGGCGAGCTGGTTGTGCACCTCCACGTAGCCGTTCACGATGGACTGCTGATAGGTGTTGAGCGCTTCCAATTGGGAGGCGTTGGCATGATCAAACTCGGCTTGGATCGCCTTGCGGTTGATCAACGGGGCCACCAGTCCGCCCAGTGCCGAGTAGGTGGCGGAATGGATGTTGAGCAAAACGTTGCTTTGGAAAGCCTGCAATCCCAGCACACCATTGATGGACACCGAAGGCAGGAAGGCAGCCTTGGCCGCCTTCACATCGGCTTTAGTCGCCGCCAGTTCGAATTCCGCCCGGCGGATGTCAGGCCGGTTTTTGAGCATGTCAGCCGGCACACTCGAAGACAAATGCGGCAGCATTGAGTTCATCAGGGAAGCCCGGTTGCGTGCGATGGGCCGCTGCGGATCGCCCAGCAGGGTGCAGATGATGCCTTCCTGCTCCACGATGCGCTGCTGCGTATCCAGACGCATGCCCTGAAGGTTGAACAACAGCGCCTCGAACTGCTGCACGGCCAGTTCATTGGCGGATCCCGCCTGTTTTTGGGTCTGCACCGTCTCCAGCGCATCACGCTGGATTTTGATGGTCTCATCGATGTTGGTGATCTCAGCATCCAGCGCCAGCAGTTCGTAGTAGGCGGTGGCCATGTCGGCGATCAAATGGGTCTGCACCAAATTCCTTCCTTCCACGCTGGCGAGCAGGCGTGAGGTGGCGGAGGCTTTTTTGCTCCGCAGTTTTCCCCAGAGATCAATTTCCCAGCTCGTCTGCAAACCGACCGTGTAGTCCTGGACATCCCGCGGGACGATGCGCCCGTCATAGATGGGCGTGGTGCTGTTGCCGGCACCGTCCATGGTGTAGAGGCCAAAACGTTGTATGCCCGCACCAGCCACGCCCGAGACCTTGGGGGCCAGCATACCGCGTGCGGCGGTGATTTGAGCCTTCGCCATCTCGATGCGCTGGAGCGCGATTTTGAGATCGCGGTTGTTGTTCAGCGCCTGCTCGGTGAGGGCCTGCAATTTGGGGTCGGTGAAGTGTTTTTTCCACTGGCTGACTCCGGTGAATGAGGCGGTTTTTTCCGGTGCCTGCTCCGTTTTTTTGCCGTGGCGGCGCAGATCTTCACAGCTGGTGAAAAACAGCGTCATGAACGAAAGGCAGGCGCTCAGGAATGGCCAGTTCAGATGCAGGGTCTCACGCATGTTCCGGTTCCTTGGATGGTTTGGGGGTTGAAGTGAAGGAGGCAAAAATGACGTAGAGCCCCGGAATGATCAGCATGCCAAACACGGTGCCGAAGATCATGCCGCCCACCGCCGAAGCACCGATGGTCCTGTTGCCGGCCGCACCCACTCCGGATGCCGACATGAGCGGGCTCAATCCGGCGACAAAAGCAAGTGATGTCATCAGAATGGGGCGCAGGCGTGAAGTGGCACTCTCAACAGCCGCCTGCAGCGGGGTGAGGCCTTCGCGCTGCCGCTGGATGGCAAACTCCACCACCAGAATCGCATTTTTCCCCAGCAGGCCGATCAGCATGATCATGGACACCTGCGCATAGATGTTGTTTTCAAGACCCATCCACAGCAGAAAGACAAACGCTCCTAGCAAACCCGTGGGCAGTGAAAGGATGACGGGCATGGGCAGCAGGAAGCTTTCATACTGCGCGGCGAGCAACAGATACACAAACGCGAGGCAGATGATGAGGACAACCACCGCCTGATTCCCCGCGAGAATCTGATCCCGCGTGATGCCCGCCCAGTCGATGCCAAAGCCCTTCGGCAGCTTTTCCTTGGCTGTTTCCTGGATGGCTTTGATCGCCGCGCCACTGCTGACTCCGATGGCGGGCTCGCCATTGATCTCCGCCGAAGTGAACATGTTGTGGCGGGTCACCTGATCCACCCCATAGACTTTTTCCAACTTCACAAAGGTGTCCAGCTGCACCATCTCCCCGGTTTCATTTTTGACATGCAGTTTCAGAATGTCCTCCGGTCGTGCGCGGTACTCCGGCAGCGCCTGTACCATGACCTTGTACAACTGCCCGAAGCGGATGAAATTGGTCGCATACTTGCCGCCCAGCATGGTCTGCAGGGCGCTCATCACATTGTTGGCGGTGACTCCTTTTTGCGCTGCAATGTCGCTGTCCACATGCACGAGATATTGCGGGAAGCTGGCGTCGAAACTGGTGAAGGCATTTGCGATCTCAGGACGCGCCTGCAAATCGTCGAGGAACTTGTCGGTCACGATTTCCATGTTTTTGAAATCGCTCGTTCCGGTGCGGTCCAGCAGGCGCAGCTCAAAGCCGCTCGCATTGCCGTAGCCAGGCACGGCGGGCGGTGAGAACAGCTCGATCTCGGCATCCTTGATGTGCCGGGTTTTACGGAGGAGTTCATCCATCACCTCCTTGACCGATTCCTTGCGCACGTGCCACTCGGTCAGATTGATCAGGCAGGCGCCATAAGTCGGGCCGCTGGCGTCGGTGATGATGTTGGTGCCAGACAGCGTTGAGATCGAAGCGATGGCAGGGATGCCTTCGCAGCAATGCTGGATCTCATCGACCACTGCTTTGGTGCGCTCCAGCGTGGAACCTGCCGGAGTGGTGATGCCGACGTAAAACCCGCCTTGGTCTTCATTCGGAATAAAGCCAGACGGCAGCCTGCCGCCTGTGAGCACCATGAGGACGCAGAACCCCGCAAGGATGAGCCAGCTCACCGTGCGCCTGCTGGCCAGCGCTGAGATCCACCGATTGTAAACGCTCGAAACTTTGTCGTAGCTCTTGTTGAAGACGCCAAAGAAGCGATTCAGCAGACTCTTGCTCTTCGGCGCGTGATGCGTGTTTTTTAACATCAACGCGCACAGTGCGGGTGTCAGCGTGAGGGCGACCAAGCCTGAGAGCACGATCGCAATCGCCATGGTGAGGGAGAACTGCTGGTAGAAAATACCCGAGGGGCCGGACATGAAGGAGGCAGGCACAAAGACGGCGGCCATCACCAGTGTGATCGCGATGATGGCACCGCCGATCTCTCCCATCGCTTCTTCCGTGGCCTGGCGCGGCCCTGCACCCGTGCTTTCCATCTTGGCATGTACCGCCTCCACCACCACGATGGCACCATCCACCACGATGCCGATCGCCAGCACCAGAGCCAGCAGCGTGATCAGGTTCAGCGAGAAGCCCAACAACTGCATGAAGAAGAAGGTGCCGACCAGTGACACCGGCACGGCAATGACCGGGATCAAAGTGGAGCGCCAGTCCTGCAGGAAAATAAACGTCACTACTGACACCAGCAGGAAGGCCTCCGCCAGCGTCCGCATCACCTCATGCAGCGAGGCGTCAAGAAAGCGCGACACATCATAGCTGATCTCATAGTCCATGCCCTTGAGGAACGCGGCCTCTTTGATCTCAGCCATGCGCTGCTTGATGCTGGCGATGACTTCGTTGGCGTTGGAGCCGGGCAGCTGCTTCAGCAGCAGCGCCGCCGTGGGCCTGCCATTGAACCGGGTCTCCACATCGAAGTAAAGGGTGCTGAATTCGACCTGGGCGATGTCCTTGATGCGCAGCACCTGCCCCTCGTCATTCGAGCGGATGGGGATCTTTTCATAATCTTCCTGGTTCCGGTATTTGCCTGCATAACGTACGACATACTGCAGGTGTGGCTCGGTCTTGTCCGAGCTTTCCCCCACCTTGCCAGGCGCGGCCTCCACATTCTGCTCTTTCAAGGCGAGCAGTACGTCCTCCGTCGAGATGTTGTAGGCCAGCATTTTGTCCGGTTTGAGCCAGATTCGCATGGCGTATTCCTTGACGCCGATGATCCTCGCAAAGCCCACACCCTCGATCCGCTTCAGTTCGGTGAGAATGTTGATGTCGGCGAAGTTGTACAGAAACATCTCATCGAGTTCAGTATTGGTGCTGGTGACATCGAGGTACATCAGCATGGCCTTCTCCTCCTTGGCGATCTGGACCCCGGCCTTGATGACTTCCTCGGGCAGCTCGCCCATCATCTTGTTCACCCGGTTTTGCACATCCACCGCCGCCACGTCCGGGTCGGTACCCGCCTCAAAGACGATCGAAATGACGCCGACGCCATCGTTGGCCGCCCGCGAGGACATGTACTTCATGCCGGGCACTCCGTTGATCGACCGCTCCAGCGGGACGATGGCGGCCTTCGTCAGCGTCTCGGCATTGGCACCGATATACTCCACTGTCACATTGACCTCCGGTGGAGCGATGCTCGGAAATTGGGTGATGGGCAGTTGGAACAATGCCAGCAGACCCAGGAAGGTGATGATGATGGAAATGACCATCGACAACACTGGTCTGCGGATAAACTCTTTGATCATTCAGTCGTTCTTTTCATCGGTTTGGTGCATGGAGTTAGAGACCGGTGGCCGAAAATCTTTTCGGCACCCTTCCATGCTCGTTGGTTCACAAGCTGCCAGCTTTGAGTGGCGTCAGAACGGAGCGACCTCCGCCAGGGCTTTGAAGTCAGGTGCTATCAAATCGCCTTCCTTCACCACCTGAATTCCCTCAAAGATGATGCGGTCTGTTGGCAGCAGTCCGGAGTCGACCACATAGTGGTTCGGCAGACGCAGCTTTGTGTCGATGCTTCTCAGCTGGATGGTGTTGTCGGCATTGAGCATGTACACGCAGGTTTTATGCTGAACTTCGAAGGTGCATTTCTGAGGTATCACCAGTGCGTTCTTCAACTGTGACTGGACCATCACCTTGCCGCTGGAGCCATGCTTGAGGAGGCGCTCGGGGTTGGGAAAGCTGGCACGGAAGGCAATGTTTCCGGTGCTTTTGGAGATCACGCTTTCCCAAGTTTCGATCCTGCCTTTGTGCGGATGGATCTCCCCATTAGCGAGTTCCAGCACTACGCTGCCCTGCACGCCCAGATCCTTTCGTCTGGCCAGCTCCAGATACTCACGCTCAGACACATTGAAATAAGCGTAGACGTCGCCGTCATTAGAAATGGAGGTCAGCAGATCACCCTCAGAAACGAGGCTCCCGGCCTTGGTTCGGATGCGGTTGATGATGCCATCAAACGGTGCGCGCACTTCGGCATAGCTGAGCTTGCGCTCGGCATCGGCCACCGTGGTGCGTGTCTCGTCCACTTTGGCCATGGCGGAGTCCAGTCTCGCCTGGGCCATCTCCCATTCCGAGGTGGAGATGATTTTTTTCTCCAGCAGGAGCTGATTGTTTTGCAGGTCGATTTCCGCCATCTTGGCCTCAGCCATGGCGGATTTGAGTCTGGCATTGGACCGCTTCAATTCCTCCTGGTACTCATGGCTGCTGATGGTGAAGAGCAGCTGACCCGCAGTGACCCGCTGGCCTTCATCCACTGGAATTTTTTCCAGATGTCCGTTCACCCGCGCACGCAGCTCAATGAAATTGGAGTTCTGAATGCTCGCGACGTACTCCTGCCCGTGCGGCACATCCATCACCACGGCAGAGGTGACCGGGTAAGTTTTGCTGGTTTCGTGATTGTCGGCAATGGGAGTCTTGCTGCAGCAAGTCATGAACGAAAGAAGCGACAGGCAGATGACGGCTTTCGATCCGGCACATTTTTCAATAACGTATTCGCAGGGGATCATGAAATCTATGCATGAGCATTAGCTGTGCCATTTCTCAGAATGGTCCGCTCGACTATCACGTGCAGTACGCTTTTTCAGACCCCTGTGCGGGTTATTTTGCGTTCCTTGATGCCGGACATCTATGGTGCCCTCTTTTATCTAAAACTCACAGTGCCAATATGTTGTTCGGTATAAGAGAGAAAAGGTCCGTCTCTTGCGAATACGGGGGCAAAGAGTGGCATGATCTTGATACGTCCTAGGTGTGGCGCTGTGTGCTACTGGTGGTTACGGCAGTCCGCCACAGTGACAAGCCTCGCTTTCCAGAGGACAGTGTATTTTCGCCGCTCTCGGGGTCACTCGCCTCGCAGATCCAGGCAAATCACCCGCGGCCCGGATTTCCGCAGCAGGTCCTGCGACTGCTGGCGAACATAGAT
>NZ_JBIPNG010000002.1:0-49957 GCF_044373815.1 Prosthecobacter sp. | reverse complement strand
GCAGCGCCCGGTTTCGCGCGGGTACATTCTCTTCGAGCTGGTGCTGGCGCTGACGATTTTTGCCATCGCGGTGCTGGGGCTGGCGAAGTCGCTGAACCAGGCGCTGGAGACGGCGAACCTGCTGAAACGTGACCAGCTCATCCGCATCGGCATGCGCAACGTTTTCGAAGAGCTGCGGAACAAACCGCTGGCCAAGATGAGCACCACCATCGCGGACACGACCTACGGCATCACCTATACGACCAGCACGGAAGCCTTGTCCTTGAAGACCACCAGCGGCGGCGTTTTGAGCGACATGTACAAACTCACCATCCACGCGACTTCGTCTTTCGACGGTGTGCCGCAGGAGGACACCCTCGACGTCTATGTTTACAAGCCCGCCCAGCCCTAGACGGAGCTCCGCCTTCACGCTGATCGAGGTGGTGATCGGCATCACGATCCTTTCGATGATCACGGCCACGCTGTTTGCGATCATCCGCGGCTCGGTGCGCGGGGCATCGGAGATCGAGCACATTCAGCGTGAGAGTGATTCCATGAACCGGTACATTGAACTGTGCCGGCGCACGTTTGCCACGCTGCCGAGCACGGCGACGCTGGCATTGAAACTGGTGCAAGGCACGGACCCGGTGATTCAGGAACTGACGATCACGGGCTCGCCGGACTGCTTTCCGTTTGGCAACAATCCGATCACCTCCAAGGACACCATCCTGAGCCTGCGCCCCTATCCGGATGCCGCCGTGGTGGACGACAACCAAAAACCGCTGAACAACCTGAGCCTCTCGCGTGAGGACTTGATCCCGCAGACCGGGGACATGAAGTCCGGCATTCAACAGTCCACGACGGGAATCTATGCGCCGGACACGGAGGGGCGGTACTGGATGCCGCTGCTGCCGGATGTGGTGTCGTTCAAATGGCGCTTCTATGTGGAGAAAGAGGAGACGTGGTATGAGGAGTGGAGCAAGTCGAAATGGCCGGACCTCATCGAAGGCCAGCTGGTGATGAAGAACCGGACGCTGCCGGTGCGCATGGTTTTCAGCCTGCCGGTGCTGACACTCGTCGCAGGCAAGGCCCCGGCGAACACTGGAAGCACCAACAATCAGCAGGGGGGCAATAATGGCCAGGGCGGCCAAGGGCAAGGTCAGGGAGGTGGCGGCGGACGTGGTGGCCAGGGAGGCGGCGGTGGTCCTGGAGGAGGTGGGGGTGGTCGCGGCGGTCCTGGCGGTGGTGGTGGACCGGGCGGAGGCGGGCCTCCCGGTGGAGGTGGCGGAGGGCCTCCCGGCGGCGGTGGACCCGGAGGAGGGCCACCACCCGGTGGCGGAGGAGGAGGCGCCGGGCCATGAGGACACCTGTACACGCAACTTTTTGCAGCGCTCGTCCGGCTTCGGCTCAGGGTTCTGCGCTCATGCTGATGATCTGGGCCATCCTGCTCATGTCCGTCACGGTCATGGGGGTGGTGGAGTACATCACCTACAGTGCGGAGGAATCCAAACAGGCGGCGTATGATTTCCGTGCCCTGCACCTTGCGGAGAGCGGTATCGCCGTGGGTCTGCACCCCAGTACTCGGCGGGGTGACATCGTGATGAAGCAGAAGGTGGGGCCTGACAGCGGCTTTGATGTGGTGATCAACTACGAAGGAGCGCGGCTTCCGATCAACTATATCACGGATGAGCGGCTGCGTGAGGCGATCTACAATCTCTTCATCTACTGGCAGCTCAATGCGGAAGACGCCGGTGTGGCGGCGGATTCGCTGGCGGACTGGGTGGACAATGACAGTACTCAGCGCGCCAACGGTGCGGAGGCCGAGTATTACAAGAGCCTGGGCATCTATGATGCGCCGCGCAATCAGGGCTTCATCCGAGTGGAGGAAATGATCCTGGTGCGTGGCATGGATGCAGTAGACCGCAAAAAACCGGACTGGCGCAATTTCTTCAGCATCTACGGCGAAGGCCAGATCGACCTGCGCACGGTTTTCAAGGATGTGCTGCTGGCCATTACCGGGGCTTCAGAAAACGATGTGCAGCGCTTTATCAGCGAACGGGATGGTGGTGATGGCATTCCGGGGACTGAGGATGATCGGCGCATCCGTGCGCCGGAAGCTTACCAGATTCTCGGCCTCAACGGGGACCGGCTGAACGAGGTGAGCGGCATCGTCAATGACAGCGACACGACGCTGCGCCGCATCACCAGCATCGGCTGGGTCGGGACGAAGCGCTCGAAAATCATCCTTGTCACCCGGCGCGATCAGACGACGGGGGCGGTGACCTATCTCGGAAGGATTGAGGAGTAAAACGACTCGACAACCAGAGCATCACCGGACATTCGATAATCGTCATTCAATCACGCAACTTCCCACGCAATCGCGCGTTCTACCCAGCCCTTCACGAATGTCACTCGCCGCCACTACCCTGCTCCTCCCCGCCCCTGATGCCTCCTGGCGTGTGTGGAAGCCGCGCGCGACCTCAAGTGCTGAGACGGTGGAAAGCCCGGCCGAGGCTAAGCATGTGAGCAAACCGCTGCTGATCGGACTGCCCGCCTCGGCGTGCCGGACGATCGGGCTGATCCTGCCGCAGACGGATGCCGACCTGCTGGAGCAGATCATTTCCACCCAACTGGAACGCCGCGGCTTCAAGCTGGAGCAGGACGCCGTGGGCAGAAACTACCGCTGGCATCTGCTGGGCCAGAACGGCGGGCTTGCGATCGTGAGTGTGGACATCCTGGCGGAGCCATTCCCGGAAGCCCTCGCCGCCTCCCACGCCAGCGACTACACCGCCGCGCTGAGGCTGGCGCAGCTGCCTGCCGGCCATATCGTCATCATTGAAGAACAGGGAGATCTGGTGCTGGCGGCCAGTCATCAGGGCAAGCTGTACCACAGCCACATTTTCGCCAAGGCACCGGGTGCTGAAGAGGCGCTGACGCTGGAGATCACCCTGGCACGGCTGACTTTGGAATCCGAACTCGGGCCGGGCACTATCGACGGGGTGGCGCTGGTGGGAGCGAATTTTGACAAGGGGCTCACCACGCGCCTGAGCTCCATTTTGGACCTGCCGGTGCGTGTGCTCGCGGACCTGCCGCCCAATGGGGCTCTGGAAACCCGCACTTGGACCAAGATGCTGCCCTCAGGAGTGCGGACGGCGATCAGCACCAGCACCCAGCGCTCCAAGATTATCCGTGCGCTCGTGCTGGGGGGCATGCTGTATGCGTCGCTGGCATTCCTGGGCTTTGCTTATTTGCATTTTCAGGAAAACCGTGCGGAAAAACTGGCTGAAGAGGTGGAGCTCACGAGCGAGCCAGCGGCGGCGGTGCGCAAGGCCAATGAACGCTGGAAGGTTCTGGCACCGGCCATCGAGCCGCAGCGGTATCCGCTGTTTCTGCTGGGTGAGATCAATCGCATCATGCCGGGCAGCGGGATCGTCATTCGCAAGTTTGAAGTGAAGGGCAAGGAGATCGACATCCGTGGTGAAGCACGGGATGCGCAGCTCGCGTTTCAGTTCATCGAAGACTTCAAAAAGAACCGCATCCTGAGCCGTTATGAATGGACGAATCCCCGGCCGGAAGTCAAAGGCACCACGGCCTCCTTCCGCGCCCAGGGCAAGCTGCCGTAACGCACCCGTTTCCAAATTCCATGGCACTCGCCCTCACCCAACGTGAAAAGAAACTGCTCGGAGCCTGCATTGGCGCGCTGGTGCTGATGGCTACGTTCATCATGCTGAAGCAGTTTCTGGACCGCCGCACGGCGGTGCTGGCGCGCATCACCTCGCTGGAAAATGAGAAGAAGGAGAACAGCCACTGGATGGATGACCGGGAGTTTTGGGACAAGCGCTCGGCCTGGATGGAGCAGCACATGCCCACCACGGAGAGCCTGGGCACTGCGCAGGCCAAACTGCTGGAAGAGATTCAGAATGTGGCCCTCGACTACCAGCTGCAGGTGCAAAAGCAGCAGCTGCTGCCGGATGCCGCCGACAGCAAGACGAACGCCTCCGTGTATCGTGAAGTGGCCGTCGAAGTGCGGCTGCGCGGTGATCAAACCACGCTGCTGGGCTGGCTGGCCAGTTTGCAGTCGCCGGAAAAGTTTCAAGCCATCAAGCAGCTTGAGCTGGAGATCGACGCCAAGGCTAAAGAAAAGACCCCCCAGGCCTTGTGCAACCTAGTCCTGGCGCGCTGGTTCAAACCTGAAGCCGGATTCCAGCCATGAAAACCCTTTTCACCACTCTGCTGATGCTGAGCGCGGCACTGAGCCTGCGCGCCCAGTCGATCGTACCAGCGGCGCCTGCGGATGCGCCGCTCACGACTTCGGATCTGCTGGCACTGCCCGGTGACGAACTCCTGACGCCGGAGCAGCCCGTGGCCGCACCTGCGGCCCCCGCAGCACCCGCCGGACCGGTGGATCCCGACCTGCCGCAGCCTTTTGATGCGACATCCTTGAGCGCGATCATTCAGAACTCCCCGTTCACCCGCATCGTCAGCATCTCTGATTCCCTCGTGCTCACCGGGATGGCCTACGTGAATGGCAAACCAGTCGTGACCATCTTTGACAAGAACGAGAAGCAGTCCCTGGTCGTCAGCGAAGAACCCAATCTCAAAGGCTGGAAACTGATTGAAGCACTGCCCACCAGCAACATTGAGCGCGCCCAGGCCAAGATTGCCATCGGCGGGGAAACCTTCAGCATCCGGCACAGCGTGCTGGACAAAAACGACCTGACGAAGGGCAAAAGTGACAAGGGCGACAGAGGCCCGCGCAGTGATTCCTCCGGCGGAGACCGGCTCAACCGCGGCAACCGCGGCCCCAGCGAGGAAGACCGAAAAAAATACGAAAGTCTCTCCGACAAAGCCAAGGAAAAGTTCCGCGATGCCATGCGTGAAAAGTTCAGCGATGAAAAGTTCCGCAACGCTCCTGAGGAGGAGCGCCGCAATGCCATCCGCACCATGTTTGAAAAGATCCAAAAAGATGACGGCGGGGGCAAATAACACGCCCCGCTGAAGCCCACACCTGCCACTCACGCCACATCCCTTTCGCATGCATCGTTGTCTTCCTGCCCTCACCACGCTTCTGTTTGCCATCTCCGCCGTTGTGCGCGGGCAGAGCATCGTTCCACCAGCCCCACCTCCGACGCCCGCAGTCCCTGCGGCAGCCCCGACGGAAAAGCCTGCGGCCACGGCCACGACCACAACAACAACCACGACCACCACACCGCCCCCCCTTCCCGCACCCGTTGCAACGCCTGCACCCGTGGTTCCCGCTGCAGACGGCACAGCCCCCCCAGCGCCACCCGACGGTATGCGCCCTCCCGGCGGCGGACCTCCCGGAGGCGGCTTCCCAAGTGGTGGACGTAGCGGTTTTGGCCGCCGTGGCGGCGGCTTCGGTGCACCGGGTGGTGGTTTTGGAGGTCCTGGAGGCATGAATGCCGACGGTGCCGGTGGAGCAGCGGGAGAAGCCGAGGCCTTTGTGATCACCGGAGACAACGTCATGATGCAGTTTGCCAACAATCCCGTGGCCGACCTTCTGGCGATCTATGAAAAGCTCACGGGCTACACGCTGATCAAGGACACCAACATCTTTGAAGGGGCGACCATCAGCCTCGTCACCCCCAAGCAGGTTCCCAAGGCCGAAGCCATCAAGCTCATTGAGGCCTCACTGCTCGCCAATGGCTACGCCATCGTCGCCGAACCTGGCAGCAACAGCGCCAAGATCCTGCCAGCACGCAATCAAAGCGCGAATGCCGTCCAGTTCTCCCATGGGGTGCGGTTTTACACCAGCGCCAAGGACATTCCCGACGGTGAGAGCATCGTGTCCTACTTCATGAAGCTGGACTACCTCGCGCCTGAGGACGCGGCCACCATGTTTTCCGGCCACGTCGGTTTGGGTGCTTATGGTCGCATCACCCCGGTCACATCCCCGCCCGGACTGCTGATCACGGAAAGCGCGACGATCGTCAAACAGCTCATCGGCATTCGTGAAGCCATTGATCTCGGTGACACCGGCTCCACGCTGGTCACGAAATTCATTCCCATCAAATTTGCCGATGCGGCCGTGATCGCCCAGATCATCCAGGCCACCTTGAATGCGCAGGCGCAGGAAAAGGAAACGAAAGGCGTGAACACCATCCGTGGCTCTGCTGCCAGTGATGGACGGGAAAAAGGCGGCGACAACAACGCCCCAAGGCCGCCCTCGTCAGCACCAAACAGTTCGTCACAATCATCAAATTTTAATGCGCTGAATCCCCAGCCCAGCACGCAGGTGGTCGCAGACACGCGCTTGAACCAGATTCTCGTCGTCGCCGCGCCGCAGGACTACACCTACGTCGCCAGCCTCATTGCTGAATTTGACAAGCCGCTGGACAGTACGGAGCCGTATGAGCGCAAGCTCAAGTATGCTGCCGCCCTGGATGTCTTGAGTGCGCTGGTGGACCGGCTGCAGGAGGTGAACACTGGCTCCACCCAGCTGCCCGGCGGTGGCAGCATCCAGCAGCAGCGCCAGCAAGTGCTGGCCACGAACAGCAGCCAGCTCCTCGGCGGCCGCACGACTCAGGGCACACGGGGTGGTGTGGTGGGCAACACCGCCTCCTCATCAAGCGGCTCTGACACCGCCAGTGCGTCCACTGGAACCACTGGCACCACATCGGCAGCAGGCAGCACCGGAGGCTCACGTGCTGACGTCGTTTCCGGTCCCACGGAAAACAATGCCCCAGTGTCTGTGCTTGTCGGCAAGTCCCGCATTGTCGCAGACCCGATGTCAAACACCATCATCGTCATTGGCCGGCAGGAAGAGATCAGCAAAGTCGATGCGCTGCTCGACAAACTCGACCGCAAGCCCTCCCAGGTCTACCTCGCCACCGTCATTGGCGAACTGACTCTCACCGACACGATGACCACCGGGGTGGATTACATCTCATCTCTGACCAACAAGAACTTCAGCGCCAGTAGCATCACCAACCGCACGGACATCCTTGGCACGACGGGCGGCGCGGGACGCGCCATCAATGACTTGCGCAACAATGCGATTACCGCGCCCTTCGGTCCCACCTCAGGCCTGAACCTCTATGGAGCCGCCGGCAGCGGTCTGGGGATCTTCCTCAACGCGCTGCAGACCAACAGCAATTTCAAAGTCCTCTCCAGGCCCTCCATTTTTGCCCTGAACAACAAGAAGGCCGTCATCTCTTCGGGTCGCAAAGTACCCTATCCGGCGAGCACCGTCACCAATGCCGCCAACCTCAACGGCACGGTCACTTCCACCACCAGCTACCTTGATGTGGTTCTGAAGCTCGAGGTCGTGCCGCTGATCAACACCGATGGGGAGGTCACTCTCACCATTTCTCAAATCAACGACACTCTCATCGGCACCCAGCTCATCACTCCGAATTTGGTCCCAATCATCGGCACTGAGCAGCTCGTCACCTCAGTCACCATCCCGGACCGCAACACGATCGTGCTCGGCGGTCTGATCTCCGAGGAGAAAAACCTCGGCCAGAACGGCATCCCCTTCCTCGGCAAAATCCCCGGTCTGGGCAAGCTCTTCCGCACGGACACCAACAGTGTGACCCGCAAAGAGCTGATCGTATTCATTCAGCCGCAGGTCGTGACAGACACTGACAGCGTCCGTGAGACCTCGCTGAGCGAAGACATTCGCACCACGTCGGGGGCTCAGGCGGCCCAGCGCTTTCCACAAGTCCCGCCGCCGCCTGTGCCTGAGCCAGTGGAGGTTCCAGCCAAGAAAAAGAACCTCTTCCAGCGGATGTTCAGCCGCGATCCGAAGCCGCAATGATTTGGTGGGGTAAAACCAGCCAAGATCGAGACAGGACTCCTTGACCAGCGGGGCTCTTGACCTTTGACTGGGTGCCTTGCACTTCGAGATCAAAACCCTTCATCTCAACGAGCCTTTTCGCATCGCCCACGGCACCTCGGCCACACGCCAGGTGCTCCGTGTCTCGAATGGAGAGCTCGTCACAGAGGCCCCGTTTGTCCCCTACTATGGAGAAGATCCGGCGCTGACGCTGGCCATGCTCAATCAAGCCGTACTGCCGGAAGTACTGCCGCGCACAGCAGGACTGGCGCTCAATCTGCTACGCCACGACATCATCGGCCACCAGACGGGCCGGACGCTGGCAGCCTACGCCGAGTCAAAACTGGGCATGCCCGTGCATCACACTCCTCCCGGCTGCCGCTCCTTCAGTATTCCCGAGGATCTCGACGTCTTTGCGGACAAAGTTCGCGAGATCGCCACCCAATTTCCCGTGCTCAAACTCAAGCTCGGCTCCGGTGATCTAGGTCTGGACATTGCCATCGTCTCCGTCGCACGCTACGCAGCGCCGCATGCGAAACTGCTGCTGGATGTGAACGGTGGCTGGGACATGGCCGAGGCTCCGCTCATGATCGAGAAGGTCGCGGAATACAGTCCGACGCTGATCGAGCAGCCCATTCATCACCGTCTTGGTGTCGATGGCTGGGAAGAACTGCGGGCGCTGCTTCCTGGCAATCCCCCACCGATCTTCGCGGATGAAAGCGTGCAAACGGTGGAGGATGTCATCGCACTCGCGGATTTCGTGGATGGCGTGAACATCAAGCTCCTCAAGAGCGGCAGCTTTGATGCATCTGTGGCCATGATCGGGGCGGCGAGAGAGCAGGGCCTGCAAGTCCTGCTGGGCTGCATGATCGAAACCAGCCTGGGCACCACGGCAGCGGCGCATCTGGCCCCGTGGGCCGACTGGATCGACCTCGACGGGCATTTCTACGTGGCCGATGACGACTTCACGGGCATCACGTATGATGCCACCGGCAACCTCATCATGCCCAACCGACCCGGCATAGGCGCTGTCCCACGATGAACGTTTCTCTTTTACAATCCTCCGCCGAAAAACATCTCCCGGCTGCGCTCGACTTCCTGCGCCGTCTCGTGGCCATCAACAGCTTCACCTCCAATTCTGAAGGCGTGGATGAAGTGGCCCGGCTGACGGCAGCAGCTTTTGCACCGCTGGGTTTTGAGGCTGAACTTGCGCCCTGTGTCACTCCCGGCACCGGCCATCACCTCTTTCTCACGCATCGCGGTCAGGGTGGAGAACCCATCGTGCTCGTCACGCACTCAGACACGGTGTTTCCACCCGAGGAAGAACGGCTGAATGATTTCAAGTGGGATGAGCGCCCCGAGGAAGGTCGCATCTATGGGCCGGGCACCGTGGATAACAAAGGCGGCACCGCCTTGATCTGGCTCATCCTGCAAAGCCTGCGAGATGCGGCCCCCGATGTTTTCGAGCGCACGCACTGGCTCGTGGCGGCAAATGCGGCTGAAGAAATCATTGGTGATGATTTTGGCCGTGTCACCGCTGAACGCTGCGGAGGGAAGGCGCGCGCGGTGCTGGTGTTTGAAGGCGGGCCGGTGGATGAGCGCGGCTGGCACATTGTCACCTCGCGCAAAGGGCGCAGCACGTGGAGGCTCAGCGCCGAAGGCAAGGCCGCACATGCAGGCAGCAAGCACCATGAAGGCATCAACGCCATCGATGCGCTCGCCCGTGTGCTGCCGGACATCGCCGCGCTGACGAATGCGGAGGCTGAACGCACGGTGAACATCGGCATGGTTCAGGGTGGCACGGTTGTGAATCGCGTACCGCATGAAGCTGTCGCTGAGTGGGAATGCCGGGCTACGGAGCCTGCGGCATTGCAGCATGCGGATGATTTTTTTGCAGAACTCAGCGGTACGGCGGCCAACGGAGCGAAGCTCACGGCGGAACGCGTCGGCATCACCGCTGCATGGCCCGGGGGCGTGGAGTCTGAAGCTTTGTTTCACCTCTGGCATGAAGCCGCTGCG
The DNA here is from genome assembly GCF_044373815.1 of Prosthecobacter sp. Taxonomy (GTDB): domain Bacteria; phylum Verrucomicrobiota; class Verrucomicrobiia; order Verrucomicrobiales; family Verrucomicrobiaceae; genus Prosthecobacter. The sequence continues at coordinate 40,161 of NZ_JBIPNG010000002.1, read as the reverse complement.
ATGATGAATCTAGCGGCGGTCTCCGTGCCACGCGGTGGCTTGAGCGATGCGAATCACCTGTGGCAGCTCGCGCCGACGCTTGATGGCCTGGGTCCGTATGGCGGCAACGCCCACTGCTCTGAGCGCAGTGCTGACGGGAGCAAGCTGCCTGAGTATGTGGAGCCGGGTTCGTTTGTGCCGAAGGCTGTGATGAATGCGCTGGCGCTGGTGAAGCTTGTTACAGCCCCTTAGCCAGCGTCTTCACGCGCAGGAGAAACATGTCTGCCGTGATGTAGAGAGTGCTGTGGTCTGCGCCGCCGAAAGCGCAGTTTGCCGTGGCCTGGCCGGTGAGGATGCTGCCGAGGTGTTTGCCGTCTTTGCTGATGATCAGGACGCCGCCGGGGCCGGTGGTCCAGATGTTGCCATTGGCGTCCACCTTCATGCCATCGCAGCCGCCTTTGCGCTCGGCACTTTTGAGAGGCTGGGCATTGAAGAAGACACGGCCGTTCTTTGCGGTGCCATCGTCTTGGAGATCGTAAGCCATCACGCGGGTGTTCTTCGGATCAGACACAGCGACGTAGAGAGTCTTTTGGTCGGGGCTGAGCGCGATGCCGTTTGGGAAACGGAGGTCTGCGATCACGAGTGAGACTTTGCCAGCAGGAGTGACGGAGTAGATGCCGTGCTGTGGGAGCTCTGGGGCCTCGCCTTTCTTCAGGCCGTAAGGAGGATCGGTGAAGAAGATGGTGCCGCTTTTCGCAATGACGAGATCGTTCGGGCTGTTGAAGCGCTTGCCTTCATACTTCTCCGCCAGAGAGGTGAAGGTGCCGTCTTTTTCCAGACGTGCGATGCGGCGCTCGCCATGCTGGCAGAGGATGAGATTTCCCTGAGCATCGACATGGAGACCGTTCGAGCCCTGACCTTCTCCGCTGAGGCTGCCACTGGGTTTCAGCACGACCTTGGCTGCGGTGTCGCCTTCTTTCCAGCCGAAGACTGTGTTCTCGGGGACGTCTGAAAAGACGATGCCGCCATCCCGCCAGACAGGGCCTTCGGACCAGTTGAAGCCTGATGCGAGCACTTCGATTTTTGCGTTCGGTGCGATCAAGGCATCGAGAGCGGGATCGAGTTTTTCGATGGAGCCGTGGAATTCTGGGACGGGTTCAGCGGCGAATGCTGCCAGAGAGGTGGCAAGGAGCAGGGAGAGAGGGCGAAGAAGCATGAGAGTGGTTGGGTAGGAAGTCTTTTAAACGGGCTTGTACAACCAGAACATTTCTGACTTTGTGATTCAAGCCGATGTTATGGATCTTGCTCTGACTCGACCACCCAAGCCAAGTCTCAAGTCTGATATGAGCCTAATGACTGCGCAGTCCGAAGCGGAGCTGCTGGTCATCAACGGCTCCAACCACTGAGGTGTTAGTCCAAACTGTTCTGATCAATCTGCGTGACAACTCCCTTCGCAAATCGAATGACATACTCCCATCCGCCGAAACCTGAGTCAAAGCAGTAGGTCAGCGGGCTATCGGCTGCAGCATCTGCCGCGACTCCGTAACCGCTGATCGTCTTCGGATCTCCGAGAATCGCAAGAACCTGTGCACGGGAGAGTCCGACAAGCCTGACGTTTTTGAAGATCCGATGAGCGGCCTGGATAGCTTCTCCGCTGGAGGCATTGAGCACGGGTGCCGACAGGCGGTAGGTGGATCGAATCAAAACGCGATCTCTCTCATAGCCCTCGTAGGTGGGCGCATCCGCCCCCAATGCCAACTGGGTAAACACAAGAAGCAGTGCACTGAGTGTCGTTTTCATCGCAGGGTCTTCTTCCTGATTACGATTTCAGCGTTCGTTTCTTGGGCGAATCAAACTACAACGCCAGCCATGCACTCACCGCGCGGCTGTCTTCGAGGTGCGTTTGCCGAGGCAGATGAGGCTTTTGTCGGTGCGGATGAAGATCTGACCTTCGCTGAGTGCGGGGGAGGCGAAGATTTTTTCCTTGAGTTCGCTTTCGGCGAGGAGCTTGTAGGTTTTGTCGGGCTGGACGGTGCGGAGGATGCCGAAGTCGTTGATGAAAAAGACGTGGCCTTCGGCGCTGGTGAGGGAGGCGTGGTGCTCGCGCATGCGCTCCTCCCATTGGATCTCACCGGATTTCGCATCGAAGCAGTGGGCGACGCCGGAGTCTGAGACATTGAGGAGATGGCTGCCTTCGATGAGCGGTGATGGGACGTAGGAGACGCCTTTGTTGGTGCGCCAGACGATGTGGGTGTTGGTGACGTTGCCGCTGCCGTCGGGCTTGATGGCGAGGAGGTGATGCTCGGGGAAGCCGCCGGTCATGTAGAGGAGGCCGGTTTGTTCGCTGTAAACGAGTGAGGCGACGAACTGCTCAGTGGGGCCGTCGATGATCCAGAGCAGCTTGCCGGTGCGCGGATCATAGCTGGTGACGCACATCGTGCCAGAGAGGACCATCTGCGTGCGGCCGGCGATGTCGCGAATGAGCGGGACGCAGTAGCTGCGGGTGTTGTTGGGGCGGGCGATGCGCCACAGTTCCTTGCCGTCGGTTCGGGCGAGGGCGACGATGTAGCCGTCGCCATCGTGGTCGCAATTGACGATGACTTTGTCTTCAAAAACGATGGGGCTGGAGCAGAAGCCGTGCTTGCTGGAGAAGAGGCCGGGGCGCACCTGCCAGATTTGTTTGCCGCTGAAATCATGCGCGGAGATGACGACGGTGCCCTTTGGCACTTCGCCTTTGCCGATGACACGACCGGCATTCACGGCGCGCGTGGCGTCGGTCTCGGTGTTGTCGAGGAAGGCGGTGAATACGTGCTCGCCGTCTGTGGCGGGAGTGCTGGAGGCCTGGCTGTTGAGTTTGTGAATGCTCTCGATGGGTGCTTTGACCACCGTGGACTGCCAGAGCTGTTTTCCTGAAGCGCGATCGAGACAGAGCAGGACGCGCGATTCGTTTTCAGGCAATGCGGCGACGATGAAGACGCGATCCTGCCACACGATGGGCGAGGCGTGCCCACTGCCGGGAAGCTCCACCTTCCACGTGACATTGCCTTCTGCGGAGATCGGAAAGCCGGTGTCTTTGGAGGTGCCATCGAGACGCGGGCCGCGCCACTGCGGCCAGTCTTCGGCGGGGAGGAGCGAAGGGGTGAGAGCGAGGAGCAGGGAAAGCGTGCGAAGGGAGATCATGCAGGGTAAGGCAAACGGCGGGAAGTGGGGGGAGCTTGCGCGGATAAAACACCTCAGACTCTCGCCCTTCACTATTGCTCAGCTCTGACGCGCGCGGATATCCAGCAGTTGCTTCATCACGTGGTTGATCTTGCCGTTCCATTCGGTGGTGCCGAAGGCGTCGTGGAGGGTGCGGTAGAGGGTGTAGAGTTCGGCGTAGACGGCCTGGTTTTCGGGGATGGGGTAGTAGACCTTCTCACGGGTGGCGGTGACCTGGGACTGAAGGGTGTGGATGTCCCCTGCCCCGGCGGCGGCGGCGGCGGCACCGAAGATGGCGGCGCCGAGAGCACAGGTCTGCTCGCTCTGGCTGACTTTCATGGGCTTGCCAATAATGTCGGCGTAGCACTGCATGAGGGTGGCGTTTTTAATGGAGAGACCGCCGGTGTTGATGACTTCCTCGATTTTAACGCCGTATTCTTCGACGCGTTTGATGATGGTGAGCGCACCGAAGGCGGTGGCCTCGATGTAGGCGCGGTAGATTTCGTGCGCCTCGGTGTGGAGGGTCTGGCCAAGCAGGAGGCCGGTGAGGCGGACATCGACGAGCACGGTGCGGTTGCCGTTGTTCCAATCGAGCGCGAGCAGGCCAGTGGAGCCGGGCTTTTTCCCGAGCATGGCCTTCTCCATGTTCACGAATTTTTCGCCCACGGTGATGCCGTAGGTGTCGGGTACGAGGTGATTGACGAACCAGAGGAAGATGTCGCCCACGGCGCTCTGTCCGGCTTCGATGCCGTAGTAGCCGGGGAGCACTGAGCCATTCACAATACCGCAGACGCCGGGGATGTCGGCGAGAGGTTTGCTGGTAGGAGCGATCATGAGATCGCAGGTGCTGGTGCCGAGGATTTTGACCAGCGTGCCTTCCTTGATGCCCGCGCCGACGGCGCCCATGTGCGCATCAAACGCGCCGACGCTGATGGCGATGCCTGCTTTGAGGCCGAGACGCTGGGACCATTCGGCGCAGAGATCGCCGGCCTTCACATCGGCGGTGTGGGCCACGGAGTAGAGGCGGTCGCGTAGATCGGCGAGCGCGGGATCGAGCCGGGCGAGGAATTCTTTGTCGGGCAGGCCGCCCCATTCGGTGCTGAACATGGCCTTGTGCCCGGCGCTGCACACGCCGCGCTTGAGCGTGAGGGGATCGGTGTTGCCGGTGAGGACGGCGGGAATCCAGTCGCAATGTTCGACGAAGCTGTATGCTGCCTCGAAGACCTGGGCGTCCACGCGACGGAGACGCAGGATTTTGCTCCACCACCACTCGCTGGAGTAGATGCCACCGCATTTGGCGATGATGTTGGGCCGCATTTCATGGGCGAGCTGCGTGATCTCGGCTGCCTCGGCGTAGCCGGTGTGGTCTTTCCAGAGCCAGACCATGGCGTTGAGGTTATTCTTAAACTCGGGCATCAGGCCCAGTGGCGTGCCGTCTTTGTTCACCGGAATGGGTGTGCTGCCGGTGGTGTCGATGCCGATACCGATGACCTGCGCGGGATCAAAGCCGGGGACATTTTCCTGCGCCTGCTGCAGGGCACCGCGCACCACGGCTTCGAGACCGTCGAGGTAATCCTGAGGGTTTTGCCGGGCGACGTGCGGGTCTTTGGGATCGAGCAGGATGCCCATCTCTCCGCTCGGGTAATTGAACACGGTGGAGCCGACTTCGGCACCGTTGTCGAGGTCGATGAGAAGGGAGCGGCAGGAATTGGTGCCGTAGTCGATGCCGAGGGAGTAGCGCTTCATGGGTTGGGTTGGAGCAGTCTGCGGATGTTTTAGCGGGTTCATCCCGCAGTGCGAGCCAAAACCGGACAAGGTTTGTGACCGGGGCGTGACGGTTCTTGATGCATGAGAAGAGAAAGACCGTGCGCGGCAGGCCGTTTACCACCGCCCTATGACCCACCGTCTGCTTTCTTTCGCCGCTGTTTTCTCCCTCACTGCCGCCCTCCATGCCGAGGATGCTTTTGTCCCGCTGTTTGATGGCAAAACCCTCACAGGCTGGGAGCAGCACAGCGGCAAGGCGGAGTACCGTGTGGAGAACGGTGCGGTGGTGGGCAAGACGGTGCCGGACACGGGAAACTCCTTCCTGTGCACGACGAAGAAGTACGGGAACTTCATCCTGGAACTCGAGTTCAAGGTCGATCCATCGATGAACTCGGGGATTCAGTTTCGCAGCAACTACTACACCCAGGAGACGGAAGTCGAGATCGCGGGGAAAAAGAAGAAATTCCCGGCGGATCGTGTGCATGGCTACCAGTTTGAAATTGATCCGAGTGCGCGTGCCTTCACGGGCGGCGTGTATGACGAAGGCCGCCGAGGCTGGCTCTTTGATCTGAAGAACAACGAGGCGGCCCGCAAGGCCTTCAAGCAGGGTGATTGGAACCAGGCGCGCATCGAGTGCCGTGGCCGCAGCATCAAGACTTTCATCAATGGCGTCCCAGCAGCGGACTTCACTGATGACCTGACCGCCGAGGGCGTCATCGCCCTGCAGGTGCACGGGATTGGCAAAAAGACCGAAGCGGTGGGCAAGGAAGTGATGTGGAAAAACATCCGCATTCAAGAACTCAAGTAGAAACATCTTTCGAGTTCATCCGGGAAACGAGTTGGAAAACTCGCGTCCTTCTGTGTACACTGCCACCACAACCATGAAAACCAACCGCGCTCTGCTTTTCATCTCCTCTCTGCTTCTTTCCACCAGCCTGCTGAAGGCTGAGATCAAGGAAACCGTCGTCGAATACAAATCCGGAGACGTGCTCTGCGAAGGCCTGCACGTCGTCGATACCGCCAAGACCGGCAAGCGGCCTTCTGTGCTGATCATTCACCAGTGGACCGGCCTGAGTGACAACGAGAAGATGCGGGCCCGCATGCTGGCGGAGCTCGGCTACAACGTTTTCGCCGCCGACATTTATGGCAAAGGCATCCGCCCACAGCCGCCAGAAGCTGGCAAGGAGGCCGGGAAGTACAAGTCCGACCGCAAGCTGTACCGCGAACGCATGCTTTCCGCTCTGGAGGTGCTGGACAAGGACCCTCACACCGACATCTCCAAAGTCGCCGCCATCGGCTACTGCTTTGGCGGCACCGGGGTGATCGAGCTGGCCCGCAGCGGCGCGCTGATCAAGGGCGTGGTGAGTTTCCATGGCGGGCTCGATTCTCCGACTCCTGCCGACGGCAAAAACATCAAGGGCAAGGTGCTGGCGCTGCATGGCGCGGACGATCCTTTTGTGAAGGCCCCGGACATCGCTGCGTTTGAGCAGGAGATGAAGGACGCGAAGGTGGACTACAAGCTGGTGAGCTACCCGGGCGCTGTGCATGCCTTCACGCAAAAGGCTGCTGGCAATGACAACAGCAAAGGCGCGGCGTACAATGAGGCCGCCGACAAGGCCTCCTGGGAGGAAATGAAGGCCTTCTTCGCACGCATTTTCAAGACGGAAGGCTGAAACGAGGAGGCCGACCATGAAACGATTTCTGCTGCTGCAAGCCACTCTGGCCTTTGCCGTGCTGACGGCAGCGGAAGAACCCACGAACTTCATCCGGTTCGTGGAGGAGGATGAGAGCGACAGCCTGCAAACGGCGGTGGTGAGCTATGAGTCGCCGCAGAAGGTCAAAGTGGATCTCGTGGGTGCCATCCACATCGCTGACAAGGCGTATTTCGATGGGCTGAACGTGCGGTTCAAAGGCTATGAGGCGGTGCTGTATGAACTCGTCGGCCCGTCCTTTGAGGAACGGGGCAAGCCCGAGGCCAAAAAGCAGGCGGAAAAGCTGCAGTGGGTCGGCCAGCTGCAGACCATGATGCGTGACACGCTGAAGCTGCACGGCCAGCTCGAAGGCATCGACTACACGGCGAAGAATTTCGTGCATGCGGACATGGACATGTCCCAGTTCACGCAGACGCAGACCGAAAAGCAGGAGAGCTTCCTTTCGCTCTACCTCAAGGCCGCGCAGGCGCAGAAAGAGGTCAACGAAAAGCGCGGGGTCAATTCCGATGCCGCCGGGATGGTGATGCTGCTGAAGATTCTAACCATGAAGGACAGCAGCACGGAGCTGAAGCGCATGATCGCGCAGGAGTTCGACAGTGTGGAGGACATCATGGCGGGCATGGAAACCGGCGACGGCACCGTACTCGTGGGTGAGCGGAACAAGGTCGCGCTGCAGGTGCTGGACAAGGAGATTGTCGCCGGTAAAAAGCGCATCGCCATTTTTTACGGCGCGGCACATCTGGGAGACATGGAGGAGCGCCTGCTGAAGAAGGGCTTCAAGCGCACGAAGGTGGACTGGCTGAAGGCCTGGGATCTTCCTTACGTAAAATGAAATGAGGAAGGCCGAAGCCTTCCTCATCACAAATTCAAAGCTGAATTACAGCGGTCTTATTTCTTAGCGCCGGCGGCTTCCAGACGGAGCTGCTCAAGGCGGGAGAGAACTTTGGGAGCGGCCGGAGCAGCAGGCTTGGGGGCTTCCTTGGGCTTGTTGGCGGCGAGAACCGGGGCTGCAGGTGGCGGAGTGACCACCTTGCGAGGGGCATCGATGCGCAGGATGGAGCCAAGCGCAATGCGATGGATCGTGGTGGCGTTGGTGCCCTTCACAGGAACATCGACACGCACAAACAGGTTGGCCTGCTTGCCGATGGGCGACTTGTCGTTCGTAATCACCTTGAAGGAAACTTCCTTGGTGTCCTTGGTGATCTTGGCAGGCTCGATCGGGATGGTGTCTGGAACGCCCAGAACCTGAGCGGTGGCCTCGCCATCGAATGGCAGGAGCTGCTCAAGCTTCGCAACCATGACTGCTTCCTTGCCCTGCTCAACGGCGACGAGCGGGATGGCCGGTGCATTGATGTAGGCGGGAGCGGTGACGACTGCCGTGAATGGGGACGCATTGTAGATGCGACCGCTGCCGGCATCGGCCTCGCCCATGACGGTGAAATTCCAGGAACCGGCTGGTGTTCCGCCATTGGCATCCAGTTGGAAGACGCACTCGTTCTGGCCTTCCGCAATGGTCTGCTCACCAAGGGCGCTGACGCCGTTGGGCTTCCAGATCATGAGCACGCGGATGGGGGCCTTGAAGCCTTCCTTGCGCTTGGAGACGACCTTGAGTTCGAGAATGCCGTTGTTCACCAGAGGCACGGCAGGCTTGACGATTTCGAGGGAATAGGGAGCCTCCTCCACGACGGCGACGGGCAGGCGGTCTTCGATCTGGGTGTAGTAGACGACGTTGCCATTGCGCACGATGTCGAACTCCTGGCGCAGCTTGCCACGTGTCTTGGTATTCGGATCGACGGCATTGAGAGAGATGGGGACGACCTGATGACCGAGGGGTGCATCCGCAGTGGCTTCAAAGAGCAACGGCACGCTGCCGAGGTCTTTCGGGGCCATTTCGGTGAGCAGTTTCACGCCCTGTGGCATGTTCTGGACGTCAAACTTGAAGTCGCCGCCGACGTTGTTGCGGCTGACGTTGACGAGCGTGGCATAGCGTCCGCCTTTGGGAACAGCGATGAACTGGCGGTAGTTGTTGTCGTTCACCGAATACTGAGGTGAGGCAAAGAAGACCTCAGGCTCTGCGGCGATGAGTTCGAGGCGATAGACGTAGTTGGCACCGCCGCGTTCCAGATGATCGGCCACGCGCACGAAGTAGTCGCCGTCGGCAGGAATGGCGATCTTGAACTTGCTGTCGAGACGGCGGCGACCACCACCGTCATCGTTACCGCTGATGGATCCGCCTTTGGCGTTGTAGATGTTCACCACGCTGTCGAGCGGGGAGCCGAGGCTCTGCGCAAAGGCCTGCACTTCGAGGGTCATGCCTTTCTTGAGCGGCACTTTGAAGAAATCCACGTCACCGGGTTTCTCGATGATACCGTTGAGGGCAATCGGGGAACCTGGGGCGACTGAGGCCTTCGCCTGCTCGTCGTTGGGCTCGGCTTCGAGCACGTTGTCATAGTTGACCAAGCGGAACGGATTGCCGGAAGGTGCGGGCTCCTGGGACTTCGAGAAGAGCATGTAGTCAGGGTCGATATCAGCTGGCAGCTGGACCTCTTCTTCGAATGAGCTGTCGCGCTCGATGAAGCGCACCTTGGTCTTGGAGCCAATTTTGCCACCGGCAGGATACACCACATCAGGACGACGGAAGCTGCCGACGTGCAGGCGGTAGTAGGAGTTGCCACCGCCACGGTAAGAGGATTCGCGGATCATGACGGTGTAGTCGCCATCTTCTTCAGCCACATAGGAGCAGTAGCCGTCCTGGCGGTGCAGGATGGTGTCGTCAGAGATCACCTTTTCGAAGCGGTCCTTGTCAATGATGGCCAGGAAGGGGTCAAACACGGTGTAGCCGAGGCGGAGGCCATCCACTTCGACGGACAGGCGCTGGCCTTTCTTGAGGCTGACGCGGTAGTAGTCCACGTCCTCAGTCTGCACGACGCCTTCGACCGTTTGATTGAGCTGGATGACTTGAGGAGACTCGAAATCGCTGTTGGGCTCCTTTTCATCCACATTCGGGAAGATGCCCACGAAGAACTGGCGGGCGTGCGACATGCCGGACTTCGTGCGGATGCGCATAAGGTGATTTCCCGGCGGCACATCCGGGGCGATGCCGATGGTGAGCTGCACCTTGTTGGCCTCCACCTTGTCCACGCTCTTCTGGGTGAAGCCGGGGGAGAAGAAAATCATGCTCTCAAAGTCTGCCAGCTGGGTCCCCGTGACGGTGAGCTTGACCTCGGTGCCACGCTGGCCGCCGTTTGGCGCCGTCGTGTTGAAAGTAGGGTACGCCGCAAAGGCACTGGTGGCACAGGCTGCGGTGATGAGGATCAGATTACGGATGGTGGACATGACAATGAAGTAGGGGTCGATAGGCATACGCCCCAGAAAAGGCGAAAATTACGAACTGCGTGAAGTTCCTGCGGACATTTGGCGCACCAGATGCAGGCAGTAAAGCAGCGGCAGGGCCCCAAAAAGGCCAAAAGAACAGTCCACCAGCCGCCAGTAGAGAGGGATGCCGCGAATCTCGCCACAGATCAGCGCCAGGGGAAAAACTGCGGCACAGGCCAGCAGTCCTACTTTCAGGACCCAGGCATTGGGCAGCGGATCGCGCCAGGGCCCAGCGATGAAAAAGACCGCGATCATGAGGTGGCCGAACGCCAGCCAGTCCGTGCCGTAGGCGACGAAGGGAAACTGTGCCTGGGTGACCTCCAGCCCATGCCAGACATAGCCGATCCAGTAAGACAGCCCACTGTGACTGGCGTACTCGGCGTGATGCTGGATGCCGAGCCATGAGGCCATCAGCCGCAGTTCATGCAGCAATGGGAAGGCCGTGAGCCCGCTGAGGATCAGGCCGATGATAAAGAGGCCCAGAACAAGATGGTAGCGACGTTGGAGGGAATTCATGCGGTGCGTGCTCTGCGGCCCGTTGCTTCAAGGCTCGCGCAGGGGCTGCTTGCTCTGAAGTGTCTGGTTGTTTTTTTGAAGCGCTTCGCGATTGGTTTCAGTGCTCAGTTCCATGGCCTTGCCTGACCATTTCAGCGCGGCATCGAAATCGCCGGTTTCCGCATAGGCCGCTGCGAGGGTGTCCAGGCAGTCGGCATCCTCCCAATTCGTGAATTCACATGTCCGTTGAGCGATCTCAACCGCCTCACGTCCGTTTCGAAGCTGATCTTCCGGGCATGTCGCGAGCAGCCACGCCAGGCTGTTCACCACCGCGACATCATCCACCCATTTCATGGTCGTTCTCAAAATCTTCTCAGCTTCCGCATACTCCTTTTGCTGGATTCGGATGTTGGCTGCCGTGCTGGCCGTCCACGCGTGTCGCGGCTGGCGCTGGTGATAATTCTCCAGAGAAACCAATGCGTTGGTGATGTCGTTCTTTCCCAACAAGCGCACGGCGCGGACGAAATGCCAGTTGTCATGCCAGGGGGCCCAAAACAGCGGGATGACGGCGCCCAGAAGCATCATAGCCAAGACTGCAAAGGCCACTTTCCCGAATCTCCGCCAGCCTGTGGCCAAGCCGCTAAGAACATCTGCCACCAAACCGCCCAGATGAGCGAAGTTGGCCACGGGCATGACCTGCGAATGAGTCAGTGCAAAACAAAGAACCAGCCAGACGAAAAAGAGCGTGGTCGTGTTTGAGTTGATGACCCTGCGGAAGACTGGATGACGATCACGCCCGACCAGCATGAAGCCGAACACTCCATAGACCATGCCGGACATCCCGATTCCGAGCTGCCCCATCACAGCAAACTCCGCGAGGCTGGCGGACAACGTCGTCACTAGAATCAACCTCGCATAGCTGACACGTGACACCTCCTGCTCAAGCGCACGCCCAAGATGCCACATCCAGTAGCAGTTGAATGCCAGATACAGGACATCGGCATGGAGAAACGACGAGGTGAGGAGGCCCCACAGTTTCGAGCCCTGCCAAAGTTCGACATCCGTGGCGTACAACCATGGATACACTTCATTTGGCAAGGTCATCCGCAGCCCGGTGCAAGCCACACTGAGCACCATCCATGTGATCGTGATCCAAGGGAAAACCCTGGCCTGATCAGCAGTTGCTTCTCTTGTTGGCTGTTCGATGGCCTCCATGACTGAGATCAGGTGAGGATGCGCTGTGTGCCGAGTTTACTCCACAGGCAGCCAGCGAGCGCCATCCACGACCACATAGCCGTCCGTGCCTTCGTTGGAAATGGTGATCGCGGTGTCGTTGCCGCACACGTATTCACCGAGGTCGATCCAGAACAGGCCTTCGCCTGCCTTGGGCGATTTGAGGTCGACTTTCAACTTCTTCACGCCGCCTGCGTACTGGACTTCCACAGGTGCATTGCTGGCACGGTTGCTATTTGGCGGGGAGGCCAGCATGAGGCGGTATTTGCCGGGCTTGGTGAGCTTAGGTTCAAAGCGAAGGCTGCACTTGCCGTCTTTGGCGTTGCCGTCGTGGCTGTAGCCGTCGCCGAGGAAGGACTTGGCTGCGCCGCTTTCTGACCACACACCGGTCACCTTGGCATCGGTGTCATCCATGATGATGCCTTTGAGTGATTTCGGATCAATGCCGCGCAGGGTGGTAGGGCCGTCGAAATGCAGGATCTGGCCGTCTTTGAGAATCTGCGTCTTGAGCTGTTCATAAGGCACGTCCTGGACCGGGATGCCGGCATCCATGGCCAGCGCCGCTGCGGTGGCCGCGCTCTGGCCGAGGATCATGAACACGGGCTCCATGCGGATGCTGCCGTAGGCGATGTGGCTGGCGGACATGGCCACGGGCACGAGCAGATTGCTCCCCTGCCCTTTCTTGGGAACCAGGGAACCGTAGGCGATCTCATAGGGGCCTTTGGTGCTGACTCCGATGTCGCCTTCATTCTGTACATTGCCTTCCGGCGTGATGTAGCGCTGGATGTTGTGGGAATCGATGCCGTAGCTGCCCATGCCGACGCTGTCCGGAGTGGGGCGTTTTTTGAGCAGTTCGTTTTCGGTCATCACATAGCTGCCGATCATGCGGCGTGCTTCGCGGATGTAGAGCTGGTGGCTCCAGTTGCCGTTGTCGGCGAATTCATCTTTGGGGAGGCCCCAGGTCTGAAGTTCTTCCTGCACCTTCTTGGGTACGCGGGGGTCGTTGGCGACGAACCAGAGCAGGCCCTGCTGATACTGGCGGTGCTCGGCGATGATGGCGCGGCGCTTCTCGTAGCTGCCTTCGGGGTAGTCGTAATTGTAGCCGATGTTGTCGAAGCTGAAGGGGCCGTGATTGTTGGTGTCGGTCTTGTGGTTTGGAATGGGGTCAAACTTCTCGAAGAACTCACCCCAGCCTGCGTTCAGCACGCGCAGCAGGATTTCGTACTGGCCCGCGTCATAACCTTCCGGCTTGGGAAAAGGGATACGGTTGCTCGGATCATTCGTGTAGCAGGAGCGGAAGCAGTAGGCCTGCACGCGTTTGTCGCCGGCACCGTACTCACCCGGAGACTCCGTGCTCACGCGTGGCAGTACGCCGCTCTTGGGATCTCCCGGCACCTTGTAGGCGCTGATCGGTTCCTTCACCGCGCCGAAGTGGTGGCGGTGATGCAGCACGCCGACCTGAATGCCATTCCACTTCTCGTCATAAACAGAAGTGGCCTCACGGCCCACGTGATAGTCCACGCTAGCCGCGGCCATCAGATCGCCCTCGTAGGTCGCATCGATGAACATTTTTCCGGCGTAGGTCTTGCCGCTCAGGGTGGTGATGGAGGTGATTTTATCGCCGTCTTTTTTCACGCCCTTGGCGCGGTCCAGCCACTCGTCGCGCACAACTTCGAGACCGAACTCCTTGACGTAGTCTTCAAACACTTGCTCTGCCACATGGGGCTCGAAGATCCACATGGTGCGGTTCTCGCCATCCATGGCGGGAGTGCCCTGGCCTTTGCCGCCGTATTCGGATTTCTTCTGCTGCACCCAGGCTGAGTCCTTGTCGTAGTGCAGCCAGACGCGATGATAAAAGTCGCGGGAGAGTCCGCCGATGACGGCTTTGTTGCCGGTGTCGGTGAAACCGAGGCCGCCGCTGCTCAGGCCGCCAAGGTGTTTGTCAGGCGAGACAACAATGACAGTCTTGCCCATCTTCTTGGCCTGCACAGCAGCGATGATGGCGGAACAGGTGCCGCCATAGATGACGATGTCATGATCGGCTGCATGGAGTGCCTGGCCGGAAAGCAGGAGGGAGGCTAGAAGGGTGCGCAATTGCATGGCTTGAGATTGGGGTTGGCTGAGCCGGTTCAATTCCATCGCCGCATGAAAGGAATCGGCAAACAGAATGTTTCGCCCTCATCCGCCCGCACTTTTGCACCAGCCCCTGATCACTGCCAGCCGCCGCCGAGTGCCTTCAGCATGGCCACGCTGGCCATGAGGCGCTGGCCTTCCACCTGAGCGGAGAGCAGCTTGGCATTGAGCACGGTGCGGTTGGCATCCACGACTTCAAAGTAGCTGGCGAGACCTTTCTGGTAGCGCAGTTCGGCCAGACGCTGAGTCTCCTGCGCGGAGGCGATGGCTGCATCGAGCGCCTGGCCCTGCTTGGCATAGGCTCTCGCATCGATCAGGCTGTCTTCGACTTCCTGCAGGGCCACCAGAATGCTCTGGCGGTAGTTGGCCAGAGTCTCTTCATACGCCGCCTTGCTCGACTTCAAATTCGCCCGCAGCTTTCCGCCCTGAAAAATCGGCAGGGTCATGCTGGGACCAATGGTCAAGATGCGGCTGCGCTGATCGTAGAAATGCTCGGCACCGATACTTTCCAGACCACCGCTGCCGACGATGCTGAAGGCCGGGTAGAACGAGGCCGCAGATACCCCCACCTGGGCATTTGCCTCGCGCATTTTCTGCTCTGCCGCACGGATGTCAGGACGACGCTGCAGGAGTGTGGAAGGCAGCCCGCCGGGGACTTTCGGCGGCCGTGGCTGGCTGGTGACCTTGGCGATGTGGAAGTTCGAAGGAATTTCTCCGCAGATGACCGCGAGAGCGTTTTCGGCATTGCCGCGCTGGCGCTCCAGTGCGGCCAGATCATTGCGGGCGAGCTCCAGTTCCGTCCGGGCGCGGGCCACGTCCATTTCGTTCGCCAGACCGCCTTTGAAGCGTGATTCCTGAAGCTTCAGCGCTTCTTCGCGCCAGGTCTGCGTGCCAATCACGACCTGCATCTGACGATCCAGCGAATGGGTCAGGAAGTAGAGCCGCGCCACTTCCGCAGCGAGGGTCAGACGCTTGGCGGAGAGGGTCTCCATGGCAGCAAACTGGGAGGCTTTGGAGCCTTCCACACCACGACGCACACGGCCCCAGAGGTCAAATTCCCAGCCCAGTTCGAGCAGGTTTTGAAACCGACGGCGTTGCGTCTTGGGCAAAGAGACACCGGGGGGAAGGTTGGCCCCGAAAGAGCTTTGCGAAAGGCGCTCATAATTCATCCCATTTTTCATGTCGAGCTGGGGGAACCAGTCCGCCTGCTGCACGCCGACGAGTGCGCGAGCGGTTTCTACACGTGCCAGGGCACTGCGCAGTTCCTGGTTGTTCTCCATCGCACGCTCTTCCAGCCGGTTCAATTCAGCGGAGCCAAACAGCTTCCACCATTCACCGGGGACAGGGATATCCGCCGTGCTTGCCGTGCCGCCATTCTTCCACTTGGAAGGCATCAGCACATCCGGCAGCTTGAAGTTTGGCCCGACGCTGCAGGAGGCACACATCAATGTGGTCGTGAGGCAGAGAATTCTAAAGTGGTTCATGCGCGCCTATTCATGGGGTGAAACGTTCTTAGTGCAACCATCAAGACACAGGTTCATCCCCAGCTACTGAGGCAGGCAGCCTGCCACTTTCTGCCGCCAACTGGCGAGGACATCGTTTGCCACCTCATGCGCTTCCTCAGCGCCGACGTGCTCGGTGACGGCATGTGCAGCGGGCAGCCAGGGTGGAGTGGAGACTTCACCGATGTGATCGTGCTTTTCGGCACGCAGGAAGGCGCGCAGCTGCACCGTGAGCTGGTTTGTGCTGCGGTCATGGCTGGCGACCGCCTCTGCACAGACTTCAAACGGAACCCCTTCAATTTCAAGGATGCGGATGACTTGAGTGGTATCGAGCAGTGAGTGAATCATATATTTAGGTTCCTGAGCAATGCCGGGGTGTCGCTGCCTTGTTTACGCTTATTTTTGCGAAGGTTTACGCGCCAAGCCCTCGTTATGACGCAGCCATGCGTTTTCTTCTTTGCTGCCTAGCCCTGACCACCCTCGCCACAGCTGCTGACAAGCCGCTGAACATCCTCTTTCTCTTTGCCGATGACTGGGGCCGCTATGCGAGCATCTACGCAGAGCACGAGAAATTTCCTTCGCCCAACCAGGTGGTGAAGACGCCGAACATCGACCGCATTGCCCGTGAGGGCGCGCTGTTTCGCCGGGCGTATGTGAACGCCCCGAGCTGCACGCCCTGCCGGAGCTCCCTGCTTTCCGGCCGCTATTTCTTCAACTGCGGACGCGCCGCCATCCTGAACGGTGCGGTGTGGGACCCGGCGATCCCGAGCTACCCGCTGCAGCTCAAGGACCAGGGCTACCACCTCGGCAAGTCCTTCAAGGTCTGGAGTCCCGGCGAGCCTGCGGACGCGCCGTATGGCGGGCAGCAGTTTGCGTATCAGAAGTCGGGTGGGCGCTGCAATCAGTTCTCGGAAGAGGTCACCAAGATGGTCGCCAGCGGCGTGCCGCTGGAGGCAGCCAAGCAGCAGATCTACGACGAGGTGCGGGGCAATTTTGACAGCTTCCTGGCCGCACGTCCCCAAGGCGCGCCGTTTGCCTTCTGGCATGGGCCCACCAACGTGCATCGGAAGTGGGTCAAGGGCAGCGGGCAGGCGCAGTGGGGCATCAATCCGGACGACCTGAAGGGCAAGCTGCCCAAGCACCTGCCCGATGTGCCTGAATTCCGCGAAGACTTCGGCAGCTACCTCGGGGAAATCCAGGCCTTTGATGCGCAGGTGGGAGTGATCCTCAAAAGGCTGAAAGAAGCGGGCGAGTATGACAACACCGTCATCGTGATCAGCGGCGACCATGGCGCCCCCGGATTCCCCGGCGGCAAGTGCAACCTCTATGACTTTGGCGTGAATGTGACGCTCGCGATCCGCTGGCCGGGACAACCGGGCGGACGGTATATTGAGGACTTCGTAAACCTCATGGACCTTGCGCCCACATTCATGGAAATCGGTGGTGCCAAAATTCCTGAAGGGGTGAATGGCAAGAGCCTTGTGAACCTGATGAAGTCCGGCAAATCCGGCCAGATCGAGAAGGAACGCGACTACGTCATCACCGGTCGTGAGCGCCACGTGAGCATCGCCCGTGAAGGCAACCTCCCATACCCACAGCGTGCGCTGCGCAAGGACGGCTTCCTTTACATCCACAACTTCAAGCCTGAGCGCATGCCCATGGGCGACTACAAATCGCTGACCGACAGCTTTACGCCTTCACAGGACGCGCTGGAGAATGACACTTATGCCGCTTTTCCTGACATGGATTCCTCTCCCGCCAAGGCCTGGCTGATCGAGCATCGCAACGACTCGCAGTACAAGTGGTACTTTGACTATGCTTTTGCCA
Source organism: Prosthecobacter sp. (assembly GCF_044373815.1). Lineage (GTDB taxonomy): Bacteria > Verrucomicrobiota > Verrucomicrobiia > Verrucomicrobiales > Verrucomicrobiaceae > Prosthecobacter. The sequence goes on along the minus strand of NZ_JBIPNG010000002.1, from coordinate 22,943 downwards.
AGCGCCCCGAAGAGGAGCTGTATGACCTCAGCAAAGATCCTGACTCCACGATCAATGTGGCCAAGGAACCTGCCTATGCGGACATGAGAGCCAAGATGTCGGCAGAGCTGCAGGAGAAACTCAAGGCTGTGGGCGATCCGCGCGTAACGATTGATCCTGTGCCGTTTGAGAACCCGCCGTTTACGCTGGACACTAAGTCAGACAAACCCGGCAAGGGCAAGAAGGGTAAAGGCAAGGCGAAAGCGGAGTGACTCACGCAGGCGACTACTCCCCCTGCTCTTCCCAGAACTTCCGCAGTTCGCGGAGTTGTTTTTTGTCTGGCTTGGCGACCACTTCGTGCGCGCGGGGCTGGATGAGTTCGCGCTCACGGCGCAGCTCGCTGGCACGCTGGATCCATTCGATGGGCGTGAGGTTTTCGCAAAACTCGGGAACTTTGGGTGGACCGAGGCGCTGGGGGGAGAAGGCGATGACGCGGAGGCGCAGGCGGAGATCGCCGCGCACCACTTCGAGGACGTCGGTGGGTTTGAGATCGCGGGAGGCTTTCACGGGCTGGCCGTCGATGGTGACGTTTCCCCGGGCGCAGGCTTGCGTGGCGAGGGTGCGGGTTTTGAAGACGCGCACGTGGTGCAGCCATTTGTCGGCACGCTGGCTCATGCAGCGGTCTGGTAGGTGCGTTCGCCAAAGATGGCGCTGCCGACACGGACGATGGTGGCGCCTTCTTCAATGGCGATTTCGAAGTCGTGGCTCATGCCCATGCTGAGGCGCGGGAGGGGGGCGCCGCCGCGTTGTTCGAGTTCGTCCCGGAGCTCGCGCAGGTGAGTGAAGTAGGGGCGGCTTTTGGCAGGGTCGGCATCGAAGGGAGGAATGCACATGAGGCCCTGGATTTCGAGGCGCTTGAGCGCATACAGTACTTCGAGGCTGGCGCGGAGCTGTTCGGCGCTGAAGCCGTGCTTGCTGCTTTCGGCGGCCAGATTGACCTCGATGTAGACCTGGGGGAGGAGGCCAAGTTCTCCGGCGATGCGGTCCACATCCCGTGCGAGATCGAGCGAGCCGATGCTGTGGATGGCCTTCACATGCGGGAGGACTTTGCGCACCTTGTTGGACTGGAGATGGCCGATGAGATGCCACTGCAGGTTCGCGGGAAGCTGCGGGGCTTTGGCGAGGATTTCCTGCACTTTGTTTTCACCAAAGAGAAGCTGACCGGCATCCACGGCTTCGCGGATCGCTTCGACGGGGAAGGTTTTGGAGACGGCGAGCAGCTCGATCGAAGCGGGATCACGGCTGCAGCGCTGGGCGGCGGCGGTGATGCGGTCGCGGATGGCTTGCAGGCGGTCGGAGAGGGCGTTCATATCTTGGCAAAGAGAAACGGAAGATGGGCAGGCCGCGCAACGTATTTTCGCGCTCCACCTATTCATTCCACATGCAATCACGCCGCCATTTCATCCGTCAGTCCGCCGCCACGCTGTTCGCCGCCCCCTGGATCACCACCGGAATGCGTGCCGCTTCTCCGAACGGCAAGCTGCGCCATGCGGCCTTCGGTGCCTCGGGCATGAGCATGGCGGACATGAGCGCGATGTCCAACCACCCCATGTGGGAACTGACGGCAGTGTGTGATGTGGACACCCGCAACTTTGCCAAGGCCCAGGAAAAGTGGCCGAACATCAAGGTGTATCAGGACTGGCGCGAGCTGCTGGAAAAGGAATCGGCAAACATCGACAGCGTGAACGTTTCCACGCCTGACCACATGCACGGCAGCATCGGCCTGGCCGCCATCGCGAAGGGCAAGCATGTGTATGGCCAGAAGCCGCTGGCGCACAACCTGTGGGAGTGCCGCCAGATGGTGGAGCGTGCACGTGACAAGGGTGTGATGACGCAGATGGGCATCCAGATTTCCTCGGCGTTCACGGAACGCCATGCGGTGGCGCTGATTCAGATGGGGGCCATCGGCAAAGTGAAAGAAGCCCATACGTTTTCGAACAAGAAGTGGGGTGACCTCGAAGTGCGCCCGACGAAGAGCGACCCCATTCCAGAAGGCTTTGACTGGAACAAATGGCTCGGTGTGGCAAGCGAGCGCAGCTACATTCAGGGCTACGATCATCCAAGCAACTGGCGCAAACGCCGCGACTTCGGCACCGGCACGCTCGGCGACATGGGCTGCCACATGTTCAGCGGCTGGTTCCGCTCGCTGGATCTCGCCGCTCCGATCTCGGTGAAGTCCAGCGGCCCCGTCCCCAACAAGGACAACTGGGCCATCAATGCGGTTGTGGAATACACCTTCAAAGGCACGAAGTACACCGCTGGCGAAACCGTGAAGGTGACCTGGACCGATGGCGATGCGCGTCCGCCGGCAGAAGTCATGGCTTTGGTGGGTGATGTGGCCAAATTCCCCGGCCAGGGCACCATCTATCTGGGCACCGAGGGCGTGCTGCTCTCCCCGCACGGCTCCACGCCGCTGCTGTACCCACGCGAGAAGTTTGCCAAATTCGGTGCCTATCCCAAGCTCGAACCCCGTGACCACTGGGCCGACTTCATCGACTGCTGCCTGAAGGGAGACAAGAAGCCCTCCGCCAACTTCGATTACGCAGGGCCGCTGACCGAGGCGGTGCTTCTCGGCTGCCTTGCGAGCGCCTTCCCGAATGAGAACCTCATCTGGGATGCGCCTGCGCTCAAGATTCCGAACAGTGCCGATGCGGACAAGATGGTGCGCCGCGACTACCGCAAAGGCTGGGAGATCCTGTAAGGAGAGACGGAATTCAGGCAGGACTGACGGCAGGTCGCCGTCAGCTTCGGTTTAATCCTCGTCATCGTCATCACGGGAACCATTCACGGAGCGTTTCTTCTTCACGGCGGAGATGTTGCGGTGAACCCAGACGCTCTGGACCATGCCCATGAGGAAGAGCGTCACGACGACAAAGGTACCACCGTAGCTGATGAAGGGCATGGGGAGGCCGATGACGGGCAGCATGACGAGATTCATCCCGGCATTCTGGAAGGTGTGGACAAAGAACATGGCCACCACGCCCACGACAATGAGCCGCCCCAGTTGATCGCGGGCGCAAAAGGCCACGAAGACACTTTGCAGCAGCAGCAGCGCCATGCCTGAGAGCAGGAGCACTGAGCCGCGGAAGCCAAACTCCTCCGCAATGACGCCGAAGATGAAGTCGTTGATGGATTCGTGCGGGAAGAAAGTGCGGTGGATGGAGGCCTGATCGGGAACCTTCTTGGATTCAGGCCCCTTACCTTCCAGTCCCCCTGTCGAAACCGCGATCTGCAGATGCTTGGCCACCCAGCCTTCGTTTTGGAGATCCACCTTGTCGAGCTGGTTGGTGGCCATGTACCAAGTGGAGTTGATACGAGCCTGCTGGTAGGGCTTGAGTGCAAAAACATACACCAGCGGCACCACACTGGCGACACCGAGCAGCATGGTGATCATGTAGCGAAAGGGGATGCTGCCGACGAGCATCATCGACAGGAACACGGGCCCCCAGACAAGACCGGAGCCCAAGTCTTCCTTGATCACCATCATGGCGGGAATGCCGGCCACCATGCCGGCAGCCATGATGCGCAGCCATGGACGGCGAAAGACCGGGATCATGCGCGGCAGCTCACCAAAAATGACGCCCAGAATCAGAATGCCGGACATGATGGCAAACTGCGAGGGCTGCACCATCATGCCGCCCACTTTAATCCAAGCTTTGTTACCACCAATCTCCACCCCGAAGGCCAGCACCGCCACCAGACCGCCGATACCGGCGATGTACATCGGCACACAGGCCCAGCGCACCCACTTGTAGTCCAGCAAGGAAGCGGCAAAGAAAAACGGCAGACCGATCATCACCCAGCGGATCTGATCCCGCCACTTGAGCGCCAGATCCGCTTCGTCCTTGTAGGCCGAGGCATTGAAAATGGCGTATACACCGAAGACGATGAGTGCGGCGATGTTGAGCACCAGCAGCCAGTTCATGCCGAGGAACTTTTTAAAGAGAGGAGTCATTGGATCAGAGCAAGAAAAGTTTGGGTCGAGTGAACACCACTCGCGCTAAATGAGCACGGGGACGGCTTCGAGCAGCTTCTGGGTGTAGTCATGGCGCGGGTTCTCGCAGATCTCGTCCGCGTTCCCCTGCTCGACGATCTTGCCGTGATGCATGACGACGATGTGATCACTCATGTGGCGGACGACCGCGAGATCGTGCGCGATGAAGAGCAGCGTGAGATCAAGCTCCGCCTGGATGTCCTTGAGAAGATTGAGAATCTGGGCCTGCACGCTGACATCGAGGGCGCTGACGGGCTCGTCACAGATGAGGAAACGCGGCTTCACGGCCAGTGCGCGTGCGATGCCGATGCGCTGGCGCTGGCCGCCGCTGAATTCATGCGGGTAACGCTGCAGCGCATCTTCGGGCAGTCCGACCTTTTTGAGCAGCCCGGCGGAGACCTCACGGCGCTGATCCCTAGAAAGTTCTTTGAAGTGAATCTGCAGCGGCTCGCCCAGAATGGACTCGACGGTCATGCGCGGATTCAGCGAGCCGATGGGGTCCTGAAACACCATCTGCATCTCTTTGCGCAAGGGGCGAAATTCGTTCTCCGTCATCGGCAGCACTTCCATGCCGCGATAGTTCACGCTGCCGGAGGTGACCGGGGTGAGCTTGAGCAGGGCACGGGCCACGGTGGACTTGCCGCTGCCGCTTTCACCCACCAGACCGACGGTGCTGCCTTCCTCCACCTCGAAGCTGACCTTGTCTACGGCCTTGATGACATCCGTGGTACGGCCAAACCAGCCCCCGCGCACGGGGAAGTGAATTTTGAGGTCTTGAACGCGAAGCAGCTGCATGGTGGAAACCGCAATTTTAGCACAGCTGGTAAAACGCGCTAAAGTTTCATTGCGTGAAAGCTTGAAAGTGTCAGCATTCCTTCCCTGATGAACGAACGCTATGAATTGCTGGCTCCCATCGCCGAAGGAGGCCTGGGGGCTGTTTTCAGAGCACGGGACCCCCAGCAAGGCCGCGAGGTGGCGATCAAACGGATTCTAGCCAACAAGGTGGCTGGCTGCGGCACAGCGGTGGACGCCCTGATCCGCGAGGCCCGGAAGCAGTCGAAGGTGCAGCACCCGAACGTCGTGGCCGTTTACGATTTCGGCGTGGATACCGAAGGCGGGTTCATCGTGATGGAACTGGCCCAAGGCGAGACTTTGGAGGACGTCATCCAGCGTGGCGCTTTGACGGCGGATGATTTTGACACCCTAGTGCGCCAGACTCTGGACGGAATGTGCGCCGTGCACGCGAAGGGAATCCTGCACCTGGACCTGAAACCCGGAAACCTGATGATCCACCGGCTGCCAGACGGCGGCCTGCAGGTGAAAATCCTCGATTTTGGGCTGGCGAAAAGTACCCCGCGGGCGGGAGAGCCAGCCCTGAAAGCCTGCGAAGGGCTGCTCGGCTCCATTCATTTCATGGCGCCGGAGCAGTTTGAGCGCGCCCCCGTGGACGCGCGCACGGACATCTATGCTCTGGGCTGCATTTATTACTATGCGCTGACGCAGAAACATCCCTTCGCCGGCGAGACCAAGCCGCAGGTGATGGCGGCCCATTTGCACCCCCGGACACCGCCGCTGGGCACACTGCGGCCCGACCTGCCCGCCCGCACCGTGAAGTGGGTCGAATGGCTCATCAACCGCGCCCCCGCCAACCGGCCGGCCTCCGTCACCGAGGCGCTGCGGGTTTATGAGGAAGTCACCAAGTCGGGTGCATGATTCCCCGCCCCGCCAAAGCCGGTGCGCCAACCCGGAAGTAATCACGCCAAAGACGAAAGCCTCTTGCCATCGCACGACGTGCCGCCATGATGACGAAACCTGTTTCTTGCTCCCCATGTCGCGTGTCCTAACTGCCCTTCTTTTTGCCGCCGCCAGCTTCCTGCTCTGCTCCTGTGGCATGATCAAGAGGATCATTCCACCGATGCCCAAGCTGCCAAAGATTGGCCTGCCCAGTCTGCCGAGCCGAAACACGGTGGCCAAGCTCGTCCCTGGCATGTCGGAGAGAGATAAAGTGAACTCTGAAGATCCGGATGTTCCGTTCAATTCACGCGGCACCCTGGGCTTCGGCCACACCGTGCGCCTCGAAATTTATGAAGGCACACGCAGCCCGGACCGCATCTACCGCGGCATTGAGATGATCAACACCGAAGGGCTGCTCACTCTCGGCACGGTGGGCACTGCTCGTGTCGGGGGCCTGACTCTGCCCAAGGCAGCGGAAGCCATCGCCACGGTATTCCGGCTGGCAGGTCGCAACACCCGGGAGATCACGGTGCAAATCATCTCCGTGGAAAACACCCCGGTCATCTCCCTCAACGGCGATGTGATGGAGCCTGAATTTATTCCGGTCTTTAAAGACATGAGCGTGAGACAGGCCGTCACCGTCACCGGTGGTCGCAAGCCCGGCTCCACCTCCCGTGGCTTTTACATTTCACGTCAAGGCCAGCGTCACTTCTTCACTTCACTGGAAGCAGCGGATAAAAACTGGAAGCCGCAGGCTGGTGACATCATCACACTTTCTCCCGACATCTGATTTTCGCATCATGCTCGAATACACCGGCAGTGGTCCTGCCACCGCGCAAAGCCCCCTGAGTTCTCTCGTTCAAACCGCCGCCATCCTCCGCATCGGGACCGGATTGCTGCTCATGACACGCTACGGCATCAATGCCGTGCAAAACGCCTACCATTTCTTCTTTCAGGAAAAGCCCTGGGCCTGGGTCCCAGCGTTTCATGAGGCAGGCATGCCCTACGCCCATTTGCTGGCCCCAGTCGTCGCCCTCCTCATCGTGGCCGTGGCCTTGAGCTGGATCATCGGCTTTTTAACCCGGCTGTTTGCCTTCATCTTTCTGCCCGTGGTCATCACGACCCTGGTGGTACTGCACAACACTGACTCCCCACGAGTTGAGGCTGCGTGGCTGTACCTGATCATCACCGTGACGCTGCTCCTGTTCGGATCGGGCACCGTTTCCGTGGACCAACTCTTCCGCCTCGGCCAGAGCGGGCCTAAAAAACGCCGCTGATGGCCCGCATCGTCCACAGTTCCGACGCTGCCGCCGTGACTCCCGCTGTGGAGCGCGTCCTGGCCATCGACCCGGCGCTGCGGAAAACCGGCTGGGCGGTGGTGGAATGCGCAGCCGGGCAATTGCGCGCGATTGAATGGGGCGTCATTCATAACAAACCGGCCCTGCTTCCCTCCGGCTGCCTCGTCGCCATCCGTGCCGGATTGATCGAAGTCATCGCCCGGCATTCACCGACGGTGTGCGCCATTGAGTCCACCATCTTCGTGCAGAGCTACAAGACGGCCATCGTGCTGGGCACCGCACGCGGAGCCTGCCTCATAGCCGCAGCCGAGCACGGCCTGCCGATCTATGAATATGCCCCGCGAGAAATCAAACAGGCCGCCGTGGGGCGCGGTGCGGCGCAGAAAGACCAGGTGGCCTTCATGATCCGCGCCCAACTCCGCCTGCGTGAAACGCCGGAGGCCGATGCCGCCGACGCCCTTGCAGCCGCCATCACCCATTTTCAAAACAGTGCCGCCGCCCGTGCAACGGAACGTGAGACGAGGCGGGTGTGAGGGAACGGGACGCGCGCTACTTTTTCTTCTTGGTCAGCGGCTTTTTGGCCGAAGTCTTCTTCGCTGCGGTCTTTTTGGCTGACGTTTTTTTTGCAGGCGCTGTGGCGTTCTTCGCCTCGGCGAGCTTCAGCCTCTTCTTTTTGATATCTTGCTCAGCCTTCTCCATCCTCTTCAGCAGCTTCGGCCACTGCTTTTCTTCCACGATGAAGCCGACACAGCGGTCTGTGCCGCAGCGGCAGGGATGCTCGTCCCAGGTGTCCACGTCAAAACCGTAGTTGTAGGTCAGCTCCTCGCCGGCCTTGATCTCGCGCAAGGAGTAGATCCAGATGCGGCCGCGGATGATGTAGGCCTCGCAGTTGGGGGCGCAGGAGTGATTGATGTAGCGTGCAGGGTTTTTCCCTTTGGCTCCATCAATGTCGTAGCGCTGGTTCAGGGTGAACACGTAGACGGCGGCGCCACCGGTCTTTTTGGACTTCTCGACAAGCGCCTCACCACGGCGGGTGGACTCCGCCTTGGTGATTTTTTCACCTATGTATTCGATGATCGGCGCATCGTTGGGAATGTCACAACGGGCAAAAATGCCGCGGTTATGGATGGAGGAGGAGCGAACGGTCCAGTAGCGTTTCGTGGGAGCTTGGGGCATGAGGGCAGGCGATCAACGGAAAATCGGAGCGCATGAAGTGTGCCGGGTGCCTCCAATGTCAAGGGATGAGGCCGAATGTTTCCCAGAGGCGCCAGATGAGTGAGCTCCACTTTCCGGTTGCTGCCGGGGTGCGGTGGGGCTTATTGCGCGCCCTTCAACCGACCTGACTTCCCATGCTCGAATTTTTCCGCCGCCACCGTGGTGCCTTCCTCATCACCCTGACGATCTCCATCATCATCTCCATGTTTTACTATGGAGTTTCCCAGACAACCGCAACTCATGAGAAAAAGCTGCTCCCAACGGACGTCGCTCTCACGGTGTTTGGCAAGGATTACAGCGTGGCCGATGTCCAGCGTGCGCAGCGCTCCGTGCAGTTCACCCAGTATTACCTGCAGGCCGATGAGCTGTCCTCGATCCTGAGCATCATCCCTTCCTCGGGCGGTCTGGACGCTTTCGCCAATTTCTTTGTGGCACGTCATATGATGGAAGAACTCGGCATCCGCCCCAGCAATGCCGAAGCACGTGCCGCACTGGACAAACTCCCTGCCCTGCAAAACAACGGCAAGCTCGACGTCTCCCGTGGCCAGATGCTGGAGCAGCTCGCCTCTTCCATGGGTTTCGACAGCGAGGCCCTGCTGGACATCATGAAGGACATCGTCGGCCTGCGGAAACTGCAGGAACTGGTGACCAGGAACTACACCGCCTCCCCGCTGGCCGCTGAGAAGCAGTATGCCAGCAGCTATCAGACTTTCAAAGGCTCCAAGATCACCTTTGAAACCGAGACCTTCAAAAAGTCCGCCACCGTGACCGATGAAGAGATCAAGAAGTACTACGAAGAGAAGAAAGAAGAATATAAGACCGTGGAAAAACGCGCGGTGAACTTCGTCTTCTTCGAAAACGCCAAGGACCTCGACAAGAAGCCGCTGGAAGAGCGCCAGAAGGCGCAGAACGATGTCGTGAAGCGCGTGAATGCCTTCAATGATCTCACCGTCAAGGAGCACAAGAGCTTCGCCGATGCGGCCAAGCAGACGAAGGAAAAAGTCGAAACCATCCCTGCTTTTGCCCAAGGCAGCCCTCCCGACGCCCTCAAGTCCGAAAGCGACTTGGTCGAACAGATCTTCGCCCGCCCCAAGGATTCGAAAGCTCCTGCGGAAGCTGTCGAAGGCATCAAGGGCTGGTACGTGTTTGACGTCACCCAGATTGAAGAGCCCAAGCAGCAGACGCTGGCCGAGGTGACTGGCAAAATCAAAGAGGTGCTGGTGGGACAGAAAGCTGATGAAGCCCGCACCAAGGCTGTGAATGAAGCACGTCTGGCTTTGAGCGAAGGCTTGAAGGCAGGCAAGAAGATCGATGAACTGGTGAAGGCGCAGAAACTGACCCTTGAGGCCCTGCCGGACATCGACATAGCCAACCCACCGCAGGAAGTCCCCAACAGCTTCTACATCGCCCAAGAGGCCGCGATGACCGCCGTCGGCGGCGTTTCGCATGCCGTGGATGTGGACAATGGTAAAGCTACCGTGCTCGTCTACGTCAGCGCCAAGGAACTCCGCAAACGCCCTGACGCAGCCGAACTGCGCAAGAGCCAGGTGGAATCCATTTCTGATCAGGAACGCCGGAGCCTCTTCCAGGCCTGGTTCAAGAAACAGCACGAAGCCGCCCGCATCGCCTACGCCAAGCTGGGCTGAGGCACCTCCTATCGACGCGCATGAGCACCACGCCATCCAGCGTCGAAGAACTTTACGATGAAGCCAGCGGGCACGTTGCCCTTGGCGAACTGCCGGAGGCCATCGCCCTGTACCGGCGCTGCGTCGCGCTGGAGCCGGACCATTTTGAGAGCTGGCACGCCCTGGGCATGGCGCTGCTGCGCAACGGTGAGGTGAAGGAAGCCATCGGTGCCGGTATGATGGCGACGACGCTCCAGCCCAATGACCTGCTGGCATGGACGGCGCTCTCGCAGATGTATGTGACCAACAAGCAGATCGCCGAAGCCGAGGACGCGAAGGGCAAGGCGCGCATCCTCTCTCTGGGCGGCAAGGTGGTGAAGTAGGTTGCCCGGGGGGGGCGGCGTCAGCCCGCCGATAAGTACGATGGGCACTCCTGCCCGTCGCCCAGCGCCACCGCAAACACACTCCAACCTCAAAGCACCTCATCGCCACCATGACCGTGGCCCTCCCTGAGGGAAAACTCGCCCAGTCAGTGCGTCATGAAGCCCCAAAGCCTGACGCTTGGGCACTCGTCAGCCAGTGTAGGTCATCACACGCTGATCGACGGACAGGAGTGTCTATCGTACTTCCAAGCACGCTGCCCCACGCTTTCCACTCGCGCAAGAGAGTCACGCATGCTAAACCGCGCGCATGTCCTCCCCACTTTTCAATCTCTCTGGCAAAGCAGCACTCGTCACCGGCGGCAGCAAAGGTCTTGGCAAAGCCATGGCCCGTGGCTTCGCCGAAGCCGGCGCGGATGTCTTCATCTCCAGCCGCAATGCCGAGGAACTCACCGCCGCCGCCGCTGAAATCGGCGCGGGATTAAACGTCAAAGTCGAATGGATGGTGGCTGACATGGCCGACCGCGCAGCCGTCAAAGCACTGGCCGTGGAAGCGGAGAAGCGCCTCGGCAAAATCGACATCCTCGTCAACAACGCCGGCATTAACAATCCGCAGGCCATCGACGAAATCACCGACGAAGTGTGGGATCGCAATGTCGAGGTGGACCTCACCGCCGTGATGTCCCTCACACGCGCCGTGGTGCCCGGCATGAAGGCGCGCAAGTGGGGCCGCATCATCCACATCTCCAGCGTCCTCGGCGTCGGCGGTCGCTTAAAGCGGAATGTCTACTGCGCCTGCAAGGCCGCGCTCATCGGCCTCGCCCGCGCCAGTGCGCTCGATCTCGGCCCATTTGGCATCACCGTGAACTGCCTCTGCCCCGGCCCCTTCCTCACGGACATGCCCGGCAAGCTGCTCAATGACGAGGAGAAGCAATACTTCGCCGACCGCACCGCCGTAAAGCGCTGGGCCGCCCCCCGTGAACTCGCCGGCCCGGCATTGATGCTGGCTAGCGAAGCCGGCAGCTACATCACCGGCCAGGGCATCGTGGTGGACGGTGGAGCTGCGGTGAACGTGCTGTAAGACGGCAGCCTTTTACTTCGATGGCGTGAGTGCCGCTTTGGCAGCTCCCTGCTCCGCCTTGCCAAAGAACATCAAGTGCTGCCAGGGCAGACCGTCATACTCGCGCACGAGTTTGAAGCCGTTGGCGTTCATCTCCTTGTTGATCTGCGCCTTGGTCATTTTGTGCTCGGGTTTGATCGGCACGCTGTCATCTTCGGCACGAAATTCCACCAGCACGAGCTGCCCGTCAGGTTTCAGCGCGGCACGCATGCCGGCGAGCATTTGCACGGGGTGGGAAAATTCGTGGTACACATCAACGAGCAGGATCATGTCGCAGGTGTTCGGCGGCAGCTTGGGATCGTGGTAGAGGCTGTTGATCGGGACGATGTTTTTCAGGCCCTTGCTCTCGATGTTCTGCTTGAGCATTTCGATCATCTCCGGCTGCACATCCACGGCGTAGACCTTCCCTTTCTCGCCGACCATCTCGGCCAGCGGCAGGGTGTGGTAGCCATTGCCGCAGCCCATGTCACACACCACCATGCCGGGCTTCACGTTGAGTTGCTCGCGCATCTGGGAGGGGCCTTCCTCCGCCTCGCGGACGCGGCGCATCAGCCACTCGGCGCCCTTCCAGTGCATGGTTCGCGCGATCACACGGCCCTGGTATTCCGTCAGCGCTGGAGGAGCCTCCTGGGCGGGCAGGTGGAATGCAGTGAGGAGGAGGAGAGGGATAAGCAGGCGCATGGTGAAAGCAATGAACGGTGGAAATCGTGCAAATGTAGCGAAATGCACTCCTAAAGACTTTTCCAGACTCGCACTGGAAATACCGGGGCGACTACGTATCCTCTGCACACCATGACTCGTCGTTTCATCGCCCGCCTGCTGCTGCCCGTGCTCGGAGCCGCTGGCATTGCCGTGCTCAACGCCCAGGAAGCGCCTGTGCGCACGCCGGAGAAGAATCCCATCCCGGAGGATGTGGTGGGTGATGAGCACGTCCGTGAAGAATACGGGGTGAACCAGTTCACCACGCCGTCCATCCGCAAGCTCTTCGACATGCTGAACAACGTCGGCAAGCTGCGCTTTGACGACCTGAAGCGCCCCTTCACCGACAAAACACCGGCCGACCGCATCATTGTGGCCATGGGCTTGGGCACGCTGATCGCCGACGGCTTCCTGATTGTGCAATGCGAGCGTGTGGAGGAGATGGAGGCCGTCGGCCGCGCAATGATCAAATACGGCAAGGCACTGGGTGCGGGCAACCGCATGAACAAGCACACCGGCAGCCTGTTTGAATACAGCCTCAAGGGCAACTGGCAGGATCTGCGCGTGGAACTGGCCAAAACCCAGGCCGACGTGGAGGCGGAGATGGTCATGCTGCGGGATGTGGATATCGCGCATCTCATCAGCCTCGGCGGCTGGCTGCGTGCGCTGGAGATCGCCACCAAGAGCATCAGCGACAACTACGCAGAGGAAAAGACCCGCCAGCTCACGCGCCGTGACATCGCCGAGTATTACATGATGAGCCTCGACAGCCTGCACCCGAGCATCATGAAAAACCCTGCGCTGCAGGAGCTCCGCAAAGGCTTGGAATCCATGCTTCCGCTGCTGGATGTGCCAGAAGGCAAGGCCCTGACTCAGGAAGAAGTGAAGACTCTGCACAAGAAAGCCTCCACCCTCTGCCACATCATCACCGATAAGATGAACGGCTGAATCCGTTCCCGTTACGTAAACCTTTCTCATGGCCAATCTCACTCCACAGCAGCGTCAACTCGTCGAACAATGGGCCGCTGAAGGTGCCAATCTCAATCAGATCCAGGACCGCATCCGCAGCGAATGCGACACCACGCTCACCTACATGGAGACGCGCCTGCTCATCATGGAGCTGGGTGTCAAAATCCAGGACAAGCCACGTGAAGTCCCGCCCGAGGAAAAGCCTGCGCCGCCACCACCTGAGCCCGCTGCCGATGGCACCGTGCCTGTGGCCGATGAACTCGCCTCCCCCGATGCAGGAGCAAGCGGCGGCCTCAAAGTCTCCGTGGATGAAGTCCCGCCTCCGGGCGCCGTCATCAGCGGCAGGGCCACCTTCAGCGACGGCGTCACCGTGCAGTGGTTCATGGATGAGCAAGGCCGTTTTGGCATGCGTGGCCCGGCCCCCGGCTACCAGCCGCCCGCCGCTGACATTCCCGCCTTCCAGGCCGAACTCGACAACATCCTCCAACTCCGCGGCTTCTGACCCGCCCTGACTGCCTGACGTTCCCATGCTTCTCATCATCGACAACTACGACTCCTTCACCTACAACCTCGTCCAATACTTCGGCGAGATGGGAGCCGTCATGGAAATCCGCCGCAACGACCAGGTGACGCTGGACGAAATCGAGAAGCTCAAGCCCGACCACATCTGCATCTCTCCCGGCCCCTGCACGCCGAAGGAAGCCGGCATCAGCTGCGCCGTGATCGAGCGTTTTGGCAAATCCACCCCGCTCCTCGGCGTCTGCCTCGGTCATCAGGCCATCGGCCACGTCTTCGGCGGCGATGTCGTCCGCGCCGGACGCCTCATGCACGGCAAGACCTCCTTGATCAATCACAAGGGGGAATCCGTCTTCAAAGGCCTGCCTCAGCCCTTTGAAGCCACGCGCTACCATTCACTTCTCGTCAAACGCGACACCCTGCCCGACTGCCTCGCCATCACCGCCACAGCCAGCGATGACGAATCCGAAATCATGGGCCTGCGCCACAAGGAGCTTCCCATTCACGGCGTGCAGTTTCATCCCGAATCCATCCTCACGCAGGAAGGCAAGAAGCTGCTGAAGAACTTTTTGGAGATGTGAGAAACCTATAAATCTCCGCATCGGAAGCAGCACTATGTCAAAGCTTGGTGGACTTATTAACGGGCAAGACGTGACCTTCGACACACATCAATCTGGAGACAATCAAGATATTAATTGGCGCAACGTGCACCTTGAAAAAAGGCTTCATCGCGGTGGTGGAAAGGCAAGATTTCATCTTTTTAAAGATGCCTCCAATTCGTCGGGGATGAATAACACGGAGTTCACTCAGGTGAACAGAGAGGTCAGAAGGGCGTTCAAAAGAAATCCTCTTTTGAAAAAGAAGCTGGCTCAAGAAATCGTGAAGACATTATCTAGGTTTAGCAGTGACACGGCAACAATTGCAGATGCCAAGCTGGCCGCTCAAAACTTGGCCAAATACTTCACCTTGGGTAAGCAATTTCTCAACGCCGTGGATCACGAAGCAGAAGGTCGACTGCTTTCGTTAACAACTGTCCATCTGAATAAGGCAAAAGGCACAAAACATGAAATTATTCAGTCGGCAGACAAAGTGAAAATCCGACAAGTCTTCCCTACCATATTCACTGAAAAACTTCCTGAAGAGTGATTCACCACTACACGGCAAAGATGCCATGAACGACGAAGAACATCTCCGCCGTTTTGAGGATCACTCCCTGCCCAAGGAACAATGGAATCACCGTGCCCACCTGAAGGTGGCCTACATGTATCTGAACCGTTTCTCCCAGCCCGAGGCCTTGGAAAGGCTTCGCGTTGGCATCCAAGCCTACAATACCGCTCAAGGCATCCGGGACACACCCACCGGCGGCTATCATGAAACCATGACGCAGGTCTGGCTACAGCTCGTTTCCACCGCGCTGCGCCAGTTCGGCCCCGCAGCCACCGCTGACGCATTCTTCGACGCTCAAACCCAGCTCTGCGACAAACGCACGCCCCTGCTCTTCTACTCGCGCGACCTCCTCATGTCGCCCGAGGCAAAGCGTTCCTTCGTGGCACCGGATCTCGCGCCGCTGCCCCAGCCGCTGGACAAACCCGTAGATGGGTAGATGCCTCAGTATGAGCATCGAGACCGCCCGCAGCTTTCTATTGGGGTGCCTCGGCATCAACTACGGCATCCTCATGTTGTGGTTCATTGCCTTCACCGTGGCCCATGATTCAGTGTACCGCCTGCACGCCCGATGGTTTCGCATTTCAGTGGAGCAATTCGACAGCGCCCATTACACCGGCATGGCGGTCTACAAGATTGGCGTCCTCCTGCTCAACCTGGTGCCTTATCTCGCGCTGAGGATGATTGCCTGAGGGCAGTCCAGGCATCTTGCCACAACGAGTGGTATAGTAGCAGTGTTTGCGAGGGTTTGACATCTCGGCATTGAAAATCAGACACGAAGCCAGGAAGCGCGCTCCCGGCTCCGAATGATCTCCCGGGCGGCTTGTGAGCAGGATAAGACACAAAACAAACAAAAACAGGCACGGAAGGCCAGCGTTTGTTTATCCAGCAACTTCACACTCATGCACCGGATTCTCGTCTTTCTACTGCTCTTCCCTGCGTTGCTCGCGGCGGCCCCCACCTTGCCTGATGATCATGCGCAGCGCATGGAGCGCGGCCTGAAGTCGTTTCAGGGGGAGGTGGCTGGGCTGCTCAAGGAGCACTGTCTGCGCTGCCATGGGGGTGAGAAGGTGAAGAGCGGCCTGGACATGGCGACGCGCGAGGATCTGCTGCGCGGGGGCGCGCATGGCACGGTGGTGGTGCCGTTTGATGCGGCAGGCAGCGTGCTGGTGGAGCAGATCAATCATGCCAAGGAGCCGCACATGCCGGATGATCGGCCGAAGCTTGCGGCGGAGGTGATCGCGAAGATCACGGCGTGGATCAATGATGGCGCGCCGTATGCGGAGCCGCTGGTGGCGGGAAAGAAGCCGAAGCGCGATGCCTCGGTGGTGACGAATGAGGACCGGCAGTGGTGGTCGTTTCTGCCGCTGAAAAAGGTCAAGGCGAAGTCCATCGACGAGCTCCTGCTGAAGCAGGCGAAGGGCATGACGTTTAATCCGCCGGCGGACAAGGCGACGCTGGTGCGCAGGCTGTACCTGGACCTGACGGGGCTGCCGCCGCCGGAGGGGGCTGATGCGGGCGATTTGAATGAGATCACCGACAAGCTGCTGGCGTCTCCGCATTATGGTGAGCGCTGGGCGCGGCACTGGCTGGATGTGGCGCGCTTTGCGGAAAGCACGGGCTTTGAGCAGGACTACGACCGGCCGTTTGCATTTCACTACCGCGATTTTGTGATCAAGGCGATGAACCAGGACATGCCGTATGATCAGTTTGTGAAGTGGCAGCTCGCGGGGGATGAGTATGAGCCAAAGAATCCGCTGGCGCTGGCGGCTACGGGCTTTCTGGGTGCGGGGGTGTTTCCCTCGCAGATCACGGCGAATGAGGTGGAGCGCACGCGCTACGATGCGATGGACGACATGCTGAGCACCACGGGCGGTGCGATGCTGGGCCTGACGGTGGGCTGCGCGCGCTGCCATGACCATAAGTTTGATCCGCTGCCGATGCGTGACTACTACCAGATGCTGAGCACCTTTACGACGACGACGCGCAGCAATGTGGATGTGTGGCCTGACCGCGTGACGGCGGCGGTGACCACGGTGGCGAAGGACAAGAGCACGCCGCTGCAGGCGGGTGCCACGCGCATGATGATCTGCGGCGAAGGCTACGACCCCATCGTGATGCACACGCAGGGCGGGCCGTTTTTTGACAAGACATACTTCCTCAAACGCGGCAGCACGGACATGAAAGATAGCGAGGCGCAGCAGGGCTTTATGCAGGCGCTCTCGGTGCCTGGTGATGCGAAGCGCTGGCTGTGGCAGCCGCCTGCGGGGGCGAAGTTTTCGGGGCGCAGGCGCACGCTTTCAAACTGGATCACAGATGTGGATCATGGCGCGGGGGCGCTGCTGGCGCGCGTGATTGTGAATCGACTGTGGCAGCACCACTTTGGCACCGGCATCGTGGCGACGCCGAATGATTTTGGCAAGACGGGCACGCCACCCACGCAGCCGGAGCTGCTCGACTGGCTGGCGGGAAGGCTCATCGCGAATGGCTGGCAGTTGAAGCCGCTGCATCGGCTGATTGTGAACTCGCAGGCGTACCGGCAAAGCACGCAGCGCAGCGCGGAAAAGGAGGCGGCGGATCCGGCCAATGCGCTGTGCATGCGGCGCGTGCCGCAGCGTCTGGAGGCAGAGGCGATCCGTGACTCCATGCTGGCGGTGAGCGGCACGCTGGATGAGACGATGTTTGGCCCAGGGACGCGCGATGAGAACAGCAAGCGGCGCAGCATTTACTTCACCATCAAGCGCAGCCTGCTGATGGGCAGCATGGTGGCCTTTGATCTGCCGGAGCCGCTGGTGAGCCAGGGCAGCCGCCCGACGACCACGGTGGCACCGCAGGCACTGATCCTCATGAACAGCCCGCAGGCGCGCTCGTGGGCGGAGGGGCTGGCCAAACGCATCGCGAGTGCGGGCGATGTAAAGCAACAGATCCTGCGTGCTTATACCATCTGCTTTCATCGTGCGCCCAAAGCGGATGAGCTGGCCCAAGGGCTGGCCTTTATGCAGAGCGGCGCCACTGCGGCAGACTACTGCCAGGTGCTGCTGAGCCTGAATGAAATGGTGTATGTGAACTGAACCCTGGATGACTGACAAGATGAAAACGACCACTCCCCTTTCCCGCCGTCACTTCCTGCAGCGCGCTGGCGGTGGCTTTGGCATGCTGGCTGCAGCGGCGATGCTGGATCGCGAGAGCCGCGCTGCGGGTGCGCTGAATCCCTTTGCGCCGAAGCAGCCGATGCACCTTGGCAAAGCGAAGTCGATCATCTGGATTTTCACCAATGGCGGTCCTTCGCAGGTGGATACGTGGGACTACAAGCCGGAGTTGAAGAAGCGCGATGGCAAGGCACTGGATGGCTTTGACCCGAAGACGGGCTTTTTCCCTGGCTCGGTGGGACCGCTGATGGCATCGCCGTTTGAATGGAAGCAGCATGGGCAAAGCGGCACCTGGGCGAGCGAGATTTTCCCGAAGACGGCGATGCACGTGGACAAGATGTGCTTCATCCACTCGTGCTGGACCGGCTCAAATAATCACTCGCCCGCGCTCTTCATGATGAACACGGGTGCCACGCGCATGGGCTACCCATGCGTGGGCTCGTGGGTGAACTACGGCCTGGGCAGCGAGAGCGATTCCCTGCCCTCGTTTGTGGTGATGAGTGATCCGATGAATCGTGGTCTGCCCAAAGGGAGCGCGGCGAATTGGGGTGCGGGATTTCTACCGAGCATCTACCAGGGCACCTGGCTGAAGCCGAAGGGCGCACCGATTGAGAACTTGGCGGTGCCGGCTTCGCTGACGACGAAGCGGCAGCGCGCGCAGCTGGACCTTCTGGCGCAGTTGAATCGGAACGCGCTGGCGGAGTCGCCCATCGAGAGCGAGCTGAATGCACGCATCGAAAGCTTCGAACTGGCCTACCGCATGCAGACCGCCGCGCCGGAGGCCTTTGATGTGAAGAACGAGCCGGAGCACATCCAGAAGCTCTACGGTTTGAACGAGAAGCACTGCGGCCACTTCGCCGCGCAGTGTCTCACAGCGCGCCGCATGGTGGAGCGCGGTGTGCGCTTCATCCAGATCTACTCGGGCGGCATGGAGAACCAGCAGAGCTGGGACGGGCACAATGACATCGCGGGGAATCATCGCGGCTTTGCGCTTGAGAGCGATCAACCGGTGGCGGCGCTCATCGCCGATCTGGAACAGCGTGGGCTGCTGGATCAGACCCTGATCATCTGGGGCGGTGAATTCGGTCGCCTGCCCATCTCCCAAAAAGCCGCGAAGCCGGGGCGTGATCACAATCCGCATGCGTTCACCGTGTGGATGTGCGGCGGCGGCGTCAAAGGCGGCTACCACCACGGCGAGAGCGACGAGATCGGCTTCAAGGCCGCTGTGGATAAAGTCAGCGTGCATGACCTGCATGCGACGATCCTCGCTGCCGCAGGATTGGATCATGAGCGGCTGACCTTCAAGTTTCAGGGGCTGGACCAGCGGCTGACGGGTGTGGAGAATCCGAAGGTGGTGACGAAGGTGTTTGGGTGAGGTGTTTTCAAAATATCAGGCACGGAAAAGAGGCCAGGCGATGGCGGCGCGCCAGAAGCCAGTGCAGCAGATCCCATCCGCGTGGCGTGTGTGGGTGACAGCATCACCGAAGGCGTCGGCACTCAAAATCCAAAGCAAGACAGCTATCCAGCGAAGTTGCAGGAGGTTCTCGGCGCGGGTTGGAACGTCCAAAACTTCGGTGTGGGTGGCCGCACGATGCTGAGAAAAGCGGACCCGTTCGATCACCGCCCTGCTCTCGCATCCAACCCGGACATCGTCATCATTGCTCTAGGCACCAACGATTCCAAGACAGCCATCTGGTCCGGCCATAAAAACGAGTTTATCGGCGACTACGTGGCCATGATCAAAGAGTTCCAGGCACTGCCGAGCCACCCTAAAGCATACGCCTGCCTACCACCGCCCGCTTTTCCTGGCAACTGGGGCATCACCGAAGACGTCATCCGCGACGAGGTCATCCCGGCCATCAAACAAGCCGCTCAAATGGCAGGCATTGGATTGATCGATCTGCACACTCCGCTGCTGGAAAACAAGCTTTGGTTTCCTGACACCATTCATCCGAATGGAGAAGGAGCCAAACGCATCGCTGAGCTCGTGGGCGCGGCCATCCAAGCAAAGTAAAGCGGTCGCTCGAAGAGAGGGATCAACTTGATCCCTCCACGAGGCGCTTTCAAACAGGGGGATCAAGATGATCCCCCTCCTGGAGCTGTCTTACGACACCAAGGGCAGCAGCTTGCCGAGGAGATCGCTGATCTTCACACGCTCCTGTTCGCCGCTGTCGCGGTGGCGCAGGGTCACGGTATCCAGCAATTCGGGGCCTTTTTCGCCGAGGGAGTCGAAGTCGATGGTCACGCCGAAGGGCGTGCCGACTTCGTCCTGACGGGCGTAGCGGCGGCCGATGGAGGCGGTCTCGTCGTAGAAGCAGTTCATGTGCTTCTTGAGCAGTGCATAGACCTCACGCGCCTTGGCGACGAGTTCGGGCTTGTTCTTGAGCAGCGGGAAGACGCCGACCTTGATCGGAGCCACACGCGGATGCAGCTGCAGGACGGTGATGATCTCCTTCTTGCCCTTCTCATCGACCTTTTCGGTTTCGGAGAAGGCCTTGGCGAGGACAGCAAGCGCCATGCGGTCGAGGCCGGCGGAAGGCTCGATGACGTGGGGGACGTAGCTGCCTTTGAAGAGGCGCTCGAACCATGCACGCACAGCAGCCTCGGACATCGGCGCGCCCTTGGTCTTGGCGGCTTCAGTGGCGAGACGCTTCTGGATTAGGGCTTCCTTTTGCTCGTCGGTGAGTTTCGCAGCAGCGGTCTTGAGTTCTTCGTCGAAGATTTCCTGGGACTTCGTGCTGGCGTTTTGATGCGCAGACAAATCGAAGTCGCCACGGGCGGCGATGCCTTCGAGTTCTTCGGTGCCGAAGGGGAATTCGCAGAGGATGTCCACGCAGGCGCGGGCGTAGTGGGCGAGGTCGTCGGAGGTCTGCCAGTAGTACTCCAGCACATCGCCGAGGCCGATGCCTTCGTAGAACTTCGTGCGCTGATCGACCCAGTAACGGTGCCACATCTGCCAGCCCCAGTTGGGCTTCGGCTCGCTGAGGTCCGCGCCTTCGCTCCAGGCAGCGACTTCGCCGCTGATGATCTCGACGGCTTCGTCGGGCTTGATGAAGAACTCGAGTTCCATCTGCTCAAACTCGCGGCTGCGGAAAGTGAAGTTCTTCGGTGTGACCTCGTTGCGGAAGGCCTTGCCGATCTGGCCGATGCCGAAGGGCACCTTCACGCGACTGGAGTCATACACGTTCTTGAACTGCGCAAAGATGGCCTGCGCGGTTTCGGGGCGCAGGTAGGTGACGTCAGCCTCGGTCGCCGTCGGGCCGAGGTAGGTCTTGAGCATGAGGTTGAAAGGGCGCGCCTCGCCGAGAGCACCGCCGGTTTCAGGATGGAAATCGACACTGCCATTCACGGCATCGATCTTCTCTTCATTGAGCAGTTCGATTTCCTCGGGCTTGCCTGCGGATTCACCGGCGTTCTGCGCGATCAAGGCGCGGATGCGTTTACGGAAGCTTTCGATGTGCTCACCATTCTTCATCAAGGCGGACACCGTGCGGTCCCAGCGCCAGCCGGTGGGTGAGGTGGCACCGCTGTATTTCATGACGACGCCGTCCTGCGGCTCCACATGGTCCGCACGCACGCGCTTGTTGGTCAGCGAGCACTCACGCATGAGGTCGGCAAAGGTGTCCACGTGGCCGCTGGCCTTCCAGATGGCCGGGTTCATGAGAATGCTGGCGTCGAGGCCCAGGACGTCTTCGCGCTCGCGGGTCATGGTGTTCCACCAAGCGCTGCGCAGATTGCGCTTCAGTTCGGCACCCAGCGGGCCGTAGTCCCACACGCCGCCGCAGCCGCCGTAGATTTCGCTGCTTTGATAGATGAAGCCGCGGCGCTTGCAGAGGGAAACGATCTTCTCCATTTGCGCGATAGAGTTCTTGGCGTCGGTGGACATGGTAGGTGGGACGATTGAGTGGATGAGGTGTGCCGAATGACTGGATTGCCACCGGCGAGGGGGCGCGAAAGGAGCACCAGCATGCCTGTGGTGCAACGTTTTTCAGGCCCACAGCTCCCCTGCGCGCAGCCATTCCTTCACCAGGTCCCGAAACGCCAGCACCGCCGGATCGTCCCCTTCCTTGGCCCACACCATCACCAGCGGGATGGTCTGCTGCGGCTTGAGCGGGATGAGGGCGAGGTGCCTGCTGACGGTGCTTTCTGGCACAATGCCGATGCCCGCGCCCGCCTCAACGTATTGCAAAATCGTGCCGATCAGACTTGGCGTGTGCTTCACGCGCGGCGTGAAACTCGCCGCCTGGCAGCCTGCATGAATGGCATCGTGCGAGCCTGCGCCCTCACGACGAGCCAGGATGATCAGGGGCTCTCCCGCGAGCTTTTTCCATGGCAGCAAGGTCAGCTTGGCCCAGGGATGATCAAGCGGCACGGCGGCGCAGAATTTTTCCTCCCGCAGGAGCAGCGTTTGCAAACCGAGCACTTCATGCGCGAGCACGGGACGCGTCAAACCGACGGACAGGCGGCCTTTCGACACCATCTCCCAAACACGCTCCGGCGTGCGCTCTTCCAGGATCACCGTCACACGTGGGAAGCGTTTGCCGTATTCCTTAAGGAGACGGGAAAGGAACATGCGCGTGGGCGGGCCGATGTAGCCAAGCCGCAGCTCGCCTTCCTCGCCTTTGGCTGTCCGGCGCACGCGCCTCAGCGCCTCGTCCAGGCGTTCGAGAATCAATCCTGTCTCGTGCAGCAGCACGGCACCGGCCGGTGTCAGTCGTGGTGACCGGCGCTCGCGCTCGATCAATTGCGCGCCAAGCTCGCGTTCCATCTCCTGCACCGCCCGGCTCAGCGCCGGTTGCGCGATGCGCAGCCGCCGTGCCGCCTTCGAGAAGCTCAACTCCTCGGCCACCGCCTGAAAATATCGCAGATGTCGCAGTTCCATGATTGAAGGCAGTCTGCCGTTGCATGTCTCCGATGCAAATCAGGGTTGCCGCTATCTTGACACACTTTTTACTGTTCGGAATGAGTCCGGTCTGATAAGCAGTGAGCCAGAATTCGTCTTGATGTCGCCCACGATCCCAAATTCTGCCCCGCTCGCTTT
>NZ_JBIPNG010000485.1:0-4918 GCF_044373815.1 Prosthecobacter sp. | reverse complement strand
CGCGCCGCACCTGCCAGCCCTGCGGTTCCCTCCACTCTTCGCTAGTCGCGGCATGGCACCTGCTTTTTCCTGTTTTAAAACCGCACGACACGTGAAGACCCCGCTTCTGACCTTCCTCCTGGCCTTTGGCTGCCACGCCGCATTGACCGCCCAGCAGATCAAGGCCCCCGAATCCCTCCGGTCCAACACGCTCCCCGTGGTGCCGACCCCGGCCAAGACTCCCTCCACCGAGGAGATCGACAAGCTGGCTGAGGAAGCCCAGAAGGCGCTCTTCAAGTCCGTGGACAAGCCTGGCACCGCTGCCACCCCCGGCACAACGGATGTCACTCAATACACTCCTTACGCAACCACCACCCCGACGCGTCTTCCCGCACAGCGGCTGGAAGACCCCGCTCTCTGGGCCAAAGATTCGGTCCGCAAGATCGCCGTGATGGAAGTGTCTTTCGGTGGCGCACGTGAAACAGTCATGATCGAGCTGTTTCCGAACGACGCTCCGCAGACGGTGAACAATTTCATCGACCACTGTGACAGTGGCATCTACAACGGCCTGGCCTTCCACCGTGCCATCGAAGGCTTTCTGGTGCAGACCGGTGATCCGCTGACTTCAGATGAGTCCGCACGTGCCAAGTGGGGTACGGGTGGCGAAGACAAAACGATTCCTGCCGAAATCAAGCGGCCGCACCGTCTCGGAGCCGTGGCGATGGCCCGCCGCTCGGACAAGGTCAATCCTGAGCGCCGTTCGAATGGCTCGCAGTTCTATGTGACTCTGGGAAATTACGGCGTGCTGGAAGGCAAATACACCGTCTTTGGCCAGGTGGTGTCCGGCTTGGCGACCCTTCAGCGCATCTCCCTCATGCCGGTGGATGCCAACGACTGCCCAGTGGCCCGAATCGAGATCAAATCCATCAAGGTCATCACTCAAAAGGGGCCCATGCAGGTGCCGGTCATGGCTTCGGGTGAAGGCGTTCGTTACGTCAAGCCGGATGCGGCGCGCGGCATGGT
The DNA here is from genome assembly GCF_044373815.1 of Prosthecobacter sp. GTDB lineage: Bacteria > Verrucomicrobiota > Verrucomicrobiia > Verrucomicrobiales > Verrucomicrobiaceae > Prosthecobacter. Next base: position 3,916 of record NZ_JBIPNG010000485.1, on the reverse strand, counting down.
GAGCCGCTTTCTCCATCGCGTGTGGTAAGATCAGGCGGGTGTTTTTGAAGTGCGGCGGCGTGGGCTGCTGCTTTTATAGCGGTTCGCAAAACTCATTTCCGTTTAGTGGGCTGTTTCTTGATCGAGGACCATGGGCTTCGACGGCGGCTGGCTGAGGACAGCCAGCCCTACCAGCGCAGGGTCTGCTAATGCCAGGCGCGAGGTAGGGCGCTTGGTCCTCCAAGCGCCGTCGAGCGTTGCCACGCGCCGCCTTTCGGAACTCCATTTAGGGAGATGGTAATCCAGCTCCGGCTCTACTTCGCAGGAAGCTCAAAGCAGACCGCTTCACGGTCATTGCGCAGCAGCAGCCAGCGGCCTGCCAGCGTCGGTGGGTTCCAGGTCTTGGCTTTCAGTGCCTCCAGACGTGACACTTCCTCCAGCTTAGCAGGGTTGGCTTTGACCAGGGCGACGAAGCCCTTCTCCGCCTGCACGAGCATCAGGCTCTCCCCAAGGCGAATCTGCTGACCGAAGCCGTAGCGCCCTTCGCGCCAGCCGCGCTCGCCCGTGGCCAGATCCACGCAGCAGAAGGTGCCTTCATCCAGCGCGTAAGCGTGGGTGCCGAACACGCTGGCACTGCTGAACTTCGTGCGCGGCGCGCTGTCGGCCCAGATGGATGACACGGTGAGCTTGCCATCGGCGGCGGGCTTGATTTCCAGCAGGTTGCTCTTCAGGCCGTAGCTGGTGGTGACCAGGATTCGCTCCGGCGTCACCTGCACGGGCTGGCAGACTTTGGGAAACATGCCCGGCCAGTCAAACTTCCACAGCACCGCGCCGCTGGCGGGATCATGCCCGGTCACGGAGTTGCTGTTCACGCTCAGGACCTGCTCGCGCCCGGCCAGTGTCATCAGCACCGGGGAGCTGTAGCTGCCGCCGTCATCTCCGGCCTTCCACACGAATTGGCCGTCGCTGCGCCGGTAGGCGATGAGCGTGGCACCGTTGTCACCCCCGCTGCAAACGATGTTGTCCCCGACGATCAAGGGTGCGGCGCTCTTGCCCCACTCAGGGCTTTTGGTGCTGCCACCGTCCTTCAGGACGTCTTTGCTCCAGCGGACTTTCCCCGTGGTGAGGTCCAGGCAGTTGAGCAAGCCCTTGGAGCCCATGGTGAAGACCATGTTTTGCGTCGCATCTACCGTAGGTGTGGAGCGCGGGCCGATGCCGCCCATCGGCTCGTCAAAGCGTGTCTTGTCGGCATGCGCCCACAGCAGTTTGCCGGTGGCGAGGTCATAGCAGGTCACGTACTCTTCTTCACCCCGCTGCTCCTGCGTCAGTGCGCGGCCGCCTGCCACGGCAAAGCCCGCCCAGCCGTCTCCCACCTTGATGCGCCACACTTCACGCGGCGGGTGTGCTTTCCAGTCGGTCTGCCAGTCCGGCTCAGGCAGCACGCCATCGCCTTTGGCACCAAGGAAGCGCGGCATGTCCGCCACTCCCGCTGATGTGGGTGAGGGAACGGCCGCAGCCTCTGCACCGCTGTGGAGTTCCGGCAGCACCTCCGCCTTCTGCCAGCGCCAGGCCAGGCTCGGAAAGGCCGAGCCGTCGGCGGAGCCATCGTAGCGGATCAGATACTTAAATGTGGCGATGACGGCAATGACTCCCAGGATGAACACGCCCAGCCGCTTCAGCCGCACCCCGCGCAGGTGCAGCGCCCACCAGAGGCCGAAGAGGATCAGCCACAGCGGAATGAGAATCATGAGACCGCCTGAGCGAAAGACGTGATCGGTTGCCCAGAGCCAGGCCAGCAATCCGCCAAACAGCAGGGTGAGAAAAAGAGGGAATTTAGGAATCATGGGAGTGAGAGTCGCGTCATTCTACGTCTGGCGCAGGTCATTGGAAATGGCTGGCGTTATTTGGCGTATGTCTCATCCTCCGCCAGTTCCAACCCAAACACATGAAACAGTTTCTCCTCTCTTTGCTTGCAGCCTCCGGCCTGATGGCCGCCGACCACGTCGTTTATGAACCCGCCGGTGCGGCGAAAGGAAAGCACATCGTGCTCCTTTCCGGTGACGAGGAGTACCGCAGCGAGGAGTCCATGCCCATGCTCGGCAAGATCCTCAGCCAGCGCCACGGCTTCAAATGCACAGTTCTCTTCAGCCTCGCTGAGGACGGCACGATCGTCCCCACCAACGGCGCCAGCCTGAGCCATCCTGAGGCGCTGGATTCCGCCGATGCCATCGTCATGCTGCTGCGCTTCCGCCACTGGGATGCGGCCACCAGCAAGAAGTTCGAAGCTGCCGTGAACCGTGGCGTGCCGATCATCGCCCTGCGCACCAGCACCCATGCCTTCAGCGGCTACGCCAAGGAAAGCCCCTTTGCGGCGTGGAACTTCAACAACGACGGCGGCTGGGGCAAGAAATTCCTCGGCGAGACCTGGGTGAGCCACTGGGGCAAGCACAAGTTTGAAGCGACCAAGGGCATCATCGAAGCCGCGAATACGAATCACCCTGTGCTGCGCGGAGTGAGCGATCTCTTTGCCAACACCGACGTCTATGAAGCCGCTCCGCCCTCTGATGCCGTCATTCTGGTGCGTGGTCAGATCCTCCAAGGCATGACTGCCGACACGCCACCGGCCAGCTACAAGAAGGCCACCGCCGCCAAAGTGGAGCAGGATGTGAACACCCCCATGATGCCCGTGGCCTGGCTGCGCGTGGTGAAGAACGACGCCGGCACCGAAAACAAAATCCTCGCCACCACCATGGGTGCCGCCACCGACCTCACCAACGAAGGCCTGCGCCGCCTTGTCGTGAACGGCGTCTTCTGGGGCCTCGGACAGGAAGTGCCGGAGAAGGCGGATGTTTCCATCGTCGGCGACTACCAGCCCACGATGTACGGCTTCGGCGAATTCAAAAAGGGACTGAAGCCGGATGGCTTTGAACTGGCGAAGTAGCTTTTACTTCAGCTCAAAAACAAACGGCAGGCCCTGCGCGTTCATCATGGCTTTTTCCTTGGCCATGAAGCGCTCGGCCAGTTGAGTGAAGCTGCCATCGCTGCGCATGCGGACGAGGACTTCGTTGACCTTGGTCTTCAGTTCCTCATTGCCCTTCTTCAGGCCCACGGCCCAGACTTCCTCGCGCAGCGGAGCGAGCAGGGCGCGCGTTTTCTCAGGGTGCTTGGCGTGGTGGTTCATGATGGAGAGCTGATCGTAGATCCACGCATCGACGCTTGAGTTGACCACTTCCATCACGCAGGACACATCCGCATCCAGGGCGATGATTTTGGCGTCCTTGAGATTTTCCCGCACCCAGGTTTCACCCGTGGTGCCGAGGCGGACGACGATCTTGCGGCCCGGAGTCTTCAGATCGGCGGCGCTTTGCACCGTGGAGTCTTTGGCGACCAGAATCGCCAGGCCCGTCTTCACATACGGCTCGGAGAAGTCGATGGACTGGCGTCGCTCCGGCGTGGCGGTCATGGACGAAAGCACGAGGTCGACGGAGCCGGTGCGCAGGGCGGTGATGAGGCCGTCGAAGTTGATGTTGCGGAACTCCACCTCGCGTCCGAGCGCCTTGCCGATCTCGCGCCCCACCTCGATGTCCACGCCGCTGATCTGGCCTTTGGCATCGACAAACTCAAACGGCGGGTAGGTGGCGTCCGTGGCGATGATGAGCTTGTTGCTGCGCGTGCAGGCGCACAGGGTGAGAAGCAGGCTGAGGGCGAGGTAGCGAAGCATGGGATCAATCAGGAGTTTAAATCACCGGCGTAATCGCTCGGCATGCGCCAGTCGCCACGCGGAGAGAGGGCCACGGAGCCGACCTTGGGACCGTCCGGAACGCTGGAGCGCTTGAACTGGTTTTGGGCGAAACGTTTGAAGAAGAGCGCGAGCCATTTGGCGATGGTTTCATCGTCGTATTTGCCCGCAAAAGCCTGGGCGGACAGCCAGCGGATT
>NZ_JBIPNG010000100.1:0-16518 GCF_044373815.1 Prosthecobacter sp. | reverse complement strand
TCGGGCCGGGGCGTAAAAGAGCTGCGCATGCGCGGCCCGGGTTGACCTGACGCAAAAGCGCTGAGCTCCTGCACCACTTCGCCCAGCGTCCGCGCGGTCAGCGCCAGACGGTATGAGTGATGATTGCGCCGCGCACCCAGCATGTACGTGAGGTCCGGCAGCAGCGGTGAGCTCCCGTTCAACTTCGAATGCTCGTCCAGCCACACACTCAGCTGCCACGCGGCGGATTGCAGCGCCTTCTCGGAGCGTGCAGAAAGTGTCAGTGGCCATGCGCGATTGTTGCTGGGAGTCACATGCGCACGCGGTGCCTGCTTCGGTGCCTCAGACAAAATCACATGCGCATTGGATCCACCAAAGCCAAAGGAGTTCACACCCGCGAGACGCATCGCGCCCGTGTTCGGAAACTCCTCACTCGCCACCGGCACGCGCAGCTTCAGCGCACTGAAATCAATGTGCGGACTCGGCGTTTCAAAATGCAAACTTGCCGGAATACGACCATGCTTGAGCACCAGCGCCGCCTTGACGATCCCGGCCACACCCGATGCCGTCTCCAGATGTCCCAGATTCGTCTTCACCGAGCCAATGATAAGCGGCGAATCCTCCGCACGCTCTGCACACAAGGCCTCGGCCAGTGCATGCGCTTCAATCGGATCTCCCACCGCAGTGCCCGTGCCATGCGCTTCCACATAGCCGATTTGTTCGGGCGCCACACCCGCAAGCACACACGCATCATGCACCAGATTGGCCTGCGCTTCCGGACTCGGCAGCGAGATGCCATTCGTATGCCCGTCTGAATTCACCGCAGATCCAATGATCACCGCATGGATCGGATCACCATCCGCGATGGCGTCAGAGAGTTTTTTCAGCAGCACCATGCCCGCGCCTTCACCGCGCACGAAACCATTCGCCGAAGCATCGAAGGCCTTGCATTTGCCCTCAGGCGAAAGCATCCCCGCCTGTGAAAATCCGATGAATCCATCCGGCGTGATCATCACCGTCACACCGCCCGCCATCGCCGTTTTGCAGCGTCCGTCCAAAATGTGCTCGCACGCCACATGCACCGCCGTCAGCGCGGATGAACACGCCGTGTCCATCGCAATGCTCGGCCCGGTCAGATTCAAACAATACGAAATGCGGTTCGCCGCGATGCTGTGCGCACTGCCCGTCGGCGTATGCGCGCTGATGCCTGCCCGATCCGTCGAAGTGTGCTGCAGTCCTTGGTAATCATTGTGCGAAATGCCGACGAACACACCAATGTCCGTGCCCTTGTCGAGATCCAGCACAAGACCAGCATCCTCGATCGCCTCATACGCCGTTTCCAGCAGCAGCCTCTGCTGCGGATCAATGTAAGGCGCCTCACGCGGCGAGATGCCGAAGAACTGCGGGTCAAACTGGTCGATGCCGTCGATGAAGCCCCCGCGCTTGGCCACCGTCTTGCCCACGATGCCCGGCTCCGCATCATAAAAACGCTCCACATTCCAGCGGTCGGCCGGCACATCGCATACCGCATCGCGCCCTTCCTCCAGCAGCTTCCAGAACGACTCCGCGTCATTCACCCCACCAGGGAATCGGCAGCCGATCCCGATGATGGCCACACTCTCCTTGTTTAAGATGGGCAGTGCTGGCGGCAGAGACGGAGAGGAATGATTGAGTGTGGGCATGTGTGATATGGAAAAAAGTTTACGGTCCCGCTGCATGGGTCCGTCTTTCACCGCTGACCTGCAGCGGCAGTCCAATCCTTTAATCCCTAACCCCCGTTCATCACCATGGGGTAAAACCCTACCCTTCAGGCTGATCGCATGAACAAGTGCCCGCTTGCGGTCAGTTCCGAAAAAGGTAATTTCCAGCATGACAATTGTTCTCGAACTACCCGATGCCTGGAAGCGCCTGCTCGGCCTCGACACGGCTGACGCCGCCGGGCGCGCGCGTGAAATGCTGATCACCGAGAGCTATCGTGAAGGCAGGCTTTCACGCGGTCAGGCTGCGGAAATGCTGGGGCTCGGTTTTCACGAGGCGGAGTCTTTTTTCAAGCGTCAGGGCGCAGAGCAGCAGCCCTCCTGGGAGGAGCTTGAGGACAGTTCTGAAAAGTTGCGTTCATTCTTGCAGGCATGAACTCGACCAGCGTGGTCGTGGCGGACACCACGCCGCTCAATTATCTCATCCTGATCGGACGCACCGACATTCTCGGTTCACTCTTTGGAGAAGTCTTGATCCCCTCGGCTGTGCTCGCGGAGCTTCGTCATCCCAAAGCTCCTGAAGCCGTGGAGCGCTGGCTTCAAACGCCACCTGCCTGGCTGCGGGTCGTGCAGGTCCGTCATCTGGATGAGACTGTACAGCTCGGCAAAGGTGAAACGGAGGCCATCAGCCTCGCGCTGGAGCAACGGCTGAAAGTGGTTCTGATGGACGAACGTCGCGGCATGATGGCGGCGGAAACACGCGGCCTCCTGGCTGTTGGCACCCTCAACCTGATTGACCTCGCCGATGAACGTCGGCTCTGCAATGGCATCGAATTGCTTGACGATCTGAGGCAAACAACCTTCCGCGCCGATGCCGAACTGCTGAAGCGCTTTGAAGCCAGGATGCAGGCGCGATGGAAATGATCCTGTCAGTTCCCGGGCACCCCGATGGGGTCTTACCCTACCTAGCCAGTTAGCGATTGCTTCCCTACCCCAAACGCAGCGATAACAGCCGCATATGTGTGGCATTGCTGGTATCATGGATCTGGCCGGAAGGCGTTCGGTGTCTGAAGGTGTCGTCGAACGCATGGCTCGCGCCTTGACTCACCGTGGCCCCGATGAAGAAGGCTTCCTCCAGCGACCCGGCGTCTCTCTCGCTTCACGTCGTCTCAGCATTGTCGGCCTCGCCGATGGTCAGCAGCCCATGTGCAATGAAGACCAGAGCGCCTACACCGTCTTCAACGGCGAGTTCTTTGATTTCCCCGAAAAGAGATCAGACCTCGTTTCGCGCGGCCATGTCCTGCACACCCACTGCGACACCGAGATCATCCCGCATCTCTGGGAGGAAAGTCACGAAGCCATGTTCGAGCGCATGCGCGGCCAGTTCGCCGTGGCCCTGTACGATGTCCCTCGGCATCAGCTCACCCTCGGTCGTGACCGCTTCGGCATCTCTCCCTTGTACTGGACGCGCCAGGGCGACTGGCTGCTCTTTGCCTCCGAGATCAAAGGCCTGCTAGCTTCTGGTATGGTGACTCCGCAGGCAGATCTGAACGGCATTGATCACATCTTCACCTTCGGCGCCATGCCCGGACCGACGACGTGCTTCGCCGGCATCCATCTCCTTCCCGCAGGCCACTACCTGCAGATCACCCCCGGTCAGGCGGATCCCATCAAGGAGCACACCTACTGGGAAATGGATTTCCCCAATCAGGGCGATGAAGACCCCAATGCTGATCAAACCAAACTCGTCGATGAGTTTGAAAGCCTACTCCTCCAAGCCGTCGAAAAACGCCTGCGCGCTGATGTCCCCGTCGGTGCCTACCTCTCCGGCGGTCTCGACTCCAGCATGATCGTCGCGATGGCCTGCAAGCTCAAAGGCGAGTCCATCAACACCTACACCATCCGTGTGGACGATCCGAAGCTTGATGAACTCAGCGCCGCCAATCTTTCCGCCAAACACATCGGCACCAAGCCCCCCATCGTTCAGGAGTTTCGCGCCAGCGATGCCCTGGATATGTACCCCCAGCTCATCCACGCCGCCGAAGCGCCGGTCATCGATACCTCCTGCGCCGCGCTGCTCATGCTTGCGCGGCGCGTCCATACCTGCGGACAAAAAGTCGTCCTCACCGGTGAAGGCGCAGACGAATGGCTCGCAGGCTATCCCTGGTACAAGATTGCCAAGATCTTCAATACTCTCGATGCCATCCCCGGCCTGCGCCTGAGCGACATGGCACGCCGCGCCTTTCTCCGCCTCAACAAAGTCCCGCACTATCCCGCCACCAGCCGCAAGATGTGGGAGGACGCCGTCGGCGGCCCCAATGCCTGGATCGACAGCTACGGCGTGCTCGCCCTCTCCAAGCTCCGCTTCTACGGCGAGCCCATGCGCGAAGTCCTTGCCACCGCACGCCCCTGGGAAAGTCTCGGCATGAATCTCGACCGCGCCAAGCACTGGACCCCGCTCAATCGCAGCCTCTGGGTCGGCGCACGTGTCACCCTCGCCGGTCATCTGCTTCAAGCCAAAGGAGATCGCGTGGCCATGCACTCCTCCGTCGAAGTCCGCTACCCCTTCCTCGACGAAGACGTGTTCGACTTCACCTCCAAGCTCGCCCCGCAGTGGAAACTCAACGGCTTCCGCGACAAACATCTCCTGCGCCTCGTCGCCGAACGCTGGCTGCCGAAAGAGATCGCCCGCAGGCAAAAAGTCATCTTCCGCGCCCCGCTCGACAGCTTCCACATCGCCCCCGAGCCCAAATTCGTCGGTGAACTTCTCAGCGAAGAATCCCTGCGCCGCACCGGCTACTTCGACATCGCCCAGGTGCGCCACTGGCGGAAAGCCTTCCGCGAACTCCGCGTCGGCTCCCTCCCTCGCCTCTCCGTCGAAATGGGCCTCGCCGCCGTCGTCGCCACCCAGCTCTGGCACCACACCTTCATCGACGGCACCCTCGCCGATCTCCCCACCTCCGCTCCAAGTAAAGTGTAGGTTGATCTCAAACCTCTGCTCCAGCAGACTGCGGAGCGCGGAATTTATTCCGCAGCACTCCGCAAACACCTTCAGCATGAATGGCTCTCAGTTGTTGAGACTTGCATCACAGAATTCCTTCCTTGTCTTGAAGGCCAACGGCCTTCCGTATTTCAGCCCAGGGGGGCCGAGCTTTAGCGAGTGCTCCCCTGGGTTATGCCAGCCAATCCGGGAAGCAAACCCAGAACACCTCCACACGACGCCGGGCACCAGCAGCGTCTGCTCCGCCATTGCGCCGCAGGAAGCCGTGTCCCGCGCCCCATGGTCTCCGGCCCAGCCTTCGGATCCTAAACTCCACAGGCTATAAAATATTACAAAATGCGATAACCTTCCCCCCCCCTCACGGAAGCTTCCCCAACTCCTCCCTCCCCAGCGCCTTCACCTCCGCATCATCCTTCTCCATATCGGGCATCGTCAGCCCCTTTGTGATATACTTCCGCGCCTCCGCAGTCTTCCCCATGTGCGCAAACGTCCGCCCCAGCTCGATGAAATGCCGTGGGCGCCGCGGATTGATCGCAATCGCACGCTCAAAGCACCGCACCGCCTCCTCATTCGTCGTCGTCGGCAGCTTGCCGTAAATCAGTCCACCCAGCAGATGTTTGAGCGTGCCCACATTGGCCAGTACCTGATGCCACCTGCCCAGCACGTGCCAGGCCACATCATTGCGCGGATTCAGCGCGATCGCCCGGTCCGCCGCCGCTTTGATCAGCGGTGTCGCCGCCACCTGCTCCTTGTTCCCCTGATACGGCAGCATGCGTCCGTAAGTGATCGCCGGTGAGATCTGCGCATCCGAATCATTCGGCCCCAGCTTGGCCGCACGCTTACCGTAGTCCAGCGCCACCGCACCGATCTTGAGCTTCTCCGCACCCGTGCCCGCGTCAGACATCAGATGTCGGTACTGCCGCGCAATGCGCACCAGCAAGGTCACATTCGCAGGTTCCAGTTTCTCCGCTGGCAGATAGTACCGCAGCGCATCAGCCGCTTTAAATTGGACATCATGGACATCGCCACTTCGCATCAACTCAGCCACACTTTGCGCATGGCTGATCGTACAAGTAAGCAGCAGGGCTGCGGTATAGACAGTGGTTCGGCAGAGGGAAGATAAGTACATAAGATTAGTTGGGGCGTTCAATCAATCGGCCCGCATTCAAGAGCGCAGCCTCGCTCAGTCGCGGACCCACAAGTTGCAGGCTGGTCACGGGAGTGGTCTTGCCCTGGGGCGGCATCGAGATCGGAATGGCCAGCGCAGGATTGCCCGCATAGTTCACCGCCACCGTGTTCTGCATATCAAACACCCGCAGCTCAAACACCACATCAGACCCCCAGAAGGGCATTTTCGGCGGCAGTCCCTGCAGCGTCGGCACCGCAATGAAATCCACCCGCTTGAAAAGCTCCTTCAGTTCACGCTGCCACGCAGCCTTGCGCTTCACCGCCCCAGCATAGCCAAAATTGTAATCCAACTCACCCTTCGCCAGCACCAGCTTCGTCAGCAGGCTCACGCCTTTTTGGTTCGCGTACTTTTGATCGTTGTACCACGCATCCCCCAGCGCCACCACCTTGCCGTCCTTCTCCGCAGCACGCCATTTCTTCTCGAAGTCCCTGCTCAGTCGCACGATCTTGAAATGCCTCGCGATCAGCTCCGCGTCGATCGCCTTATCAATCGCCGAATCAGTCCCGCTCAAATACAGCCGCCCGATCGTGATGTGTCGCGCCAGCGGTTTGTCCGCCACCGCCTCCCGGTATTTCCCCGCAAACCCACGCTGCAGCAAATCCATCCCCTGCGCCAGATCGCCGATGTTTCGCGCCAGCGGCCCCACCGTGTCCAGATGCTTCGGCGAGATCGGAAACACACCCTTCGTGGAAACCAGACCAAAGGTCGTCTTCAGTCCATACACACCGCAGCAGGCCGCCGGCACACGGATCGATCCGCCCGTGTCCGTGCCCAATGCCACATCCGCCATGTGAGTGGCCACCGCCATCGCAGACCCGCTCGATGAGCCGCCAGGAATCCCATCGTGCTTCCCATCCAGCCGGCTTTTAGGCGTGCCAAAATAGCGGTTCTCACCGGACACCGTCACCGCAAACTCCGTCAGATTCGTTTTGCCCACGATCTCCACATTTCGTTCCCGAGCCAGCGCCAGACACGGCGCATCGCGCACCGCCGGAGGACTGTTCTTCGCCACAAACTCAGACCCCGCCGATGTCACCCGTCCCTTCATGTCGATGTTGTCCTTCACCGCCAGCCGCAGCCCCTGCCCCTGTGCAGATGCCGGCCAGTAGCTGATGAACGCATGCTCGCGTGCATGCTTCAGCCGCCGCTCCTGTGGCGAGGCACAGCCATCGAAAACCATCATCACCAACGCGCCAAGAACAAGACCGCAAACACGCTTTTTCATCATATTAGCCCCCAGCATGCCTCCCCACCCCAGCCCCCACAATGGGGTGAACACTCCATAGCGCGAAAGACAAACCCATCCCCCCTCCTCGCACCTTTAAGCAGCTGGCATGGCGGCATGCGGCCTGCAAATGTCCGCAAAAAACCTTTAATCCTACTTGCGCAGTGTATATTCACGAATAATACTTTCCACACACACTTGTCAGTTCCTCACGCAGGCATAACTCCACACACACCACTCCTTCTCACCCATGTCTCAGCAAACCCCAGAAGTTGAAGTCGAGTCCTGGGTCGACATCGTCAAACAGAAGGTCTCTGCGCTGAGATTCGGCTCCGTTCAGATCATCGTCCATGAAGGCCGCGTCACACAGGTCGAAAGCACCGAAAAGACCCGCCTGTCAGTTGAACACCTGATCACTCAAACCAGAAAGTAATTCCAGCCTGAGGTCGGACTCAATTCAACTCACCATCCCTAACACCGATTCCTGCCATGTCCTACTATACCAGCATCGTTGAAACCATCGGCCGAACCCCGCTCATCAAGCTCAACCGCCTGTCCGCAGGCGTGAATGCCACGATCGCGCTCAAGGGCGAGTTCAAAGAGCCCCTCGGCAGCGTGAAAGACCGCATCGGCCGAGCCATGATCGAAGCCGCGGAGGCTGATGGCACCTTGAAACCTGGAACCACCATCATCGAGCCCACTTCCGGCAACACCGGCATCGCGCTGGCTTTTGTGGCCGCCGCCAAAGGCTACCGCCTCATCCTGACCATGCCTGAAACGATGAGCCTGGAACGCCGCACACTGCTGGCGTTGCTGGGTGCCGAGCTCGAACTCACCCCCGGCCCCAAAGGCATGAAGGGTGCCATTGAAAGAGCCAACGAACTGCACGCCACCACGCCGAACTCCTGGATTCCCCAGCAGTTTGAAAATCCGGCCAATCCCGAGATCCATCGCAAAACCACGGCGGAAGAAATCTGGGCCGACACCGAAGGCAAGATCGACATCTTCGTCGCCGCCGTCGGTACCGGCGGCACGATCACCGGCGTGAGCGAAGTGATCAAATCGCGCAAGCCGGACTTCAAATCCATCGCGGTGGAGCCCGCGGCATCCCCGGTGATCACCCAGACTCTGAATGGCGAGCCCGTGGTGCCAGGGCCGCACAAAATCCAGGGCACCGGCGCGGGCTTTGTGCCGAAGAATCTCAACATCAAAATCCTCGATGAAGTCATCAAGGTCAGCAACGAGGACGCCATCCGCACCGCGCAGCGTCTGGCCCGTGAAGAGGGTCTGCTGGTGGGCATCTCCACCGGGGCAAATGTCTGGGCCGCTCTGCAGGTCGCGGCACGACCGGAGAATGCCGGCAAGCTCATCGTCACCGTGGGATGTAGCACCGGTGAACGCTACCTGTCCACCGCCCTCGCAGACGAAGCCCGCAACAAAGTTGGATCCTAAAACACCATGTCAGCCCTGCCATCATCTCTCACTTACACCGGGGACAGCATCCCCCGCCCTCTCATCCGCCGCCGTCATTTCGTGCTGCGTGAGCCCACGCCCGAAATCGAGCGCAGCATCTTCATTCCAAAGATCATCTCCAAGCCGGTCAATCCCGGTTATGGCTTCAAGTTCGCCATCTTCGCCGGCATTCATGGCGATGAAGAAGCAGGCACGCTTGCCGCCTTTGACCTCATCCGCTGGGCCTCCGAGCAACCGGTCGAACTCCACGACTACGAGCTCCACATCTATCCAGTGTGCAATCCCACCGGCCGCCGGTCTCGCACCCGGCACTCCGGCAGCGGCATTGACCTGAACCGTCAGTTCTGGAATGAATCCGACGAGCCTGAAATCCAGTACCTCGAAGGCGAGCTGCGCCGTGAAAAATACGACGGCATCATCTCGCTGCACTCAGATACGGACAGCGATGGCGTCTACGGCTTTGTCGGCGGTTCATTCCTCAGCGAGCATCTGCTGAAGCCCGCACTTCGCGCCGCATCCAAGATCCTTCCGCGCAATGACTCTCAGGTCATCGATGGCTTCCTCGCCGACAGAGGCATCATTCGCGAAGGCTACCTCGGCATGCTCACCGCACCTCCAGGCCAGTCCTCCTCGGCCCTGGAGATTGTCTTTGAAACTCCGTCTCTGGCTCCCATGCCCCTTCAGGTTTCTGCCACAGTGGTCGCCGTCAAAACCATCCTCGCACGCTACCGCCAGCTGCAGTCCTACGCCCCGAATCTCTAACCCCCATTACCGGGAACGTTTGAAGCGCAGGCACCGGTGCGCCCTCGCACCGGCCCGCCTCGCTTCGTCGTTCTGCACACAGGGGCCATCCAGCAAATCGGTTCACCGGAGCAGCTTCGCGAACATCCGATGAACGAGTTCGTCGCAGCCACCTAGGAGCGGCTCGCTCATGCAGCCATCGCCTCCTCTCGTAACCGGGTGCAAGCGGCATGGCATGTCAGGCGTTCTACCTCCATGCGCCACGAACCCGCGCCGCATTCACTCGCCTTGCCTGCCTCCAGCTCCTCCCTTCATGATCCGTTTCTCCGCCTTCTGCTTCTGCGTGCCGCTCCTCATGCCAGCTCTGCATGCCGCTGATGCCAGCGTGCTGGCGAACAAAACCACGCCTGTCACAGCACAAACCTGGCCGCTCGATGCCGTGGATGCCACCATTCAGCTCCACGGTGGCAGGCCCAAAGTCGTCCCCGGTGCGCATGGCAAATCACTCGTTCTCGATGGCAAATCCGTCATCGAACTCAAGGACACCGCCACGCTCAATGGCGAAAACGGCTTCACCTTCTCCGTGTGGCTGAATCCGCACGCCTTGGATGCAGGCCAGCAAATCATTGCCGCCAAAAACCGCTACTCACTCAAAGAGCGCCAGTGGAGCCTCGCGGTCGAAGAGGGCGGCATCCTGCGCGCCTACCTTCAGCAGGACAAGTGGCGGACCATCACCGCCAAGCCCCTGCTGCAGGCCGGCCACTGGCACCACGTCGCCCTCACCGTCTCCGCCACCCAGGCCGTGCTGTATCTCAATGGCCAGCCCGTCGGCGAGACACCCATCAGCAAACCTCTGCCCTCCACGCATGCCCCCATCACCCTCGGCGGTGTGTGGGATGGCGACCGCCTCATGCAGCAGCTTCACGGCGCGGTGGATGACGCACGCTACATCTCCCGCGTCCTCACCGCCACAGAGGTCGCCAAAACCTACCAGCCCGTCACCGCCACCCAGGAAGTTCCCAAGCCCATCGCCCCTTCCGAGACCCCTTTGTGGGATGCCACCGCCAAGCTGCCCAAAGCCGCCGAGGCACCCGTGCTGGACGGCGTGGTATTTCATGTCATCCAGCCACATGCACCTGAAAAAGACGGCTACATCTGGCTCCACGGCGTCGGCCTCGGCTGGCACAAAGGCAGGTTGTATGCCTCCTTCGGTCACAACAAAGGTGAAGAAAACACCCCCGGCGAGCAGGCACGCGGACGCATCAGCAGCGATGGCGGCCGCACCTGGGCCGACACCTTCACCATCGGCGCTGGCGAGTCAGACGACCACGCCGTCAGCCACGGCGTCTTCCTCTCTCACGAAGGCGCACTCTGGGCCTTTCACGGCTCCTTCTACGGCCACCACCTTACCGACATCGACAGCAGCAAAGTCCACACCCGCGCCTACCGGCTCAATGAAACCACTGGCAAGTGGGAGAGCCAGGGCACCGTCATTCAGGGCGGCTTCTGGCCCCTGCAGGAGCCGGTAAAAATGACCGACGGCAACTGGATCATGTCCGGCATCAGCGTCGGTCACGGCCACCACGCCGCCGTCGCCATCAGCCATGGCGCAGATTTCACGAAATGGGATCTCGTCGTCATCCCCGCCGCCGAAGGGCTCAACATGTGGGGCGAATCCACCGTCATCGTCGATGGCGCCAGCATCACCAACATCGCCCGCTACGGTGCCAAACCCCAGGCGCTCATCTCCGTCAGCAAAGACCACGGCCGCACCTGGAGCACCACCGCGCCGAGCAATCTGCCCATGGCCACCTCCAAGCCCTCCGCCGGCATGCTCAGCACCGGCCAGCGCTACCTCGTCTGCACCACCACCGCAGACAGCGGTGGCCGCCGCACGCCATTGACCATCGCCGTCAGCAAGCCCGGCTCATCCGTGCTCAGCCAAGTCTTCATCATCCGCCCCTCCGTCTTCCCCCAGGGCCCCGGCGATGTCGCAGACAATGCCTCCCTCTCCTACCCCTGCGCCACCGAGCAAGAAGGCAAACTCTACATCGGCTACTCCAACGGCGGTGGCCGTCGTGGCAACCACAACAGCGCGGAACTGGCGGTGATTCCGATTCAATCCCTGCTGGTGAAATGAGGGCGCACCAACGTTCCCAGGTTCATCCCCCATAATCCTTCGCTCTGTGGCCATGGGCTTCGAGGCAGCAATTTTCAGCGCTTTTCAGGCAACAATGCGTTTGTCCAAACCGTGCCGTTAGGTGAGCAAGAGGCCGATGCAGCAGCTCACAAGTTTCGGCAGATCAAAAAAGGCGAAATCGGCGCTGCCAAATGACAGGCGAAAAAATCGAGACCCATTAAAAGCCTCCACAGTGTCGTTTATGTTGCGCAGGAGCGCATGCGCTGGCGTGGTTGATGCGCATTGATGGGGCGCGATGAAAGCCTCCCCCTCTTTCAGTGCAAACATAACGACTCGGCTGCAAGTGCCGCTCACACGCCCCTCACACACCCATATGTTGTGTGCTTGACGTTCATGGAGCGTGGCGTCGGCAGCCGGGAGCACTGCTGGTCAGGCGGGGAGGCGTTTAAAGCGATCTAATCCCCCCCCGACGCGCAATTCAAACTGGCAATGCATCAAACCAAATTCCTTTCTCCAAGCGTTCGCGGTGCTGTGTCTCGCTTGGGCACCATTTGGCAGTTCTGTTCGCTGAGCTTCTGCCTGGTGCCCCTCGCCTTCGCCATAGCGCTAGCCCTCGTCTGCGGATTAACCAGTGTCCAGGCGCAGTCTTACACCAGCACCTCAGATACGGGATCCTGGAATACCTCCCGCTGGAATAACTCATCGGATGCAGCGCCTTACACCAGCGGTTACACCCCAAACCGTGCGGTGAGCTTCACGTCCGGCACCTATTCATTCGCGGGCATGGGCGGGGCCGTCAACGTGGGCAATATCACCGTGGCAAGCGGTGTAACTGTAAATTTCACAGCCAACACGAACACCTTTCAAACAGCGGGCCTAGTTCGGACGATCAATGTGGGAAGTGGCGGAACTCTGGATTTCTCCAATCAGGGCATCACCAACTCTCTAACTGCCGGATTCATCAAAAATGGTGCAGGGGTTATGGCTCTAACCGGTAACACTTTTGCCGGAGGTTTCACCGTGAACGCAGGCACCGTGATCATGCGTGGCGCAAATGCCATGGGTGGAGGCGCAACGAACGTTCTCACGCTCAACGGCGGCGTTGTCGCTTCCAACGCAACCCTCTCCATGTCGAATGCTCAATACGGCGGTGGTATCGTGATCGGGGGCAATGTGCAGTTTGGCGAAATGGCCGCCAACGTCGCATTGGCCAGCGACACGGCCAACCTGAGCTTTGCCAACAACGTGTCGCTGGGCAATGCGACGCGCACTCTCACGCTCGGCAACGGCGGCACCATGACCTTTAGTGCCATCATCAGCAACACCGCCACCAACGGCCTGACCTTTGCCGCCAACGCCAATGGCACCGGGCGCTTCGACATCACAGGCACGGCCAACACCTTCACCGGCGATCTCCGAATCACCGGCGGCGAAGTGCGCTTCAGCGCCGATGGCAGCCTCGGCAACGTGAACAACAACATCATCATTGATGGCGGACGCTTCGCATCGGTCAGCGGCGGTTCCTTTGCCATCTCCAGCACGCACGCGATTACCGTGGGCGACACGGCTGGCACCTCGATCAGCGCCCCTGGTAGCGGCGTGCTTACCTACGATGGCGTGATCGCCGACATTTCCGGCAAGACTGGCGCGTGGGCCAAGCAAGGCGGCGGTACGCTCGCTCTTGGCGGGGTCAACACCTACACCGGGGACACAGCAATCAACAACGGCACACTCCAGCTCACCACGGGCAATGATCGTCTTCCCACAGGCACCACGGTAAGCCTGGGCCAGTCAGCGAGCGCCAACCTTGGCATTCTCGACCTCAACGGGCGCAGCCAGCAGATCGCCGGATTGAATTCAGTTGCCGGAACTAATGCTGCGGTTACGAAAAACACCGTCACTTCTTCAGGCGCAGCAACACTCACCCTCGGTGGAAACGGCAGCTATAGCTTCAGCTCGGGCACGGCTGCCAATTCAGGCGTGATCACCGGTGCAATCTCTCTGATCAAGACGGGTGGCGGCACCCAGACCTTTGGTGAGGCTAATTCCTACACCGGCAAGACCAGCATCAATGGCGGCTTTATCGCCGGCAGTGGGGAAAGCATCTTTGGCACAGCTCCAGGCAGCTTCACCGCCGACCAGATCACCCTCAACGGCGGCGGCATCAAGGCCACCGGCAACATCTCCTTCAGCAGCAATCGCGGCATCACATTGGGATCGAGTGGCGGCACCTTTGACACCAACGGCAACACCATCACTCTTACCAACGCGGTGACAGGCAGCGGCGGGATAACCAAGGCAGGCTCTGGCACCCTGGTTCTCAATGCCAGTCATACCTACACCGGTGGCCTGACGGTCAACGCCGGTGTCGTGCAGTTGACCAATGCGGGCGGGCTCAATTCCAACAGTGTGACGTTCGGCTCCGGCGTCATCGCAGGCACCAAGCTCCAGCTCAATGGCAACAACGTGACCGTTTCCGGCCTCAGCACCAACGCGACGCCGGGCTCCGCCGTGGTCGAAAGCGGTTCCGGCTCTGCTGGCACCGACACGCTCACCGTGGACAACAGTACGTCAAACACCTTTGCCGGCGTGCTTCAAAACGGCTCCACCCGCGCTCTCGCACTCACCAAGCAAGGCGCGGGCACCATGGTTCTCTCTGGCACCAACACCTACTCCGGCTCCACCATTGTAGGCGACGGCAATTTGCAGGTCGGCCAGTCGGGATCAGGCAAGACCGGCACCGGAACTGTCAGTGTGAACGGTTCCGGCGCGGTGCTCTCCGGCACTGGAACGGTGGATGACAGCACGACCACGGTGATCCTCGGCACGATCAAACCTGGCGACAGCGGTGGTGTCAGCACCGGCACGCTCAACACCAACACTCTGATCTTCGTTCCCGTCTCCACGCCTTCTACCGTCGCGGAGTTGCAGATCCTTGGCTCCACCGCCGGGTCAAACCTCTCTGCCGACAAGATCAACATCACCGGCGATCTCACGCTCAACAGCTTCAGCAATATCTTCGTCAACGGTAGCGGCTACACCGCCGCCGTGGGCAACAGCTTCACGCTCATCGAATGGAGCGGTGTACTGACAATTGGCGGCTTTAGCACCGGCACCAATCTGCGCACTGGTGCCAACGCCGCAGGTAACGAGGGCAATCTCGACCTGCCTGACATCACCGGTATCGGCTTCTGGGACATCAGCGACTTGGCCGGCAGCGGCGCACTTACCCTCACCGTCGTTGTGCCGGAGCCAACACGCGGCATGCTCCTGCTGCTCGGCCTGGTATCGCTGATCTTCCGCCGCCGGAAAATCAACGGCTGAGGCTCACATCCGGCAACGATTCAACAGCCTGCTTGAGTGCTTCGCTGCCGGCGTGGGTGTAATGCTCGCTCATCTGCTCGGAGCCATGGCCGATCAGTTCCATCACAACCGCTTCAGGGCTGCCAGTAGCTCTGGAAAGAAAGATGGGCAAAAAATCTACCATCAGACTGCCATCAAGTTTTTGGAGCAGAAGTTTGCCAGTTTTTCCTCAACCCAATGTAACTCTTTGTACTTCAAAGAGTGGTGCTCGGGAAGGGACTCGAACCCTTAAGCCTTTCGGCACAAGATCCTTAGTCTTGTCATTGCGCGTTTGGTCATAATGGCTAATGTTCCATCATGATCGCACACATCCCTGTTTCTGTAGGGCTTCCAGCCTCATTCGATACGAACACTGGCAATCATAAGGTGCCAGCGGCGGACTTAAAAAGTGTCCGAAAAGTGTCCGATTCAAACGCTAAAGCGCGAGTCATCGGCAAGACGGACGCACGTTATTGGAAACAGCCACGAAAACTCATCAAGGATGCGCGAAGCCCGTTCCTAACCTGTAAAGTTCAGTGTCACGGCAGGCGCGAATCCTTCCCCCTCCGCACATCAAACTTGGACGCAGCCGCAGCCAAAGCTGCCGCAATATTTGGGGACGTCTCAGTTTTGGGCTGGGAAGCGGCGCTAGAGAAGCACAAGCCCGAGACACCAGCACGTCAGAAACTTTCCACCATCGGTGGCCTCATTAGCGAAGTTCAATCAACTGCGGGCTTTCGCAACGTGACCTTCGCGACTTACGCCCGATGCCTGCGCCAGCTTGTCGCTGAGATCGGGGGTGTCGGCGATCAACCCGCACTGGACGAGCAGAGCAACCCGAAGAAAGACAGACGGGGACGGATAAAATACCTGAGCCGCAAACATGGTGCCGGAAATAAGGCGTGGCTCGCAAAAGTCGATTCAATGCCCCTCTCAACGATCAACCCCGCCGTCATCCAGAAATGGAAGGTGGCTTACATTAATGCAGCCGGCACCGCGCCCGATGCCCGCAGACGCGCAGAAAACACCGCCTCCAGTATTCTACGCAATGCACGCTCACTGTTCTCCGACAAGGCACTGGAATACGCACGCGACAACCTTGTGCTCCCCTCTCCCATGCCATTCGTCGGTGTGCATCTGCCAAAGAAAGGAAGCACAGCATACAAGAGTAAGATCAACGCGGTTGAGTTGATCGAGGCGGCAAGGGCCGAGTTGAAGGGTGAAGCCTTCAAGATCTTCTGTCTCGGGCTTCTCTGTGGACTGAGAAAACGTGAGATAGACCTTCTCACATGGTCGCAAGTTGATTTTGGCAAAGGCGTTATCCGCATTGAGCGCACCGAATACTTCCAGCCCAAGAGCGAAGACAGCTCCGGAGAGATTGACATTGATGCTGAATTGCTGGCTTTGCTGCAAGGATGGAAGGCAAAAGCAAGTGGGGCGTTTGTCATCGGGTCCACCCGCCAGCCCAAACACGACACCAGTCGCGTGTACTATCGCTGCGACCCGGATTTTGAGACTCTGTACACCTGGCTGCGTAAACAGGGCATCACCGCGCGCAAGCCGCTTCACGAGCTCCGCAAGGAACTTGGCGCTATTCTGGCCAGCACACAGGGCATCTTCGCCGCCCAGAGCGTTCTCAGGCATGCCCAGATCAGCACCACAGCGGCATACTATGCCGATAAAAAGAAACGCATCACAGCAGGCCTTGGTACCCTCCTCAGGAATGCCTAA
>NZ_JBIPNG010000099.1:0-16593 GCF_044373815.1 Prosthecobacter sp. | reverse complement strand
AAGTTCTGCAAATCGAACTTCCTCTCCTTCACTCGCATGCAGGAATGGCGTGATGTCTGGAAGCAGCTCTGCGATTCCTTCAGCGACGATCTGCGTCAGCAAACGCCACCTGCAACCGACGACGCCATCCATCGCAGCATCCTCGCCGCGCAGCTTGGCCACGTCGCCATGAAGGAGGAGCGCAATCTCTACAAGGCTGCGGGCAATCGCGAAGTGTCCGTCTTCCCCGGCTCCAATCTCTACGAACGTCGCGAAAAAAACGGCAAGGGCAAACCCGGTCAGGACAAAGGCCGCCAGCCGCCATGGATCGTCGCCGGCGAGATCGTGCAGACCTCGCAGCTCTTTGCACGCACGCTCGCCAAAGTTGATCCGAACTGGATCGCCGAACTCGGCGCGCATCTCTGCCAGTTCAAATACAGCGAGCCGCATTGGAATCTCAAAGCCGGGCGTGTTCTCGTCACTCAGCGTGTGCTCATTCACGGCCTGGAGGTGAAGCGCCAGCACATCGACTTCCTCAAGGTCGATGCCGTCGGTGCCACGCAGATGTTCATCCGCGCCGCGCTCATCGACAGCCAGGAGGTGCCCATCACCCTGCGCTTCTACGCGCACAACAACAAGCTGCGCCAGAAGATCGAAACGATGCTCACCCGCGTGCGCAGCAATCGTGTCTACGCCATCGAGGAGCGCCTGTTCAATTTCTATGACGCGCGCATCAAAAACGTCTCGTCCATTCACGACCTCAACCGGTTCGTCAAAGAGCACATCGACGAGCAGCCCAACTTCCTCTGCGCCACCGAACAGGAACTCACCGCCGGTGAAGAGTTCGAGGCCGATCTACAGATGTTCCCGGATCAGGTCGCCCTCGGCAACACCGCGCTGCCTCTCACCTACAACTACCAGCCCGGCGAAGAAAACGATGGCGTCACCGTGCGCGTGCCCGCGCAGCTCGCCGGACATCTCACCAGCGGCCAGATTCAGTGGATGGTCCCCGGCATTCGCGAAGAACTCGCCAACGTCATGCTGCGCGCGCTGCCAAAAGTCATTCGCCGCCAGTTGATGCCCATTGATCCCAAGGCCCGCGAAATCGCCGCCGACTTTGACCCGGGCCGCGAAGCCTTCCTCGACGCGCTCGCCGATTTCATCACGCGCCGCTATCGCATCCAGGTGCGCGCTGAAGACTGGCCTCCGCAAAGTCTGCCCGCGCATTTGCAGCCGCGCGTCGAAGTGCTCGATCCCAAGAAGAACACCGTCATCGCCTCCAGCCGCGATCTCGACACCATCCGTGGCAGCATGCAGAAGCAGGACCTGCGCTCTGATGCCTGGGATAAACTGCTGCCACGCGTCGAACGCTTCGCACTCAAATCTTGGTCCTTTGGCGACCTGCCCGAAACCATCGTCGTCGAAGAACTTAACGGCACACCCATCCTCGGTTACCTCGGCCTCGTCCTGCGCGAGAACGAGATCGATGTCCGCCTCTTCCGCACTTCCGCCGAAGCCGCACGCACCACTCCCGCCGCTGTTCGTCAGCTCGCTGAAAACACCTTGAGCAAAGACCTCGCGTGGCTCCCCAAAGAACTCCGCACTATCACTGGCCCCAGCGCCAAACCGCAGCAAGCCGCCAGCTTCCAGGCCGCACTCACCCAGCTCAACGCCCCCACTGCAACACCCGCATCCAATCTCTCCCAGCAGGCCCACGAGCACATCCTCGCCTACATGCTGCGCCTGCAGCCCACCTTCCCGCTCACCGAGAAACGTTTCTTCGCCCTCTGCGAAACCGTTCGCCGCGATCTCCCCGCCGCCACCCATCGTGTGAAGACGCTCTTCACGCAGATCCACGACCTGCGCGCCAAACTCCTCGCGCAGCCCAAGCGCTACCCCGGTCTCGAACAAGATCTCGCCCGCCTCATTCCCGCCGATCTCCTCGCCACCACACCGCACGAGCAGCTTCAGCATCTCCCGCGTTATTTAAAAGCCATCCAGATCCGCAACGAGCGCTGCCTCGCCAATCCCGCCAAGGACATCGAGAAATACAACCTCATCGCCGACTTCGACGGCTGGCAGTCCCACGTGCCCAAATCCCAACACGAAACCTTCCGCTGGATGATGGAAGAATACCGCGTCCAAGTCTTCGCCCAAGAACTCGGCACCGCCCAGCCCGTGAGCGTGAAGCGCCTGCAGGCCATGTGGGTGTAGCGTTTACGCGCCGCGCTTCCTCACCTCTTTGCAACGGCGGTCATAAGTCTTCACATCCCCCGAATCAGAGACCGTAAAGTTGCCACCCGACACACTGCGAACCGTGACACCGATGGCGCTCAGGCTGCCTAGCCGTTCACAGTCCTGGTCATAGGTGCGGATCCACCCGCCTTCCACCGTGACAAAGAAGTCGGAGGTATATCCAGCCAGCTCCACCCGGTTGTTTGGCATGCGGCCGACACACCGGCTGTCTTCGTCATACACCCAGATTTGGGATTCTTTGTTTTCGATGTTTGAAATGGCCATGGGATGCGGCCAACCAAGCACGGGCCCACCGTTCAGAGAAGAACAAACTGGCTTTTCATGACGTTGGTATGCCGATGAAACTCGCCCTTCTGTTTACCGCACTGGTATCCGCCTCCCTTCACGCCGCACCGGCCCTGATCCTCCACCACGGTAAGGTCATCACCGTTGATAAGAACTTTCGCATTGCCGAGGCCATCGCCATTGAAGCGGATGGGCGCATCTCCGCTGTTGGAACGAACGATGAAGTTCTCGCAACGAAAGGAGCAGATAGCCAGATGGTTGACCTCGGTGGCAAAGCCGTGCTCCCCGGCCTCATGGACTCTCATGTCCACCCCGGCGCGGCGATGACGGAATTCGATCACGAAATTCCCACCATGGAAACCATCGCCGACGTGCTCGCCTACCTGAGTGATCGCGTCAAAGTCTCCAAGCCGGGAGATCTCATCAGCGTCCGCCAGATCTTCATCACACGCCTCGAAGAGAAACGCTATCCCACTCGCGCGGAGCTGGACCACATCGCACCCAACAACCCCGTCGTCTTTTCCACCGGACCGGATTCGATGCTCAACAGCCTCGCTCTCAAGCTCGGCGGTTACAGCCGTGACTACAAGGTGCCGGCAGGCAGCGCCGGCAAAATGGAGGTGGATGCCAATGGAGAACCCACCGGCCTTCTCCGCAGTCTCAGCCACAACGTCAAAGCGCCTACATCGGCCAAATCAGCCACAGCAGAGGACACCTATCGCCGCACCGTCGAGTTGTTCCATGACTACAACGCCGTCGGCCTCACCACCGTGGCGGACCGCGATTCCAGCCTCAAGCAGTGTGAGCTTTATCAAAAGATGCACACCAAAGGCGATCTCACCGTGCGCATGCGCCCCTCTCCCGGCATTCCCAGCATGAGCCTCTGGCCCGCCTGCGAAAAAGCCATCGATGAAGTCATCCAACATCCGCTGACGAAAGAAGACCCCATGCTGCAAATCATCGGTACCAAAGTCTATCTCGACGGCGGCATGCTCACCGGCAGCGCCTGGATGATCGAACCCTGGGGCATCAGCGAGGCCTACGGCATCAACGATCCTCAATATCGCGGCGTGCAAAAAATCACGCCTGAACGCCTCAAACAGCTCGTCGAAAAAGTCACCGCAGCCGGTCTGCAATTCACCGCGCACAGCGTCGGCGATGCCGCTGTGCAGCTCCTCATTGATACCTACGAGGCCGTGGATGGCCAAAATCCAGGAAGCGTCCGCGCCGCACGCAGCAGCGTCACCCACTGCAACTTCATGCACCCTGACTCCATCGCCAAGGCCGCCAAACTCGGCGTGTGCATCGATCTCCAGCCCATCTGGCTCCACATGGACGGCCGCACCCTCACCGGCCACTTCGGCGAAGCACGCATGCAGCGCTTCCAACCCCTGCGCGCCTGCTTCGATCAAAAAGTCATCGCCGGCGGTGGCAGCGATCATATGCAGAAGATCGGCTCCTTTCGCAGCATCAATCCCTACAACCCATGGCTTGGCATTTGGACCTCCATCACCCGCAAAGCCCGCAAACTCGACAAGCCTGTGCACATCGAAAACGCACTCACACGCGAAGAAGCCCTGCGCCTCTACACCAGCAACAACGCCTTCCTCCTCAAGGCCGAGAAAAACACCGGCAGCCTCGAACCCGGCAAGCTCGCCGACATCATCCTCGTGGACCGCGACCCACTGACCTGCCCCATCGACGACCTCATCCAAACCCAGGTCCTCAAAACATGGCTCGGCGGCAAAGTCGTCTTCGAGAAAAAGTGACCAGATCCCGAAGGGATCAAAGAAGGTAGCCAGGGGTAAATTCGCGAAGCGAGTGCCACCCCTGGACCCCATGCAAGGTTGTGCCCTTCCTAAGGGCGCATGCCGAAGGTATGCGAGAAACAATCTTCGTCCCAGCAATCACGCCACTACCTCAATCCGGCTTGTCCCGCCCGCCCCACGAACCACGCGCACCTGTGTGGTGAGCCGGTCCTTGAGCAGTTCGACGTGCGAGATCAAACCAATCGTCTTCCCTCGCGATCGCAGATTCTCCAGCGCACTCAGCGCCACCTCCAGCGTCTCGGAATCCAATGTGCCAAAACCTTCGTCAATGAAGAGCGAATCAATGGGGTGATGCCGGCTCGCCAGCTCGCTCAGCCCCAGCGCCAGGGCCAGACTTGCCAGGAAACTCTCGCCTCCAGACAGGCTCTCCATCGGCCGGTCCACGTTCGCCTGATACAGATCCACGATGCGCAGATCCAGTTCATCGCCCTCGGCCGCCATGAGGCGGTAGCGCTCCGCCAGCGATTTCAAATGCTCGTTCGCCAGACCGATAAGCTGCCTCAGTGTCAGCGACTGCGCGAACCGAGAAAACTTCGCGCCATCTGCTGAGCCGATCAGCTCCTTTAGCCGTCCCCAGCGCAGCGCCTCTGCCTCCGCCGCCTGCAGTTCAGCACCACCAGACTCACGCCTCTTCCGTGCTTCATCATCATTGCGGATCTGCTCCCCTAGCGAGCCAAGTTCCGTGCGCTTGATTGCAAACGCATCGTTCAATAGTTTCGCGTTAGCATCCAGTTCGCTCAAGGCCTTCTCATCCAGCACGCTTTGCCCTGCAAACGGCTGCCGGCGCACTTCAAGCTGTTCCAGCTTTGCCATTGCTGCTGCGCTCTGCGTTTGCAGCGCGTTCAGCCTTGCCTCCGCCTCATGCCAGCCTTTCTCCGCCGTCGTGACACGGCCCTCATGCTGTTGACGATCTTCGCCGAGCGTCCTGCCACCGAGCAGTTCATTCAACTGCGCCTTCAACGCATCCGCCTTCGTTCGCAGTGTCACGCCTTCGGCTTTCAACTCATCGAGGCGCTTCGTCTTCGCCGCCTGCTCCTGCTGCGCGAGCTGGATGTCGCTTTCAATCTTTTGCCGCTCGCTGCCCTTCTGCACCGACTCATCACGTTTCTTCACAAACAACGCGGCACGCTGCTCCAGCACACCGATTTCACGCTCAGCCTCCTGAGGTGAGGCCGGGCCGTTCGGTTGCGCACCAACGAGACTGCTCTGAACCACGCCGCGCTTTTGCATTTCTTCAGCGCTCCACTGTTCCAGCACTCCATCAGTCGGCGCTTCCAGCTCATTCACACGCTTCTTGATCTCCGCGATGCGCTTGTTCTCCGCCACCACCTCCGCCTCGTTTTTCGCCAGCTCACGCTCCAGCATCACGAGCTCACGATTCGTTTTCTCATGCTGCTGTTCGAGGCCCTTGAGCAGCTTCCGTGCAGCTTGAAGCTGCGATTCAAAATTCGTTTCCGCCTTCGCAAACGGATGCTCCAGCGCCCCGCAAAGCGGGCACTCTTCGCCTGGTTTCAAATCCTGCCGATGCTCGTCAAAACCCGCCACCTGCTCGGCATGCCTTGTCAGCTCTCGCTGCGCTTCGAGGGCTTTTGCGAGCCGCTCCATCTCCGCACGATCCTTTTTCGCCTTTGCAGCCCCTTCCGTGCCTTGTTTGACCAAAGCCGCCGCCGCCGACTCCGCTTTGCCAAGGTTCTGCTGGAGCGCCAGCGCCTCCGCATGGCGCTTCCGGCTTTCCGCGAGTTTTTCAAACACACCACGCCATTCGCGCACAGCCACACGCAGCTTAGGCAAAGTTTCTCCGAGTTCTGCATCACTCACGTTTTTCTTGAGCCACGCTTCAAGAGCCTGCGTCTCATCAGCATGTGCCGCCAGCGCCTTCTCGGCAGCTTCGCGTCGCTCCGCCGTCCCCTTTTGTTCCTTCGCCCACGTTTGATACATCGCCCGGCTCTCGCCGAGCTGCTTTTCAAACTGCTCGCTCTGCGCTGCCATGCCCGCGGCCTGCTCCCACACCGGCTCGCGTTTCGCGCGTTGTTGCTTCGCCTCTTCAGCTGCGGCCTTGGTTTTGGAAACCTCAGTACTCAGTTCCGCCTGCAATTGCTGCAGAGCATGATGCGATGCAGTGAGCTTCGCGATCTCAGCCACGATGCCTGCATGCTCGCGCTGGTCCCGCAGTTGCTGTGCAGCAGCCAGGCTCTCGGCTTGGAGTCGGGCAGCATTGGTTTGAACCTCAGCGAGGCTTCCTTGTAGACTCGACCGGCCTGCATCGTCCAGCACCGTCACCGCACCGAGGCGCTCCTTCAACGTGCGTGCGGCTTCATCCTTCGCCTTGTGCGTTTCAAAGGCCAGCACCGACAGATCGCTGTAAATCTCGGTGCCAGTGATCTTCTCCAGCAGCTCCGCACGCTCGTTCGGCTTTGCTTTCAGAAACGCCGCAAACTGCCCCTGCGCCAGCAGCACCGAGCGCAGGAAGCGCTGTGCATCAAGTCCGGTGAGGGATTCGATCATCGTGTCCATCTCGCGGCCTTTTTCGGCTAGGATTGCGAGTGTGGTGGCATCGGACAGCGTCCGCTGCACGGGCCTCAAATTGCCCCCCTTCGTCTTTCCCAAGCGCCACGTCGCGCGGAGCTTGTGACCGCTGGTCTCGAAGTCCACCTCGGCAAAACACTCCGCCGTGTGCCGACTCATCATCTCATCCGCCCGGTCATTGCCATAACGTGCCGCCCTGCCATACAGCGCCAGCGTCATCGCATCCAGCAAAGTCGATTTCCCCGCACCCGTCGGCCCCGTGATCAAAAACACCCCCGCCGCGCTCAACGGCACCGCATCAAACCGCACCTCATGCGTTCCGCTGAGTGAGTTAAGGTTTTGAAGTCTTACGGCGAGGATGCGCATGCGATTGGGTTTAATAGATGCTTGTTATCGGATTCGTCTTCACGGCGCGGTTGAACGTTTTTGCAGCTGAGCTAAGATCTGTTCTTCCAAATGCGTGCCCGTCTTTATCATCTCTTTGCGCATCTGCTCAATGAGATCGAGTGCGTCTTCTGGAGCGTTTTCTAAAGCTTGTTCGAATTCTTTGAGTAGCTCATTGTCACCAGTGAGTGCTTCTTTGCGTTCCGCCGCAGTGTTTTGTTTTTGAAGGGCATGCTTTTTTGTATAAAGTGCTACATCTATTGTTCCTAATATGCTCATAACAGCTGCTGTGAAGTGAGCGCGTGGCCGTGCGGTGGCATCATGCCAGGTGTGTGTCAGCTGACTTGCTCTAGAAGCAATTTTATTGGAATTAAAATCAATCGGTGTTGGATCATGGCCAAAGTCATTTCTGATTTTCCGAATTAAATGAAGATCACGATGTTCTTCTTTACTCAGCAAGCCAAGAAGATACCCCAAATCGATGCGAGCTGAGAATGTTCCAAGGGCCTTTGAAGGTTCGATGAATTCATCAGCAACTTTGGCATCGTTTACAAAGACTGCTTTTAGCAGTTTACCAAGTTGAACATCTAAATAGGACCCTGCCATGAGAGCGCATGCACGATCTGACTCACTAGTTAAAAGAGTCCTGAAATTCAGAGCCTCGGTAACAAGGTGTTTGTTTAGCATATTGATTCGTTTGTTTTCGCTAGATTGATTATGAAAGGTAGCTTCTAAAGGTCGGCAGCTATTTCGACCATCAGCCTGCTATCTTTCCTCCCGCATCGCCAGCAGTTCATCAAACACCGCACGCAACTCCTCACCCTCAATCTGCTTTTCCTTCAGCAGTTCGCGGAAAACCTCACGGGGCTGGAGTTCGCTGAGGGCAGGGCCGGTATGCTCCCAGGTGGTGGCCACACTCTGGGGCAGGTCCGCGAGCACTTTCAAAACTTCAAATCGACCGCCTGCGGCTTCGCGGATCTGACGATCAAGATCGGCTTCTGGAGCGTCAAGCTTCACCGTGACCTCTGCCCAGCTTGCAGCGGCAACCTTTTCCAAATCAGCAGCCAGAGTGGCACGGCTGACACTGACACGGGTCAGCAGCCGAGTGGCAGGGATCGGAAGCGTCTCGATTTTCATCCCCTCGGTATCGAGCACAACGACCGATTTTTGATCCGAAGCCTCGGAGAAACTGAGCGCCACGGGTGACCCGCTGTATCGCACATTTTCAAGCCCAGCGACTCTCTGCGGTTTATGCAAGTGCCCCAATGCGGTATATCCAAAGCCCTCAAACACATCCGCACCTACGGCGCCTAGATTGCCGATGTGGATGTCGCGTTCGCTGTCACTGGTGGTCGCGCCGAGCACCGTGAGATGTCCCATCGCGATGATGGGGCGCTTGCCCGCCAGCACGCGGCAGGCACAGAGTTGCGCGGTATAGTGATCACGAATCGCGGCACGGACCTGGCTTTGCACATCCGTCATCGCTTCACCCACGGCGGCCTGCCGCAGATCGCGTTCACGCAGGAATGGAACGGCAGCGACGACGGCCTCTCCAAGATCAACGACGTTCTCACCCGCATGGCCAAACACATGCACCTCAAAGCGCTTCAGCAACTCACGCGGTGCATTGAGATGCGAAGCGGAGTCGTGATTGCCGCCGGTGATGACGGCCTTCACGGTACGCAAATCGGCGAGGCGTTTGAGGAAGTCGAAATACAAGGCCACCGCATCCTGCGGCGGATTTGCAGCATCAAAGACATCCCCGCTCAGCAGCAGCGTGTCGATCTTCTCGGTGCGCAGTGTTTCGATCAGCCAGTCCAAAAAGGCGGCATGCTCCGGCAGGCGGTCACGCTCGACGAGTCGGGCGCCGAGATGCCAGTCAGCGGTGTGGAGGATGCGCATGCAGTTGAATAGAAAGGGCGCTTGCTCCTGCAAGTACCGTCATCAACAAGAGAGCGTTCAGCTCACTGACATGCCCGCAGCAGGGCTCAGTTCCGATTCAAGAGTTTCCGCACTTCATCTTCAGAGTAAGCGCTCTTTTTGCCTTCACCCCGGTCATTGTAGTTTTCGATGATCTTCGGCGCCTTGCCGAAGCTTTTGGAGCGCGTCAGGGCGGATCCGGTTTTGAATTGATTGTCTGCCCCGCCGAACAGGCTGTCGCCTTCGCGGGCCTGCTGGTTGCCAAAGCGGGACTCGCCGGCTTTGAAGCCGTTATTCTTGCTGAGAGCCTGCTTGTCTCCCAGCGCGTAGGTCATGTCGAAGTTCTTTGACTTTGATTTGCCATACACGCTTTGACCTGTCTTGAACTCCTTCTGCCCAGAATACGAGTTGCTTCCGTTGAAGCTTTTGGAGTTATGCATCTGCTTTTGAAAATGAGATCCCGCGCTGCTATTCGCCAGCTTTGGATCGCTCATGTATTTCTCATACTTGCTGCGCTTGGACATATCCATCCCCGAAGTGGTGCGTGTTTGCAGCGATTGTTCAGATGGATCCACCTTCTTTTTCTTTTTCGTGCTGGTGCACTGGCACAGGACAACGCCTGCGATGAGGCAGATCAGAAGTCGCATGGTTGCATTCATGGCTGGGTCGTGGTTTTGGCGGTCGTCTGCCGGGAAAGGAACAGGATTTCCTGCTGCACACCTCCCGGCAGGCGGAACTTTGGCAGCTCCGTTTCGATGTTCGTTAGTCTGCCCCAGCTTTGGTAGAGTTCAAAGATCAGTTTTGCCGACTCGGCCGGCATGGTCCAGTTCATGCGCATGAGAAAAATCTCCGCCGCTTCCAATTCCTTCTGACGAATCAGGAAGCGCACCTGCGCGGCAAACAGCTCCGGCTGCAGCGCGGCGGTGTCTTCAAGGCGCTGCAGCGCCGCCCCCAGCAGTTCATGTGCGAGCCCTGCATGGCCGGTGTCTTCAAAGGCCTGTGCCCACTGGATTGTCTGCGCGCCGCCGGGGAAAGTCAGTCGGAGTGTCTCACCGAAAAGTTCCTGCACCGCTGTTTCATCATGCAGGGCATGCGCCACACGCACGGCCAGCGGCAGCTTGCGTCCCTGCTCGCGGAATGTCGGAATGCCGGCCACGATCTCGCAGGCGTCCCAGGCCCAGGCCGCACGGCCTGCCTTGAGCATTTCTTCTGCGGCCAGTTCGATGCAGATCCGGTCTTTTTCCTCCACCTTCTGCCAGGCGCTGATGAAGTCCTCATGCGCTTCCTGCGGCAGTCCCGCCGTGAAAGCGCTCAATGCCAGCGCAGCAAGCGGCCGGTCCGTGCCCGCCCGCGCCTCGGTGCGCAGCATCGCAGCCCAGCCTGCGGCCTGTTTGCCTGCGGCCAGCCCTTTGAGCCAGCCGTGCATGTCCTTGAGCGTATCTTGATCCCGGGTCGTCGTGCGGAACAGCGCGGCGATCTGCGCCCGCCCGCGTTCGGGTGCCCAGTCAGCCGCTGCTGCCAGCACCTTAAGCTGTTCCAGTCGCAGTGTGAAACGCTCATGGTCACCCTTGATCGTACGGTCCGCCTGTGTGAGCAGGTTCAGCGCCTCGGCTGCACGGTCATGGGTGCGCAGCCCTGCGGCCAGCGCCACCACGCAGGGCAGGGATTTGCGTTCGACACACAGCGTCATCAGATCGCGCACATCATCCCAGGCAGCCGCAGCGGTGGCGATCTGGCAGCGCAGTTTCAGCAGGTCCTGCGCCACAGGGTCCAGCGGCTCGGCGAGAGGCACCTCACGCAGCAGCTTCAGAGCGGCCTGGGGTTGTGCGAGTCGCTGCAGAATCTGACCACGATGCAAACTGGCCTCGATGTCGAGGTCCGTGCCTGCCTGATCATTCGCCACATAGCAGGCGTGCAGACGATCCCATGCGGAGAGCGCCGCCTGATCGTTCTGCATGCGTTCCTGCAGCAGGCCGAGTTCACGCAGGTAGGAAACCTCATGCGGGCGGCGGCGTTCGAGCACCTGGGTAAACTGCTCGCGAAAACCCTGGCGGCGCAGTTCATCCACGTTGAAATTGCGTGCGAGGAACAGCGCATGCTTTTCGCGCAGGGTGTCATCACCCGGTTGCGGTGGCTTGAGCGGGGGCTCGGCCAGCAGCAGCTTCAATGAAAAGCTCAGCCCCGGTTCGATCTCCATCGACGTTTCACACACGCGCAGCAGCCACAGCGCATAGTCGGGATTCGAAGGCGCGCGGTCTGGCAGCATGCTGTAAATGTCGATGGCCTCACGCACAAAGCCTGCGCTTTCCAAACGGCTGCCGAGGTTGCCGAGTGTATCCACCGAGTGCTCCGTGCGAAGATCGACCGCTGCCAGGTGTTCGCGGATCAGTCGCCGCCGCGTGGGGTAGTCCACGGCACGCAGCCTGCCCAGCAGGTCATTGATACGCCATTCGCCAAATTCCGAATCCGAGCGTGGGCCCAGCATCGTCGCCCCGTAGTGCTTGGCCAGGGCGGCGTTCGCGTCTTTAACCACACCCCCTATGCCCTGCTGCACCAGCAGCGCTTCGATCTCCCGCGTTTCCTCCCACAGGCTGCGCAGATGTGGAGGTTCTTCATAGCGTGACGATCCTTGAAGTTGCAGGCTGCCTTTGGAATCCATCATATCACGCTGGGCGATAAACGGCCCGGACAGAAACCGGCCCAGTGATTCGCCACCGGTTTGATCCGCACCAGACAAACCCGCCACCGCCGCCTTGCGAATGGCCGTCAGCGCCGAGGGCTGGGTGCGTTGCAGCCTGCGCCAGGCACCCTGCAGCGCCTCCCCGCGTTGCTGCTCAGAGCTGGTCATGCGGCTCAGTGAAGACAGGCTCAGCAAAAAGGGATCGTAGGTGGTTCGGTAGTTTTCTGCGGCCACCGGCCCGCGCACCGCCACATCGAGGTACTGCCGTGCCAGTTCCCAGCGCTCCGCGCTTTCCGCGATGCGTGCGAGGAACAGCGAGTAGTCCATTTCCATCTCCGGTGAATTGATCGGCAGGCTGGAACCGAGCGCCAGCGCTTCGTCATATCGCTGCTTGTCCTGCAGCTTGCGGGTCAGTTCCAAGATGGCTGCGTTGCGCAGCACCCGGCAGGTGCCCAATTGCGCGAGACTGCTGGGACGGAAGCGGAAACTGTTCACATCCACCAGCATCGAGACGCAGGCCTGCAGCAGGCTGGCCCGTGCCTTCAGCACTTCAGGCGACCAGCCTTTCTCTCTGGCCCAGCGCACCGCCTCATCCATCCCATGGCTGTGAAGCATCAGCCAGAGCATCGCAAACTGCGCCTCCAGTGTGGTGGTGTCCGGCAGCACCTTCTTCAGCACCACGCGAAACTCCGCGCCTGCACCCGCATAAAACAGCGCCCAGAGTTTCTCCACTTCGTTCCCTTGTGCCCCTGAGCTCCATTGTTGGATCCACTCGTTCAGCTTCTCCCCACCATGGGTGTTGCGCAGCTTTGCCAGTTCTTCAATCGCCCGCAGTCGCACCAGGGCCGCGTCCTCAGGAAGTTCAGCAAACTCCGCCCTTGGCTGTCCAAGGAAAGCCCGCAGCGTGTCCAGCTCCTTGCGCTCCAGACCCGGTGCGAGATCCAGCAACGATACAATATCTCCTGTCGTTACACCTCCGCTCGTGCGCCGCGTGTCCGTCAACGGCAGCGGCGCGCGAACACCATTGGTTGGATAGTTCAGCACTTTGACAGATGTGGCCAGTACCGCCTGCAGCTGCTTCTCCGCCTCCGTTTCATCGGCAAATCGCAGGCACTTCAGGGCCAGGCGCAACCGCGCACGGCCATCCCAGGAGCGCACCTGGATCATCTGCTCATAGACCCTTCGTTCCGCTTCATCCTGCCCCGAGCTTTGATAATATTTAGCCAGTTCTTCCAGCGCTGTCGCATCTTGAGCAAACCGGCTCTCAAGTCGCCGTCTCACGCGATCCGCCTCGGTGATTTGAAATGTCTGTTCCAGCAGTTCCACCAGCCGCCGCGACTCCGCCGCAATTTCCTTCGGCGGAGCCACTGCCGCGATCTGTTTCTGGAAATAAATCGCCGACTTCAGGTCCGCCACCTTCAGCGCTGCATCGCGCAGTTGATCGAGCGAAAACGGTGTGTCCGGCGCGGTGTAATACGCCTGCTTCATGCTCGCGAACGCCTTCACATGATCGCCACCGCGCTCATACACCTGCGCCAGCGCTTCATGATAAAATCCGTCAAACGGATGCCGCTGCACTCGCTCCAAGAGTGCGTGCTCCAGCAACTTCAGGCGGTCGCGCATCACACTCGGTGCCAGTTCACCGCCGCTTGCGTCAGAAAAAGTCAGCCGGTCAATGCAGCGGCGCAGCACTTCGCGTCGGCGTTTCACATCGGTCTCACGTTCCAAAATCTGCGCCTGCACTTCCACGTGATCCGTGATGCGATGCTGCCGCAGCAGAATGTCCGCATAATTTTCCAGCAACGGGATGGCCGCCGGGCCTTCGATCCGCTTCACGGCCTGCTTCCACAACGCCAGCGCATCATCCGCACGGCGTTGCAGGAAATAAATCTGGGACAGCGCCGAGAGCAGCTGCCCTGCGTCTGGAAACTCACGATACATGCGTTCCAGCAGCTTTGCCGCAGCCACGCCCGGTGGCGGCAGGGGATTGTCGCTCTTCCATCCGGGGCTGCTTGTCTCCGAGTCCCCCCGCCGCTCCGACTCCATCAGCAATTCCGCCAGCCGCAGCGTGTACCGCACGCGTCCTGCAGCATCCAGGTCAGAGAGCCGCCGCAGCTGCCGCTCCATGAGCGCATAGTTTTCATCCTCTTGGGCCAGATCTAGTTTCAGCTGCTCCAGCACCAGTGAGGCTGGCTGTTTTTTCTCCGTCACCGGATCAAATTCCAAAGCATTCAACAATTGGTACGCATCCTCGAACTGGCTCGTTCGCACTGCCCACCAACAACCGCGAAACCTCGTGGCTTGAGCGTCTTTGGATTTGAGATCAACTTTCCTGGCGCTGGAAATGACTGTTTGTGCGAACTCAAGTACCCGCTCCGGCAGCTTTTCACGTTTTGTGCCTTCGGTGTCCTCGCTTGCGAAGCCCGTGCCGGTAAATGCATCGGGCAGCTTGAACTCGCCGTTCGTCGCCGGCTTGACCGCCGCCTTCGTGTCGCCCATCAGGATCGAGAGCATGCGCTCATCCACATCCACGCGCTCCTCGTCCGTCGTGCTGGCATGCCAGGCCTTTTCAATCCATTCCGCAGCCTCGTCATTCTCGCCTTGTTCAGCGAGCAATTCCGCCAAATGCAGCCAGGTGCCACGGCTTGCACCAGGTTTCGAAACTGCTTCACGTGCCAGGATGATGGCACTGTCGAGGTTGTTGCTTGCCGCCAGAAAGGTTGAGGCGTCACTCAGCCGTTTCTGCCGTTCCTCCGGAGTGGCCGCACCGTCGGTAAATCCATGCAGCAGTTTGTCCTCCGCCACCACATCACGGCGTGCACGGAAAAACCCCGCCAGATCAAAGACCGCCTCTGCTTTCTGCGGATCGCGTTCCACGCGTGAGCGGAGGATTTTTTCAATGACGGCGTCGAGCGCACGGGTTTGAGCAAAACTCAAAACCTGCTTTTCCACGTCGGTCGAGCTTTGCATTTCCAGCAGCTTCAGGAGGCGCTCTTTTGCGCTGTTTGCATCTCCATTGCGCAAATCTGCCTCGCAACGCAATAGCACAATGGCTGTCAGGTCACTGCCGTCGTTTTTAATCCGCTCATCGAGTAGTTTTGCAGCCTCGGCTGCCCCTTCGTGATCGAGCAGGGTTCGTACGAGCTGCCAGCGGTAATCTTCCACTTGGGGAACTGCCTGGACCAAGGCGCGCAGCCAGCGCACCTGCTCATCGGGTTCGACGGTCAGTTCGAAGAAACGGGAGGCATCCAGAAGCGTCTGTTCTGAAGGGGGGGAGGCCTTGGCGGCTTCCACCAAGGTCTTGCGGAGATCCTCCAAGGTTCCAAAGCGTTCATGCAGGCGCACTCGCCTGCGGAAAAAGTCAAAATAACGACCGTCACGGAAATGCAGCAGGGCCAGCCCGTCGGTGAGCGCTTTGTCGGCTTTTGCGAACTGATCGGCGTGTTCGTAGATGCGCGCCAGGTCATAGAGGGCATCGAGTTTGCGCTGGGGGTCTTTTTGATCGGCGAGCTTGGAGAAGAAATTCGCTGCACGTTCTGGAAATCCGGCCTGCAAAAGCAGCTGTGCCACCTGGCGGGCGAGGTCGATGTCCTGCGGCTTTTGCAGCGCGGCGCGCTCATATGCGTCGGCTGCCTCTGCATTTCTTCCACTTGCCATGGCAAGCCCCCCCAGTTCGATCCACATCTGGGGGGCCTGGGGATCATCGGCTGGGGTGAGTTCGGCGGCTTTTTTGATCAGGGTGAAAGCCGTGGCGGGGTCGGACAGTTCGCGGGCTACTTCGGCGCGTGATTTTAGCAGGATGAGGTTCTTTGGCGCAGCCTTGAGCAGATCGTCGTAAAGTTGTGCAGCGCGTTTCAGGTCGCCGCTGCGGCGGATGAGGTGGGCTTCGACGATTTTGACGGCTTCAAACTTGGACTTCTCGGCCTGCTGGGAGACGTTTTCGACGAGGAGCTTGGTTGCGTCGTGTTTCTCATAAAGGGCCCAAAGGAGGTCCAGGACGCGTCCATATTCCGGCTGTTGCACCAGAAGTGACAGATATTCATTGGCTAGCTTCGTTTCGCGCTCAGCCCAGGGTTTTGAGGTGGTTTGTGCGTTGATTTTCAACGCCAAAGCGAGGGCCAGCGCCCCTGCAAGGTGCCTGAATTTCCGGAACTGACGCGGCATCAACTTCACGGGTTGATCATAGATGGCTTTGCGGGCTGCGCCAAGCTGCAAGACGTTGCGTTGAGTTACTTCAGGAGCTTGGCGAGGTCGGGGGCTGCTTTGTGGAGTTCTTCGGCGATGATGGCGGCGATGACTTGGGCACCGTGGTCGTTGAGGTGGGTGCGATCGGTGGTTTTGGCGTCGGTGGGGGGGCGGACAACTGGGGGGTTGAATGTGTCGGATTCCGCAAGTCCGAGCTTGTTGTGCAGGTTTACGCTGCGCGTGAAGAGGTCGACGAGGGGGACCTGCTGTTCGGTGGCGACTTTGGTGGCGGCGTCGGCCCAGGGTTTGAGTTCGCCGCGAATTTTGTCCTTGTCGAAAACGCGGCGGGCGAGGGAGGTGACGAGGATGGGTTTGGCGCCGATGGCGCGGGCTTCTTCGATGAAGCGGGTGAGGTTCTGCGGGAAGGTGGTGGCGGGGTCGGTTTCGCGTTTGGGGCCTTTGCCGGGCATGTCGTTGTGGCCGAACTGGATGAGGATGTAGGCGGGTTTGGAGTCGAGGACTTTTTTCCAGTTGCCGGTGTCGCGGAAG
>NZ_JBIPNG010000484.1:0-4981 GCF_044373815.1 Prosthecobacter sp. | reverse complement strand
GGCCTGCACCAGACCCGGGAGCCCCGCCTTCATCATTTCCGGCAGCAGAATCGTCGCGCCGAGGAGCACAATGCCCACCTTGATGAAGAATTCCGTGCGCACCGCCTCGCGCAGCCACTCGGGCACTGGTAAAAGGTGACTCCAGAGCATGCCCAGACCGAGCGCGAACACCACGTATTCGAGCCCCCAGGCCTTGATGCCCGCATGGGCCGCGATCCACTGCGCCAGCCAGCCCAGCACAAATACCACGACGGCACCGCACAGGAATGCCCCGACTCGTTTGCCGAGCGAAGCTGCCAGCGCGAGCACCGAGATGCCGAGAAACAAGGCCAGCAAGACACCGCTGACGGCGAAATTGTCCGCCGAGAAGGCCTTTGCCGCATCTGCCGCACCGCTCCAGCCAAGAGCGGGCATTTTGGGGCTCCACCCTTTCGCCACCGCGATCAAGATGGGCAGTGCAGCCAAGACTGCCAGCCAGTCTTCATTTTGCCACCAGCGTGCGGTGGAGGGTCCGGGAGAGGGATAAGCAGAGTCGGAGGCAGCGGAGTTGGCGGGCATGGTGGATGGATAAAAAAATCGCGGTGGTTTTCCACCGCGATTCAAACGCCCGCTGTGAGGGAGATTTTACTGCCAGTTGCCAAATGCATAGGGATTGTTGCCGCGCTGCTGGCCATAGGCATTGCCGGGGTAATAACTGGACTGCTGGCCGTAGCCGTAGTTTGGCTGCTGGCCATAGCCATTCTGTGGCGGGCAGCTCTGCTGGCCGTAACCCTGGCCATAAGGCTGGCTGTAATTCGGCTGGCCGTAGCCCTGCTGGGGATACTGACGCTGGCTATTGCTCAGCATGCTGCCCGCAAGGGCACCGAGAACGCCGCCGATGGCGGCTCCTTCCAGGCCCCGATGGCGCTGATTGCCGATGATCCCACCCGCACCAGCACCAATGAGAGCGCCTGCGACGGTGCCACCTGCCGAGGAGCGGCCATAGCCGCCACCGCCATAGCCTTGATTGTATCCCCCGTAGCCGCCTCCACCGTAGCCGCCCCCGCCGTAGCCATAAGGATCCGCGCAGGAGGTCAGGGAAAAAGTCAGCAGCAGGGTTCCAAAGGTCAGCGTGCGAACGAGGGAAGTCTTCATGAGGTGGTGATGTGAATCTTGTCCTGCACTCTGACGCGTCCTTTAACGAACTATTCGATTATATTTCCGCTACATCTCGGAATGCATCCCAGTAGTTGCAAAAGCCCCATGCTGCGGCTCGTTGCCACCCCACCATGAAGCTCCTCCCTGCACTTCTGCTTGCCACGCTCGCCGCCGTTTCCCCGCTCGGGGCGGCAGATTCGTATGACATCGTCGTCTATGGCGGCTCCTCCGGAGGAATCACGGCGGCCATTCAGGCGGCACGCATGGGCAAAACTGCCGTGCTCATCGAACCCACGAAGTTTCTCGGCGGCCTGACCACCGGTGGGCTCGGCGCCACGGACATCGGCAACAAGAAAGCCATCGGCGGCATGTCGCGTGAGTTTTACGCGAACGTCTTCAAATACTACAACGACCCCGCCAAGTGGCAGCACCAGACCCGTGAAGAATACTTCGCCAAAAAGCAGCACGGCAACACCGGCAGCGAGGACACCATGTGGACCTTCGAGCCGCATGTGGCCACAGAGATCTACGACGCTATGCTCGCCACCGTGAAGGACAAGGTGACCGTGATTTTCAGCGAGCGCCTGGATTTGAAAAAAGGTGTGGTCAAAGACGGCACTCGCATCTCGAAGATCATCATGGAGAGCGGACGCGAGTTCACCGGCAAGATGTTCATCGACGCCACCTATGAGGGCGATCTGATGGCCAAGGCCGGCGTGAGCTACGCCGTGGGCCGCGAGCCGAATTCACAATTTGGCGAAACCATCAATGGCGTGCAGAAGGTCAAAACCATCCATCATCAGTTCATCAAGAACGTGGATCCCTATGTGAAGCCCGGCGATCCGAAGAGCGGCGTGCTGCCCGGCATTGATCCCGGCGACATCGGCGAAGATGAAAGCGGCGACCGCAAGCTGCAGGCCTACAACTTCCGCATGTGCACCACCGACGTGCCAGAAAACCGCCTCGACTGGGAGAAGCCGGCCAACTACGACGAGAAATGGTTCGAACTGGCCCTGCGCAATGTCGAAGCCGGTGACGAACGCATCTCCTGGGCACCCACAGGCATGCCAAACCGCAAGACCGACACCAACAACAACTTCGCCATCAGCAGCGACTTCATCGGCCAAAATTTCGATTATCCAGACGCCGACTACGCCACACGCGCGAAGATCTGGCAGGCGCATGAAGACTGGCAGAAGGGCCTCATGTGGACCTATGCGCACCATCCGCGAGTGCCGGAGAAGATGCGAGACGCTTTCCAGAAGTTCGGCCTCGCCAAGGATGAATTCAAAGACAACGGCAACTGGCCCCGCCAGCTCTACGTGCGCGAGGCACGCCGCATGATCGGCGGCTACGTCATGAGCGAGAAGAACTGCAAACGCCGCGAAATCGTGGAGGACAGCGTGGGCATGGGCGCCTACAACATGGACTCGCACAACGTGCAGCGTTACATCACCAAGGAAGGTTTTGTGCGCAATGAGGGCGACATCCAGATTGGCACCCGCCCCTACCCCATCAGCTACCGCAGCATCACGCCGAAGGCTGAGGAATGCACCAACCTCCTCGTGCCCGTCTGCCTGAGTGCCACGCACATCGCCTATGGCAGCATCCGCATGGAGCCCGTCTTCATGGTCATGGGCCAGAGCTCCGCCACCGCCGCCGTCATCGCCATCGACTCCGGCAAAGACCTGCAGCAGATCGACCTCGCCAAGCTCAAGGAGAAGCTCCTCGCCGATGGCCAGATGCTCGACTTTGAATCACCGCCGATGCCGGAACATGTCTCGATCAGCAAAGAAAAGCTCGGCGGCATCGTCGTCGATGACAGCGACGCCGAACTCACCGGCTTCACGTCCGAAGGCCACACCACGCCCGGCTTTGTTGGAGAAGGCTATCGCCACGATGGAGACACCGCCAAAGGCGAGCAGAAAGCCCGCTTCACGCCCGACCTGCCGACCGCAGGCCAGTATCGCGTGGCCATTACTTACACTGCGCTGGCGAATCGTGCGGACAAGGTCCCCGTCATCATCCATCACGCCGATGGCGAGGCCACGGTGATCATAGATCAGAAGAAGAAGGCTCCCGAGAAAGATGTGCTTCTCCCCCTGGGCACCTACCGCTTTGAAAAAGGCAAAACCGGCTGGCTCGAAATCCGCAACGAAGGCACGAAGGGCCATGTGATCATTGATGCAGCGCAATGGGTACCGACGAAGTGAGGCTGATTTTGAATGAGGAAGGCAGGAATTCAGGAACCGAATAGAGTTCCTGATTCCCCCATCTCACTTCGGCCTCTTCAGCTCAAACATGTCCCGCGTGCGGCAGTACCAGTTGGGACTCTGCATACGGCCGATGGGATGATAATTCTCAGGCTTCACCAGCCACGTCTCAGGATCCAGAATACCATCGCGCACGTGAATGCGCAGAACTTCACCAATAATGAGTCGGTTGTCGCCGATCTCGATGATGCTGTGGCTTCGGCATTCAAAGCTGGCGGGAGCTTCCGCAATACGCGGCGGTTTAACCACGCTGCTCGGCACAGCGGTGAGTCCCGCATGCAACAGCTCGTTTTCACCCGGCGGCAGCGTGGCAGCACAGAGATTCATTTTCTCAGCGAGCGTTTCATCGACAAGGTTGACGACGAACTCATGCGTCAGGCGGATGTTGCGCGCCGTGTCCTTCTGCACGCCGGCAGAGCGATCACCGGGACAGAGGCCGACAATCGGCGGGGAATCTCCCAACACATTAAAAAAACTGAACGGCGCCGCATTCGCACGCCCGTCTAGATCGACCGTGGTCGTCAGGGCAATCGGACGCGGAGTGACGAGTCCGGCGAGAATCATGTAGGCGTCTTCGCGCAGGGGGCCAGTGAGGTCGAGTTCCATGGGGTTCAAGAAGTGGCCGCAGCAGCGGACTCTGCACGATACGCCTGCGCAAGCAAAGTCACCGGCTGCGTGACTTCATGGCAAGGATGACTGCCACAAGCCCGCAGCCCATTGGCGATCTGCAAATGACACCCAGGATTGCTCGTAGCCACGACGGGGGCCCCGGCCTGTCGTAGATTCGCGACTTTGCGGTCCAGCAGCTTCTGGCTCTGCTCCGGCTGGGTGATGTTGTAAATGCCCGCACTGCCGCAGCACCAGTTCGACTCGGGCAGCTCCTTGAACACAAGCCCCGGAATGCTGTTCAGAATCTGCCGTGGCTGTGACACGACCTTCTGCCCATGGCAAAGATGGCAGCTTTCATGATACGTCACCTCGCTCACACCCGCGCCTGCGGTGGGTTTGCGGAAGCGGATCTGCACCAGCCATTCGTGGATGTCCTTTACCTTCTTGTCCCACTGCTTGGCCTTGGCGGCGTAGAAAGGATCGTCATGCAGCAGATGACCATAAGTCTTCAAATGGGAGCCACATCCACCAGCATTGGTGATGATGGCATCGACATTATCGAGATCAAAGCTGTCGATCTGCCTGCGGGCGAGTTCTCGCGCGAGTTCGAGTTCGCCATTGTGTGCGTGCAATGATCCGCAGCAGCTTTGCGACCGCGGCGTGATGACCTCACAGCCGTTCGCCAGCAGCACATCCGCAGTATCGCGATTGATGTTCGAGAACGCGAGATCCTGGATGCAACCCGTGAGCAAACCGACGCGGTAGCCTTTGCTCTGCTGCGGCACTTCCTCCGGCCAGATCAGGTCATCGGAGAACTTATCAGCGATTTTCGGCGTCTGCGGCTCCAGCTTCTTCAGCGAGGGCGGTATGAGTCCGAAGAAATGCACCTTGCGCATCAGCTTTTCCAAACCGGCGCTTTGATAAACACGCAGCACGCGACCAATCAAACGCACCAACCAGGG
>NZ_JBIPNG010000483.1:0-4982 GCF_044373815.1 Prosthecobacter sp. | reverse complement strand
GATGGAGTGCTGTGGCAATGCGGGTGAGCATCGCCAATGAATGCCCCTCGTACTCAGCGTCTTCCAAGCGGCAGATGACGGAGGCGGTGGTTCCCACCAGTTTCGCAAAAGCTCGCTGAGAAAGGCCTGCCTGAACGCGCAGATCATGGATTTTGCGTGCGACGGCATCGTCGGCGCGAATCTGCTCCAGTTCGGCCATTCTTTCTGGTTTGCCTGCCACCAGACGGCGATGCAGAATTTCAACGGCATCACTGGTTGGTTTGTTTTTTTTCTTGGTCATCTTCATCTCTCCTCAAATGTGTGTGCTTTGGGGTTTATCTCGAAATTCTTCCGCCGCTCGATGGCTCGCGCTATTTCCACGGGTGGCACCCGGTCTTCCTTCACGATCCCGTGCGAAACCACCGCCGCAACGTTCCCATGAAAGAAATAGAGAATGCGATAATGGACGCCTTGCAGGCTCGATCTCAACTCATAAATTTTGTCTCTCAGCAAATCGGCTTCAGGTCGGCGTAGTTCATGCCCTTCCTGTTTGAGTCGTTCAAGCTTTGCGAGGCATTTTAACTGCGCCTTGGCGGGAATACCATCCAGCCACTCCAGCGTGGGAACAGTTCCATCCTTCTCCTGATAAAAGACGACTTTGGTTTGTGGCACAGATTTCCTCCCTTCATATCGTTACCAAATTTGCGAACATATGTCAATGAATGACTGCATACTGTGCACCACCCTCACCCCAGCGGAATCTGCGGCACGGTGATGACAAACTCCGCCCCCTGCCCCGCGTCACTTGTCACCGCCACGGTGCCATTGTGCGCCTCCACAATGGCTTTCACCAAGCTCAGGCCGAGGCCGAGGCCGCGCTGGGTGCGGCTTTTATCGCCACGATAGAGGCGCTCCCAGATGTGCGGTTGATCGGTGGCAGGAATGCCCATGCCGGTGTCACGCATGGTGACTGTCACCGTGTTCTCAGCCGCCCGGCAGGCCAGATGCACCTTGCCACCCTCGGGCGTGTACTTGAGCGCGTTATCGAGCAAATTGGCGAAGGCCTGGCTCAGACGCGTTGGGTCCACGGACGCGCGGCAGTCGGGTGCAAAATCGGTGGTGATGGTGATGTGCTTCTCCTCGCTGATGAGCTCGTACATCTCGATCACCTGCTGGAGAAGCTCAGGGATGGACGTCAGCTCGCGGTGCAGCTTCATCATGCCGGCTTCGGCTTCGCTGATGTCCATCAGCGCCTTGAGCATGGTGAGCACGCGGTCGGATTCCTCCACGCAATCGGCCAGCGCCTCGCGCGCGATGGGATCGGGCGTGGTCTGAACCGCAGCCTCGGCGGTGCCGCGCAGGCGGGTCAGCGGTGTGCGCAGGTCATGCGCCACATTGTCCAGCGCATGACGCATGCCTTGAATGAGCGACTGGTTCTTGTCGAGCAGGCGGTTGAACTCGGTGGCGAGTTCCTCCAGCTCAGCCTGACTGGCGTAAGCGGTCACGCGCGCGGAAAAGTCGCCGGTGTCTGAAATGGTGCGCGCCGTGGCCACGACCTCCCGCACCGGCTGCGTGGCACGATGCGCAAAGTAGGCACCGCCGAGAACGGCGAGCAGCAGCGTGGGCGTCATCACCAGCAGGAAGTTTCGGCGGAAGGGCTGCAGTACCGTCTCGCGGCTGTTCGTGCTGCGGCCGACCTGCAGGATGGAGCCGTCATACAAACGGGCGGTGGCGACGGTGAGATCGCGCTCGTCATCTTTGGG
The DNA here is from genome assembly GCF_044373815.1 of Prosthecobacter sp. Classification (GTDB taxonomy): domain Bacteria; phylum Verrucomicrobiota; class Verrucomicrobiia; order Verrucomicrobiales; family Verrucomicrobiaceae; genus Prosthecobacter. Next base: position 3,240 of record NZ_JBIPNG010000483.1, on the reverse strand, counting down.
AATGCGCAGCCAGTCAGAGCGTTCGTTGTCGTTCTGCGTTTGCAATGACGCCGCATCCGCCTGCAGCCAGTCGTTGGGCACATTCACAAACAGCACGCTGCCCAGATTGCCGGTGACACGCACAAAGAAGGACTTCGATTTGCTTTCATCCGTGCTGTTGAGCTTCACCAGATTGCGCAGCGCAGACAGTCCGCCGCTGGAATACACCGCGGCGCATTCCTTCAGCCGTGCGTCGATGACCTCGCGGTCCTTGCGCTCCAAAGCAGAGGCCAGAAGCACGTAGAGCAGCCCAAAGAGCACGACCGCGCTCAGTGTGAAAATCAGCGCGTAGCCGAGCGTCAGCCGCACGGCGAAGCTGCGCCCCCAGTGCTTAAACAGGTTTGAGGACATAGCCGACTCCGCGAATGGTTTGAATGAGTTTCACCTCGAAGTCTTTGTCCAGCTTCGCACGCAGGCGGTGCACCAGCACGTCCACCACATTGGTCTGCGGATCGAAGCTGTAGTCCCAGACATGCTCCAGAATCATCGTCTTGGTGACCACCCGGCCCGGCGTGCGCATCAGCAGCTCCAGCAGGGCAAACTCACGGCTTTGCAACTCGATGCTGCGCCCCTCACGCCTCACTTCACGCGACAGCAAATCAAGCGTGACACCAGCGGCGGTGAGCGTCGTCGGCTCGACCACATGGGTGGCACGACGGATGAGCGCCTGCACGCGGGCCAGCAGCTCGGAAAAGGCAAAGGGCTTCGTCAGGTAGTCATCGCCACCGGCTTGCAGGCCCTTCACGCGATCATCCACCGTGGCCTTGGCACTGAGGATGACCACCGGCGTATTGACCTTCTCTTTGCGCAACTGCCGCAGCAGCGAGAGGCCGTCCAGCTTGGGCAGCATGAGGTCCAGCACGATGCAGTCATAAGTCACGGTGCAGGCCAGATCCAGCCCCTGCTCCCCATCGGCGGCAGCATCCACCCCGAAGCCGTTTTGCTTCAGTCCGTTCACGATGAACGAGGCGATCTTGCTGTCATCTTCGATCACTAAAATGCGCATGGCTGGCGGGGTAGGCATATGGGTAGCTGCGCTGAGAAGAGTTGTCCAATGTTCGGGCTCATGCAGAAAAAACCCGCCCCAGCACTTTCGCACCAGGGCGGGCTTCCTCGATACCACACACATTAGCCAGCCTTGCTTTCATCCACGACGACGAAGCGGGTGCCTGCACGGCTCCAGACCTTCACCAGCGTGACTTTGGTCGCAGGCTTTTCGCACAGGGCTGTGGCCTGCTCGGCGTTCTTCACGGGCTGGCGATTGATCTCAAGGATCACATCGCCCTGACGGAGGCCCGCCTCATACGCCACGGAATCTTCCTCCACAGAGGAGACGACAGCGCCTTTGATCTGCGAAGGGATCTTGAGCTGCTCACGCGTCGCTTGGTCGAGGTCCGACACACCGACACCATGCAGAGCGTCATCCACATTGCCTGCGGCAGGAGTGGCGTCAGCCAGCTTGTCGCCGGGCAGTTCCTTGACGGTCACGGTGAGAGTCTGAGTCTTGCCATCGCGCAGCACATTCATAGGCACAGCAGCACCAGGGGTGGTGGAGCCCACCTGCAGTTTCAGATGACGGCTGTCAGTGACGGGCTTGCCATTGAAGTCGGTGATCACGTCGCCGCTCTTCACACCGGCTTTTTCAGCAGGGCTGTCAGGCGAGACACCGGACACCAGCGCACCTTTGGCAGCGTCCAGCTTGAACTGCTGCGCCAGCTGCGGAGTGAGGTCCTGGATATTCACGCCCAGGAAGCCACGCTCCACACGGCCTGTATTGACGAGGCTTTCCATCACCCAGCGGGCCAGGTTGGTAGGCACTGCAAAGCCAACGCCTTGATTGCCACCGCTGCGGCTCAGGATGGCCGTGTTCATGCCGATCAGTCGGCCTTCCACGTCCACCAGCGCCCCACCGGAATTGCCGGGATTGATCGCTGCATCCGTCTGGATGAAGTCCTCATAGTCGAGGCCCAGCGTGGCGCGGCCTTTGGCACTGATGATGCCGGTCGTCACGGTCTGGCCGATGCCAAACGGATGGCCCACGGCAAGCACCATGTCGCCGACTTCGATCTTGTCGCTGTCAGCAAAGGCCATGGCAGGCAGGTCGGTGGCCTCCACCTTCACCACAGCCACATCCGTCTTCGGATCACGGCCGATCACCTTGCCGTTGAACTCGCGTCCATCGTTCAGGCCGACCTTGATCGTGCTGGCGTTTTCCACCACGTGGTTGTTGGTGAGGATGTAACCGTCCTTGGTCACGATGATGCCGGAGCCGACGCCCTGTTCTTTGGGCATGTGACGCTGCTGCGGACCGCGCTGCTGCTGGAATTCCTCAGGCATCTGGAAGCCCGGGCCAAAGAAGCGGCGCAGGTCAAAGCCTTCGGGCATTTGCATCTGGCTGACCTTGGCCTCGCTCGAGACCGAGATTTTCACCACGCTTGGGGCCACGGCTTTCACAATGGGCGAGAAGCTCGGGAAGCCCCGGGCTGCGGTGGACAGCGGTGCATCGCTGACCTGAATGCGAAGCGGCTCCGCCTTGGTGCCCGCCGCGTCTTTCGCAGACGTGAAGGCCACCAGCGAAGCGCTCAGGACACACACAGAACCGAGGACGGCCGTGCGCTTCCAGATCGACGGGTGGGAGGATGAAGTTTTCATAGGAGTATCAATGGGGTTCATGGGATTGTGTTGGGTGGATCGATTTCCACCGCCATGAAAGCACCCCACGCATGCCCTTTGTGTTACTGGAGCATTACAAGCGTGTAAGGTTTGGGGGGCAGTACGATGGACACTCCTGTCCGTCGATCAGCGCTCACTCAGGCCTCCCTTGTCATCGAACTGGTACAAACTCCTCTCCACCAGCCCCAATGTCCGCCTAAACATACCGGGAGGGAAGCTGGCAGGATACACCGCTGTGGCAGGTGTGGGTGCTTGCGGACGGGCTGTCTGGCAGTAGGCCGGTTGAGGGTGCAGCGTGAGAGTGGAGTGTCTGCGGTGCCGCTGATCGACGGGCAGGAGTGCCCATCGTACTTAACACCTCACGCCAAAATCTCACTCACCACTCGTGCCTGCGGATTTTCGACGAGCACCTGCTCCGTTCCATTGCGGCGATAGCTGAGCTGCTTGGCGTCGAGGCCGAAGAGATGGAGGAGGGTGGCGTGGTAGTCGTAGTGATTGACGACGTCCTTCACGGCGTGGTGGCCGAAG
>NZ_JBIPNG010000098.1:0-16734 GCF_044373815.1 Prosthecobacter sp. | reverse complement strand
CGCATCAAACGTCATGAGCTCCCACGGCGAAAAATACGCCGTGTTCTCCGCCTTCAATCCATCCGCACTTTTGAGCCCCCAGCCGATGCGCATCTGGTGCACCCCCGCCTTCATATCCGGAAAACCCACCAGCACACTCATCCCATCCTTGCTCAGATACGCGCTGCTCGCCGTCATCCATTCCTGCCCGCTGCTGCCGTCCAGCTTCAAATGCGGCGAGCCATAGTCAAAGGTCCGCCTGTAGTTCCAGCGCTCGCCATTGAAACTGTCAGGATCAGTCGCCAGCTTTGCATCCAGCTTCGCATTGAACTTCAGCAGCAATCCCTTGTCCGTCGGCGTCACTTCCTTGAGCAGCACCCGCGGCTTGTCCGTGTAGCGCACGCGCGCCAGCCCGCTGATCTTCTTCACCACCGTGCCCCACACCTGGAAGCCCACCACATAGAGCTGCCCGTCCGCCGGATTCACCACCGCGTTCAACGTAGGAAAATCAAAGTTCCGATTAAAGCTCACTACCGCCGCCTGTGGCTTTTCAAAATGCGAGTTCATCAGCACGCGGAAAAGCTCCGGCCGGTTGTAGCCAATGTGAATCAGCTCTCCATTCACCGGCCCCATCTTCGCGTCGATGAGCCACGTCTGCGTCACCCCACTCGGATTCACCGGATGCGGCAGCCACGTCAGCGGCTCCGTGATCGTCTCCGGATACTTCTCCTTCGGCGCGATCGTCGGCAGATGCCCGTAGAAGTGATGATCCGAAATAATATGCAGCGGGGTGGACGGCACATAGTTGCCCTGCTGATCGCTCGCCGTCACCAGCCCCGTCTTCGGATTCACCCCGATGAACGGCTGCCGCAACCCATACCCAATCACCTCCATCGACTTCCCATCCGCCGCGATTTTGATCACCGTCCCATTGTGCTTGCCATAAGTCGTCCCTTCCTGCCCGCCCTTCGAAATATACAGCTCCCCCTTCGGCCCCAGCTTCATCGAATTCGGAAACTCCCGCGTCTCAGCCGTCTGCGCGAACAGATTGCAGAACATCTCATACCGGTCGCACTCCTTGTCACCATTCGTGTCCACCAGCTTCCAGATCCCATTGCGATCAAAGACCAGAATCTCGCCATTCCTCACCACAAGGCTCATCGGCTCATGCAGCCCGCTCGCAAACCTCTTCCACGTCACCTTCTCCAGATCCCCCTTCAAACCCGAGATCAGCCACACATCCCCATCAAACGTCACCCCCGCCGCATCCCCCTGGTCATTCAAAAACGCCACATCCGCCAGCCTCACATTCCTCTTCCACGGATTCGCAAGGGGCAGGGGAATCTCATCATTAACATAAGCGTCCGGCTTGGTGGAGAGCGTGGCGGTGGTGGTGAGGGTTTGCGGCCACGTTTCGTTTTGTTCTTTGTCTGACTTTGTTTCAGTGCGAACTCCGATGCCTGGAAATGTGATGGATGATTTTTGTGGTGTGTCTGTTGGATCAAATCCGAGAACAACTTTTCCCATGGAAAGCATCAAGCCGGTGTCGTAAGTGGATCCCGTTCCTGAGGAATATTGGACGTTTGTCGTTTTCGTATTCACCAAGCCAGCCATCCATACAAGCTGCTGCTTGTGCGGACCGACGACCACATCGGCATGAATTCCTTGCGGAGTCGTTCTTAGCGTTTCAACGACTTGAACTCCGGCAATCTCCAATTCGAGAGATATCCCGGCAGCGCTTTTTTTTACGGCTACTAAACGAGAACCCGCAACCGGCCCACGTCCCACCTCCTCCGGACTCGGCGTCGCCTCACGCGGATCCGTAAAGCTCGGCTTCTCCCCCACCTGCCAGCCCGGATAAATCCCATTCGCCAGCCACACCTTGCCAATCGGCTTCGGCAGAAAATCCTGTCCATCCTTCGTCTTCTGCCCCGCCACATGATACGATCCCGGCGCCAGCGCATCCGCACTCACCGGCGGCTTCCCAGCCTCGCCTTCCCAGATGCAGGCAATGCGCAGCAGATCCGTATCAAAGCACGCCCACAAATTGTGCCCCAGATTCAAAACAATCCCACGCGGCGTCAGATTGTCCTTCGGAAAACCCTCACCCGCCTCCCTCGCATCCAGCACACTGCTAAAAAACGGAAAATCCTTCTCCACAAAATCCCCCCACGGCGATGGCGCAGCAGGCGCGTCCGCCACCTTGGGCTTCGCAGGTTTGTCCGCAGCGAGCGAGCAGGTGGCAAGAGACAGGAAGGCAAGGAACGAGCAAAACTTCATGGGAAACACACAACAGGCGTCGCGCGCTCGATCTGTCAATCATGTACGCCTTGCCAAAAGTACGATGGGCACTCCTGCCCGTCGACCAGCGCGCCCACACTCTCGTTCGCCCACGCGGATCCTAAAACCAATCGAAGACAGCGCCAGCAAAGTAGCCCAGTTGCGCCGCAACTGGAGCTCTTCGCCAGCCGCTTCGCCTACTCCACCCTCACGGCCGCACACACCATCTCCAGCACCCGGTTCAGCGAAGCCGCACCGCTGCCCTCCATAAACGCATTCCCCGGAATCGGCTGCCAGTTATCCCGGTCATGCTTCTGCTCCGGCTGCGGGATCCGCGTCAGCGTCGGATCATACTGCCCGTCCTTGCCGCCCAGCTTGTAGATCACCAGATCCAGCGACGGCACCACGTAGAGACAAAAACCACCCGCGCCCGATTTCCAAAACGCATCCTTCGGCGCACCCGCCACGTGTCCGTCCGCATTGTGCTCAAACTGCAGCGAGAACGGCGTGTGCGGATTGTGCGGACTCCACGTCTGGCACTTCTTGATGTAATCCGCCGGCACCAGTTGCTGGTCCTTCCACTTGCCACCATGCGCCAGGCAGTAGCCCATGCGCACCGCATCCGTGGCATGCAGCGCCGTGCTGCCCGCGCCATTCGCGTGCGGCATCACATAGTCACCACGGTGCAGGCAGTAGTCCCACGCGCCCCAGCCCTGCGGCTTCGCCAGCCGTGCATCAATGTAATCCTTCAGCTCCATGCCCGTCACATGCCGCAGCACGATGCTGGCGATGTGCGGGGAAGGGGAGGAATACGAATACCCAGCTCCCGGCGCCGTCCACAGCGGCACATTGAGCGATGACTTGTCCAGGTCCTTGATGTTCTGCCCCGGAACCGGCTTGAGCTGTTGCGCCTTGGGGTCACCTTTCACATACCCCGTCGGCGTCTGCCCTTCACCCCAATAGCCGCCCGTCATGCACAGCAGTTGTCCCAGCGTGATCTCCGCCTTGCGCGGATCATTCAGCGGATAAGCTTCCGGCAGATACTTCGCAGTAAACACCTTCGTATCCAGCCCCTCAGGGATCTTGTCCTTAAACTCATGCAGCATGATCCCGCATGCGATGCTGCAAAAAGCCTTCCCCGTGGATGCCATGTCCGGATTGCTGTTGCGGCTCGCACGACCAAAGTATTTCTCAAACACCAGATACCCCTTGTGTACCACAACGAGGCCACCATTTCCCGTCGAGCGCTCCGTCATCGTATACGCCGGCTCCAGCTTCACCAAATCCATGCCACCCAGCTCGCGGCATTCCTTCTCGCCCTTCGCTTCACGCCAGCCACCCTCGCTGTCAGGCGGCGGAAAATAAACATCAGCAGCGTGCAGAAAAGCAGTGGCGAAAACAAGGGTGGTCAGAAGTCGAAAGCTCATGGTCCATCACCATGAAATGCCCCGCCTCATTTGGCCAGCTTCATTTTGCCCCGCTCAAAAACTCCTGCGCACGCCAATCAGCACCCCCAGCGCATCCAGCCCCGGATTTGGATTCGTCTGCCCGCCATTGGACATATGCTGAAACATCGCACTCGCATTCACGGACCACTTCTCGGTAAGCGTGTGCGAGACACCCAGCTGGCTGTACCAGTTCAGCGTGAAGTCCTGCCCCTGACCACCAGGAGCATCCTGCGCATCAATCCAGCCCACCCCACCACCGCCTGAGCCAAAGACGCTCCACGTCGCGCTCGGGTTCCACCATTCGATGACTCCACCGCCCGAAAAGCCGAGGTAGCGGTTCTCAGAACCCGTCTCGATGAAATTGGCCATCGCAGAAAATTTCTGCCTCACAACCAAGGCGGAGCCATTGCGGAAATGGAATCCAAACCACTCCGGCGTGCGCCAGGAAACGATGAAGGGGATGATGCGATAATTAAAAGTGGTGTCTCCGCCGACCTTCCAGAGCATGCCCGTCTCAAACTCAAGGGCACCTTTGTCCCAGGGCTTGAGCTCCACAGGTGGCACGGGGGACTTGGAGAAGCCCGTCGTGGAGACCATCAGCGCGCAGGCAATGCAGGAAAGGAATCGAATCATCCCCAAGCCTAAACTCATCCCGGCACATTTTCCAGCGAGGAGTTATTTGCCACTGCCCCGTCGCGCTTCATATCTAGCCCCTCCATGTCCGCCCAACCTGCCTACGATCTCCTGTCCCTCGGTGAAGTCCTCCTCCGCCTCGATCCCGGTGAGGGACGCGTGCGCACCTCCCGCCAGTTCACCGCCTGGGAGGGCGGCGGCGAGTACAATGTGGCCCGCGGCGCCCGCCGCTGCTTCGGCCTGCGTGCCGGTATCTTGACTGCTTTTGCCGACAACGAAATCGGCCGCCTCATCGAAGACCTCATCCTCCAGGGCGGCGTGGACACATCCCTTATCAAATGGGTGCCCTATGACGGCATGGGCAAACGCGTCCGCAATCCCATCAATTTCACCGAGCGTGGCTTCGGCGTTCGCGGTGCCAAAGGCAGCGTCGATCGCGGCCACAGCGCCGCCTCGCAGCTCAAGCCTGGCGACTTCGACTTCGATCACCTCTTCGGCACCCTCGGCTGCAAATGGCTCCACACCGGCGGCATCTTCGCCGGCCTTTCCGAATCCACTGCCGAGATCACCATCCAGGCCTGCGAAGCCGCCAAAAAACACGGCGTCACCGTCAGCTACGACCTCAACTACCGCCCCTCCCTCTGGCAGGAGCGCGGCGCCTTCGCCGGATCTCAGGCGCTCAACCGCCAGCTCGCCCCCTACGTCAATGTCATGATCGGTGTCCTCAGCGACGAGCCGCCCGTCTCCTCCGCCACGCCCACGGATCCCACCGACATCTTTGCCGCTGAAGACGCCAAGCTCCGCCCCATGATGTTAAAGCTCGCCGCTCAGTACCCCAACCTGCACACCATCGCCGCCACCCTTCGCCGCGTGCACACCGCCAACGTCAATGACTGGGGCGCTCTCTGCTGGCACAAAGGCAGCTTCCATCGCAGCCGCAACTACTCCCGCTTCGACATCCTCGACCGCATCGGCGCGGGCGACAGCTTCGTCGCCGGACTCATCCATGGCCTCCTCGTGGAAAACGACGCCCAAAAAGCCGTCGACTACGGTGCCGCCCACGGCGCCCTCGCCATGACCACCCCCGGAGACACCAGCATGGCCACCTTCCCCGAAGTCCAAAAGCTCGCCGAAGGCGGAGACGCCAAAGTGCAGCGCTAGAGGAATGACGAACTGAAAGACTCAATCGCCTTGTTAGAGCGTGTTAAATAATGTCGTGTCCGGTAACTCCAAGGCTGTCATAGCGGTTCTCCCTCTCCCCGCCCCGGATACACGACGACCGCGAAAATTTTTCTTCGGGGAGAGGGTTGGGGTGAGGGGACATCAGCACCACTCGCCAGCATTGGAACGCCCCTCCTTGACTAAGTCCCAGTCATACATTCGTCATTTTCGTCCCTTGCCTCTTCCCCCTATCGTTCCCTATTCCTCCCCCCAGCTCCTTCCCTGAATGGCCTCCACTTTCTTCACTCCTCCCCACGTTTACGAGCAGCCCTTTCCGGCCTTCGACATCAACGCCATCGAAACCCCCGCCTACGTGGTGGACGTCGCGCTGCTGCGGAAGAACATGGAAAAACTCGCCCGCGTGCAGAGTGAATCCGGTGCCCGCGTCCTCCTCGCGCTGAAGGGCTTCTCCATGTTCAGCGTGTTCCCCATCATGCGCGAATACCTCAGCGGTTGCTGCGCCAGCGGCTTGAACGAGGCCCTTCTCGCCCAGGAATTCGGCAAGGAAGTCCACGTCTATTCCCCCGCCTTCAAACCGCAGGAGATGCAGCAGATCATCCCTATCTCGCATCATCTCAGCTTCAATTCCCTCGCGCAGTTTCGGAAGTTCAAGCCCATGCTCGATGCTGCCAAATCCGCCACCGGCCACGCTCCCAGCCCCGGCATCCGCGTGAACCCCGAGCACTCCGAAGTCGAGGTCTCCCTCTACGATCCCTGCTCCCCCGGCTGCCGCCTCGGCATTCGCTCCGACCTCCTCGAAGACCAAGACCTCACCGGCATCGAAGGCCTTCACTTCCACGCCCTTTGCGAGCAAGACTCCGACGTCCTTGAGCGCACCGTCGCCGCCGTCGAACAACGCTTCCCCCGCCTGCTCAAACAGGTGAAGTGGGTCAACATGGGCGGCGGCCACCACATCACCCGCAAAGACTACGATGTGGACCTTCTCATCCGCGTCCTCCGCACCTTCCGCGAGAAGTGGGGCAAGGACGTTTACATCGAGCCCGGCGAAGCCGCCGGCCTGAACACCGGCTACCTCATCGCCGAAGTGCAGGACATCATCGCGGCCCCCACGCCCACCGCCATCCTCGACATCTCCGCCACCGCCCACATGCCGGACACGCTCGAGATGCCCTATCGCCCCCACATCTTCGGGGCCGGTCTTCCCGGAGAGCACCCCTACGAGTACAAAATGGGCGGCACCTCCTGCCTCGCCGGAGACGTCCTCAGCGGCTTCTCCTTCCCCGAGCCCCTCCGCATCGGCCAGCGCCTCGTCTTCGCAGACATGGCACATTATACCATGGTGAAAACCACCACCTTCAATGGCGTCCCCCATCCCGACATCGCCATCTACGATCCGTCCACTCAGGAATACCGTGTCGTCCGCAAATTCGGCTACGCCGACTTCCGCAACAAGCTCTCCTGAGCTGGGCTAAAGTCCTGCCGAGCTTGAGCTCGCTCCGGAAACGCCGCAGCTCCATCGTTCCGCAGTCCACACCACACGTATTGTAGTCCCGGCTTCAGCCGGCTCCGGTCGCATTACCCTGCGCATGCTAAAGGAGGTGTCACATAGCAGGAAGTCACAGGGCGAAAATCTCTCATCACTCCGCAGCCCACAGCGCACGTATTGTAGTCCCGGGTTCGCTTCGCGGCTGCGCAGCAGCCGGTTCCGGTCGAGTTACCCAGAGCCCTGTTTAAATCACTCCAGATGGCGGAGCCATCTCAGCCCGTAGCGAGGCGGTTGAGCGCAGCGACACCCCTCGTTCCGGGCCCGCGAAAACCATCCATACCCCCGCATCGCGTAGCGATGCCAGCACAAGCGTCCCACCCGCTCCCTTCGTCCCACCCCATTCCCCCCTCCCGTCACAAAAGCACCAAGTTTGGCCTCAATCGTGTCTGCATCATGCACAGCCACGCCGTAATGATACGCTCACCCTCGCCGTATACACTCCATGCGCATCCTTTCACTACTCTCCGTGCTGTCGATCTGTTCCGCCGGCCTCCTGCCTGCCATCGAACCCGTCAAAGCGAAGCTCAACCTCCTGGACGTCATCAAATCCGGCAACGTGGACTACCACGTCAATCCCAAGGCCGACTTCCACGATGCCCCCAAGGACGTCTGGACTTTCGACAAAGACGGCACCTTCCACATCAGCGGCCGTGGTTACGGCTACGTCGCCACAAAGGAAAACTTCCGCGACTACCACCTCGTGCTCGAATTCAAATGGGGCACCAAGACTTGGGGCAAGCGCGAGAAGGCCGCCAAGGACAACGGCATCCTCCTCCATGGCTACGGCCCGCACGGCGCTTACTCAGACACCTGGATGGCCAGCATCGAGGCCCAGATCATCGAAGGCGGCGTGGGCGACATCCTCGTCCTCTCCCCCAAACTCGCCGACGGCACCCAGCTCACCACCTCCCTCTCCGCCGAATTCGCCCTCGATCGCGACAAGGAAAAAATCTGGAAGAAAGGCGAACCCCGTCAAACCGTCACCGCAGGCCGCATCAATTGGAAACACCGCGATGTAGACTGGGCCGACAAAGTCGGCTTCCGCGGTCGCGAAGATGTCGAGTCCCCCTCCGGCGAGTGGAACCGCCTCGAAGTCATCGCCAAAGGCGACACGCTTCAATACTTCGTCAACGGCGCGATGGTCAATGAAGCCTTCGATTGCAAACCCGCCGAAGGCAAAATCCTCCTGCAGACCGAAGGCGCGGAAATGCTCGTGCGTCGTTACGAATTGTATCCCCTCGGCGAATTCAAAGAAAAGTGGAGCGCCATCCAGGCCAGTGGCGGCAGCGACATCGGCGCTGTGCGTGATGGCCAGTCCAAAGCTCTCTCCCCCGAAGAATCCCTCAAACGCATCCAGCTCGATGGCGACTATGAAGTGCAGCTTGTCGCCGCCGAGCCCCTCGTCCTCGACCCCGTCGAATGCACCTGGGACGCGCAGGGCCGCATGTACGTCGCCGACATGCGCGACTACCCCCTCGGCCCCCCAAACCCCGGAGATCCCTGGCTCTCCCGCATCCAACTCCTCACCGATGAAGACGGCGACGGTCGCATGGACAAAGCCGTCACCTTTGCCGATCACATGGACAACGTGCAGGGCCTCCTCCCCTACAACGGCGGCCTCATCGCCACCACGCGCTCGCAGATTCTCTTCCTCAAAGACACCGATGGCGATGGCAAGGCCGACGAAATCAAGTCCCTCATCAAAGGCTTCAATCCCAAGCACGCGCAGCTTCAGGTCAGCGCCCCGCGCTGGGGCCCCGATGGCTGCATTCATTTCAACAACGGTCTCGATGCCCGCGAGATCTATCCCGCCGACAAACCCGCCGATGTGGTGAACATCCCCGGCAGCAATTTCAAATGGGACCCCCGCACCGACAAGATCACCCCCACCGGCGGCAAAGGCCAGTACGGCGGCGCCTTCGATGACTACGGCCATCACTTCTACTGCTCCAATCGCAATCCCCTCATGTTCACCGTCATGCCCTACGAGGCCATGCTGCACAATCCCCACGCTGGCATCACGCAGAACTTCGAGGACATCGCCCCCTTCGGCGCTGAAACCCGCGTCTTCCCATTGCAGATCACCCACACCACAGCAGACGCTCACGCCGGCACAAACACCGCTTGTTCCGGCCTGGGCGTCTATCGTGGTTCGCTCATGCCCGCTCTGAAAAACAACGTCTTCGTCCCCGATCCCACCGGCCAGCTCGTCACCCGTTACAAGATCACACCCAGCGGCGCATCCCTCAAAGCCACCCGCGTTGGCGACCGCACCGAATTCTTCCGCAGCAGCGATGAATGGAGCCGCCCCGTCAATTTCACCACCGGCCCCGACGGTGCCATTTACATCTGCGACATCTACCGCCGCTGGATCGACCACGCCCGCTTCTTCCCCGAGGAATTCGTCAAAACCCACGACATGCGCCAGGGCGAAAACGAAGGCCGCATCTGGCGCGTCGTGCCCAAGGGGACGAAAAAACTCGTCACCAAAACCCCCGGCAAATACCACGCCATTCTCGAAGTCGGCTGGGGCGAAGTCCCACCTGAGCACCCCGAGCGCATTGCCTTCCTCAAAGCTCAGACCATCACCGATGCCAAAAAGCTCAGTGCTCTCATCGCGAAGTATCCCGAAGACCCATGGATGGCAAAGATGGTCGCCTCCTCCGCCAGCACGCAGATGGGCCGCATCCTCAGCTCCCTTGGCGATGACTTCTTCAAGACCTTCTCTGAAATCCGCAGCACCACCATCCGCACCTTTACCTTGGGGGCCATCGCCGATGCTGAAGCAGAAGACGTGACCGCACTGCTCTCCCTCCTGCAAAAAGAACCCGGCAAACTCCTCTGGTGGAAACCCGCTTTGCTGCAAGGCCTCGCCAAGCTGCCCAAAGGCCACGAAGACGCCGCCAAAGAAATCGCCACTCTGCAGTCCGAGATCGACGCAATCATCGCCAACAACAAATCCCCTCTCGACCAGCGCCTCGCCGTCATGCCCCTCCTCGGCCAGCGCAAATGGGATGCCGTGCAGCCCGTCGTGAAAACCCTCCTCACCACCAGCCAGCCGCCGGAGTTGTCTCTCGCCGCACTGGCCTTGCTGCGCAAATACCCCGCCACCACCACCTCGCCGCTCATCTATGAACTCCTGCCCAAAGCCGGACCCGCATTGAAGCGCGACCTCGTCCCCGTCCTCACCGCCAACGCCACCACCGCGCTCGATCTGTTCAAGCGCATGGAGAAGGGCGAGTTCCCCACCGCCTGGGTCGATGTCGAAACCCGCTGGCGCTACCAGCGCGGCACCGGCGAGATGCCCGCACTTGCCAAGAAGCTCTTCGGCGAAGCCAGCAGCGACCGCGCGAAAGTCGTCCAAGACTACATGGTCGCCACTACCACGAAAGGGAACGCCAAAAAAGGTCAGCAGGTCTTCGCCACCATCTGCATCACCTGCCACAAGCACGGCAGCCTTGGCGTCGATGTCGGCCCGCCGCTCTCCGACGTCAAAGTGAAGCCCCCTGAAGGCCTCCTCTCAGACATCCTCGATCCCAATCGCATGTTTGAAGCCCGCTGGAGCGCCTACACCGTCGAGACCAAAGACGGCCGCACCCTCTCCGGCCTCATCCAAAGCGAAACCGGCGACGGCATCGTCCTCGCCATGATGGGCGGTGCCAAGGAAACCATCGCCCGCACCGCCATCAAGGAAATGAAATCCCTCGATCACACCCTCATGCCCGTCGGCCTCGAAGCCGCCATCACCAAAGAACAAATGGCCGACCTCCTCGCCTTCCTCCTCGGGAAATAGAGGGCAGGGGAGTCCTTGCTTCATCAAGACGGCATAGAAGCAGCGCAACAGCCTTCATTTTTGGACTGCGGTCGCGCAGCGAGGAACAGCCTGTCCTCCGTAGCTCGTAGAGCGAAGGAGGAAGCGCAGCTACCGCTTTCCGCAGGCCGGACAGCACACGCATTCCACGAAACCATCGAAAGGGAAGCTTCGATAGTCGCATGCCCAAGAAGCCACGCTTTGTGCCTGCGCAGATGGATTGAAGTACGATAGACACTCCTGTCTGTCGATCAGCGCTGCCCAATCACCCCAGACCGACGGGCCATGTCCATCGCACTTAACAGAGTCTTCTGAATGGCTGCGTCAGAATTTAAAAGGCTCCAGATCGCCGGCCTCCGGCAAACCGGGTAGCGGTGAGACAAACCGCGCTTGCACTAAATGCTGGCTCTCAATCCCCTCGCGCGAGTCCAGCCTCTCCCTCAATCCCCATCCGCGCCCTCTTCCCCATGCCCCTCCTCCGCCATCCTCTGAATCGTCCCGCCTAGCAGCTCAATATATCCATTCACATCCATGCTCTCCGCCTCAGGCTCCCCACGCACGCTGTAAAGCCACCCCTGCTCATACGGATCACTGCGCACAATGCACGCATCCACCTTGAGCTCCGGGTTCCCACCCGCAAACGCGCCGTTCATCACGCAATAAACGTCAGACGCCGCCTTGAAGCCCTCCACCCAGCCGATGTTGTCGCCGGGAGCCACGGGACCGCCTTCAGCAGGCTTCCATTCGCAGTCCACCAGTTCACCCAGCATCCGCGTTGCGAACTTCGTGAAGCCCACGCGCCACAAATTCGTCTCCCCCTCCACCGGCGCCATCCAGTAGTGCGAGCGCGAGTATCGAAAAGTATCAGGGAAACGAGCGGAAAACCGGGCGTGCTTGAAGCGAACAAAATTGAGCATGGGGAAGGGGAGAGAAAAGCCGGAGGTCAGGAACTGGTCAAGAGTCGTGATCTAGAACGTTCGCGGACACGATGATTCACCATGACTACGCACTCGTCTTGAACTCGTAGCATCACGCCCTCCGCTTCAAGCCCACAAACGCCAGCACCACGCCCACGAGGAAATGCACCCCGAGCATGCTCATCGCAATATCCGGTGTCGCAAACCAGGTCTTCACCAGTTTGTCGATGGGGGTGAAGTAGGCCGTCTTCTCCAGCGAATCGATGATGCCCGACCACCCATAATGCGCCGTGATGAACGGATGCACCAGATGCCCTAGAATCTTCGGGAAACCCAGCAGCGCACCGCAGAGCAGGACGTTCGCGCAAAGCAGCGTGAGCGAGACGCTGTGCGCACGCTCCTTGCTGTCAGAGTTGGCGGAGATCCCCAGACAGAGAGCGGCAAAAGCTGCGCCCGAGAGGACAGGCAGCATCAGCTTGGCCATCCCCGTGCCCGGCAGCACGCCGGAGCCGGAAACGATGTCCAGAAACATCTCCATCCAGATGCTTTGCACCAGAATGATGGGCAGCATGAAGAGCAGGGAACCGATCAGCCATGCGGCGGGGGCCACACCGCCGATGCGCTCGCGTTCATAAATCGCACGTCGTCCGGCGATCTCGCGTGCACCGAGGCGCAGCGCCATGAACATCACCAGCAGAATCTGAATCAGGACGATCATCGACACCGCATGCGCCGCCGGCCAGACCACTTCAATGGAGGTGCTGCCAGCGCGCATTTCCTTGAGACCTTTTAAATTGGGCAGCAGCAGCAGGGCCGCAACGGCAGGCCCGCCCACCAGCAACGAGGCATGCACGATCCACTCGCGTGGGCTGCGACGCAGCAGCGACCAGCGGCGTTTCACCAAATGCTGCGCCTGGCTGAGAATGCCCGGCAGCGGAATGATTGGCCTCACCTCGGCTTCGTCAGGCTTTTTGACCTCCTCTTCATCCTCGCCGCCCTTCTGCTTCATGATGATCGTGCGGTCCTCATCACCCGGATCTTCCTCGGCGGCGGAAAGCTTCTCCGCCACGCCACTCCCAAGCTTGAACGCCGCATAGTACGCATC
The DNA here is from genome assembly GCF_044373815.1 of Prosthecobacter sp. Lineage (GTDB taxonomy): Bacteria > Verrucomicrobiota > Verrucomicrobiia > Verrucomicrobiales > Verrucomicrobiaceae > Prosthecobacter. Next base: position 3,833 of record NZ_JBIPNG010000098.1, on the reverse strand, counting down.
GCGGTGCTTCATCCAGGAGTCGCCCCAGCGCTGCGCGGGACGCTTCGCCAGACGTGCATAAACTTCATCATACGTCGGCACCGTGAAGTAGTGCGGCACGGCGCGTGCAGGACCGTGGAAAGCCACGTAGCCCTCATGCATCACCACCACCGTGTCATACGCCCCCAGATTCGCCAGCGAGTCTGTCGCGTGAATCACGATCCGGTCAGGCCGGTCGCTGGCCACCAGTCTCAGCAGCGCCTCAAACTCACGCTCGCTGCGCACATCCATCCCCACCGTGAAATCATCACAAAGCACGATCACCGGATCTGCCACCAGCGCCAGGCCGAGCTTCAGGCGGCGGCGCTGCGGCAGTGCCAGCGCCGAGGTGCGCTCCGTCGCGATATTTTCAAGCCCCACCGTCACCAGCACATGGGACACGCGGGAGATCACCTCATCCCGATTCCGTCCGGCTCCGCGCAGCATCGCCGCGCTGATCAGGTTTTCGCGCACCGTCAGGTGCTCGATCAAATTGTCGTCTCCCGCCGGCACCCAGCCCAGCTGATTGGCATACAGCGGCTGCTTGATGAGATCGCGCTTTCCAAAAGTGATCGTCCCAGCCTCAGGCTCCGTCAATCCCGCCAGGATTCGCAGCAGCGTCGTCTTACCACTGCCCGAAGGTCCGATCAGCGCCAGCACATGCCCGCCCGGAGCCATGAAACTGACCTGTTCCAGCACGCGCAGCGGCTCCTTGCCTTTTCCGGGAACAACGTGGGAGAGATTGTTGATTTCGAGCATATTCCCGATCTAACCCGGTCTGGCAGAAAGAGCAAAGTTCAAAATTCTGCCTTCCCTTCCTCCGCCAACGCTTTATTCCTCCGCAACCATGGCCTCCATCCTCCAAGTCCACCCTGCCGACGACGCCATCGTCGCCCTGTCCGATCTCACCGCCGGCACCGCCCTCTCCCTGAACGGCCGCTCCTGGACCCTCCGCGAAAAGATCCCCGCCAAGCAGAAATTCGCGGCCCATGACTTCGCCGTCGGCGACATCGTCACCATGTATGGCGTCACCGTCGGCAAAGCCACCCAGTCCATCGCCACCGGCGCCCTCATTCACACCCACAACGTCGTCCACGCCACCTCCGCCTTCAGCGGCAAGCAGCGCGACTACACCTGGACCCCACCCGACGTCTCCAAATGGAAGACCCGCACCTTCAACGGCTTCAAGCGCTCCGTTGGCCCTGCCGGCACCGCCAACTACTGGCTCGTCATCCCCCTCGTCTTCTGCGAAAACCGCAACCTCGCCTTCATGCGTGAGGCCCTCACCCGCAGCCTCGGCTACGGCAAAACCTCACCCTACGAGCGCTTCGCCCAGCGCCTCTTCGATCTCCACCGCTCCGGTGCCTCACGCGATCAAATCGAAGCCGCCACCCTCGAAGCCGAAACCTCCGCCACCGCCGCTCGCGTCTTCAAAAACATCGATGGCGTCAAGTTCCTCGAGCACGGCCTCGGCTGCGGCGGCACCCGCCAGGATGCCCAGGCTCTCTGCCGCCTCCTCGCCGGTTACATCCACAGCTCCAACGTCGCCGGTGCCACCATCCTCAGCCTCGGCTGCCAGCACGCCCAGGTCAGCCTCCTCGAGAGCGAGATGGCCGCCCTCTACCCCAAATTGGAAAAGCCCCTCCTCATTTACGAACAGCAGAAGAGCAAATCCGAGCGCGACATGATGGCCAGCGCCATCCGCGACACCTTCCTCCATCTCGCCACCGCGAACGAACAAACCCGCGAGCCCTGCTCCCTCAGCAATCTCATCATGGCCGTCGAATGCGGCGGCAGTGATGGCTTCTCCGGCATCTCCGCCAATCCCGCCATCGGCCACACCGCCGATCTCCTCGCCGCTCTCGGCGGCGCGCCCGTCCTCAGCGAGTTCCCCGAACTCTGCGGCGTCGAGCAAAGCCTCAGCGACCGTTGCGTCACCGCCGCCCTCGCCGATAAATTCGTCGGCCTCATGCGTGCCTACGAAGCCTCCGCCCAGGCCTGCGGCTCCGGCTTCGATGCCAACCCCAGCCCCGGCAACATCCGCGACGGCCTCGTCACTGACGGCATCAAATCCGCTGGCGCAGCCAAGAAAGGCGGCACCAGTCCCATCGTCGATGTCCTCGACTACGCCGAGCCCATCCGCCAGCACGGCGGCCTCACCCTCTACTGCACCCCCGGCAACGACGTCGAAAGCACCACCGCCCTCGCCGGCGGCGGCTGCAACATGATGCTCTTCACCACCGGCCTCGGCACCCCCACCGGAAATCCCGTCTGCCCCACCCTCAAAATCTCCACCAACTCCGATCTCGCCCGCCGCATGCCCGACCTCATCGACTTCGACACCGGCCCCATCATCTCCGGCGAAAAAACCGTCGAACAAATGGGCGAAGACATGCTCGAACTCGTTATCGCCACCGCCAGCGGAGACTACACCCCCAAAGCCGTCTCCCTCGGCCAGGACGACTTCCTCCCCTGGAAACGCGGTGTGTCGCTCTGATTCAAAAGTACGATGGGCACTCCTGCCCGTCGACCAGCGCCCCGCCACACCCGACGGGTAAGAGTACCCATCGCAGCTTTCCGAACGTCCGGCATCGTGAGCATGAAAGCGCCAATTGCCAACAGGGCCGTTTTGCGCTACTCATCCAGTCATGAAGAGTGCAGTGGACAGTTCCATCACCCAGGTGCCGCCTTCTCCAAAAAAGACGCCGCCACCATCGAAGCGCGATTGGTTGAAGACCGCCGGTTGGGCGAAAAACGACGCGCTCTATGCCGAGGCCGTTCGTTTGGGCCAGGAATACCGACGCAGCATGACGGTGGAGTCCGAGCATGCTGATTCTTGACACCATCATATCTCCGAGATCGATCTCGACACACCCAAAGGCCGCGCTCTCAAACAGCGGCTGACGGAGTCCACAGAAGATCATTTCCTGCCCATCGTTGTGAGCGAGGAAATCCTGCGCGGCTGGCTCGCGCTGCTCAACAAAGCCCGCAACGTCGATGAACAAGTGCATGCCTACTCGCGGTTTGGCCGCAGCCTGGCAGAACTCAACAAGTGGACCCTGCTGGAATGGGATCATGACACAGCAGCGGTTTTCACGCGATTGCGTTCGGAAGGAGTACGCATCGCCACGCTCGATTTACGTATTGCCAGCATCGCCATCGCCTATCAGGCCACTCTGCTTTCTCGCAATCTGCGTGACTTCAATCAGGTGCCAGGTCTGCGCGTGGAAAACTGGCTCGACTGAGTTTGCCTGAACAGACGGTAACGCAGGGCTCCCACCCCACGAAAGCAAATGCCAGACTTGTGACGCATCTGGAAATCATGCTTGCCGATGGGGCGGGCTCCATCTCTTAATGCACCCATGCGCCTCACCCTCTTCGCCTTAGCCCTCGCCATTCCCGCTCTGGCCAAAGACATCCCCATCGCAGATGCCGCCGCATTCGCCGCCGCCGCTCAAACAATCAACGCAGGCGATACCCTCATCCTCAACGACGGCACCTGGACCGACGCCCAATTAAAACTCCACGCCGAAGGCACCGCCGAGAAACCCGTCACCATCAAAGCCCAAACCCCCGGCAAAGTCATCTTCACCGGCACCTCCCGCCTCTCCGTCGGCGGCTCCCACATCATCGTGGACGGCCTCTGGTTTCAGAACCCCACCGCCGAGCAGGTCATCGAACTCCGCAAAGATTCCAAGCAGCTCGCCAGCGACTCCCGCATCACCAACTGCGCCGTCACCAACGACACCCAGCTCACCTCCACAGCCTCCGCCCAGTTCGTCTCCATCTACGGCGCACGCAATCGAGTCGACCAC
>NZ_JBIPNG010000482.1:0-5000 GCF_044373815.1 Prosthecobacter sp. | reverse complement strand
GCCAGTTACGCGCTGCCAACGAATGCAGCGGGTGAGTTCCGCCTCGAATTGCGCGACCCGGAAAACAATGTTGTCTGCGCCACAGCGTTCACCGTGGTGGGCAAAGGAGACCTTGACCGCAGCATGGAGCGTGACGCGGAGCTGGGTATCAAACTGGCGCGCGGCACCTGGAACAGCGGTGAAGCTTTGGAAGCAAGCCTGAGCGCAACGTACACCGGCGCGGGCCTCATCACCATCGAGCGCGAGCGTGTGCTCGGCTGGCAGTGGTTCAAGGCGGGCACGACATCCAGCGTGCAACACATCACGGTGCCGAATGACATCGAAGGCTCCGCCTATGTGAACGCCTCCTTTGTGCGGGCGCTTGATTCGAAGGAGATCTTCACCTCGCCGCTTAGCTATGCGGTGGAGCATTTCGTCGCGAATCCCGACAAGCGACGCATCGAGGTGAAGATCGATGCATCGGAAAAAGTGAAGCCGGGGGATGTCATGAAGATCGGCTACCAGGCTGCGAAGCCATGCCGCATTGTCATTTATGCCGTGGACGCGGGCATCCACCAGATCACGGATTACAAGCTGCCGGACCCGCTCGCCTACTTGAACCGCAAACGCGCGCTCGAAGTCGAGACGGAACAGCTCATGGACCTGATCCTTCCTGAGTTCTCCCTCATCGCGCAGAACAAGGCCTTCGGAGGCGATGCCGACAAGCCGCTGCGCATGAATTTGAATCCGTTCAAGCGCCGCAAGGAGCCGCCGGTGGTGTTCTGGTCGGGCTTGATCGCTGCAGGCCCCGAACGCCAGGAAGTCAGCTATACGGTGCCAGATTACTTCGCCGGCAAACTCAATATCATGGCCGTGGCCGTCGCTGAGGATGCGGTGGGCCGCGCTGAAACGAGCAGCATCGTGCGCGGCCCGCTAGTGCTGACGCCCAATGTGCCTTTCTTCGCGGCGCCGGGAGATGAATTCACCGCCTCGCTCACCGTGGCGAACAATCTCGAAGGGGCAGAAGCTAATGCGCCGATCAGCATCGTGGCGCAGGTCACGCCGCATCTCGAAGTGATCGCCTCACCGCAGGGTGCGGTCAATGTGGCTGCAGGCAAGGAAGACACGGTGCGATTCCGTATCCGAGTGAAACAGGAACTCGGCGGAGCTGAGATCACCTTCAAAGCCGAAGCCGCCGGTCAGGTGGTGCTGCGGCGTGCCACACTGAGCGTGCGGCCCGCCGCGCCATTCATCACAAGCGTGCAGAGCGGTTACTTCCGTGAGAAGACGCATGAGGTGAAGATCACGCGCGAGATGTTCCCGCAGTATCGCAAACTGAACGCGAACGTGTCCGCCCTGCCGCTGGGGCTTGCGCGTGGTTTGGAGTCCTACCTGCACGAGTATCCCTATGGCTGCTCCGAGCAGATCACCAGCCGTGCCGTCTCACGCCTGCTGCTGGCGAAGGAGGTGGACTTTGGTTTTGATGCAGCAGAGTCCGCACGGCAGTTGGATGACGCGTTTGCCCTGCTGCGCAGCCGCCAGAATTCCAGCGGTGGCTTTGGCTACTGGGATTCAGATGCCGATACAGGCGTGGACTACCTGTCGGTCTATGTGACACGCTTTCTCACGGAAGCGCGGGATGCAGGGCATGCGGTGCCCTCCGCATTGCTCGAAGGCGCGCGCAATCGCATGCGGCAGATGGCACGCAGCCGGGTGGACAGCCTTGATGATGCGGCCATCCAAGCGGCGGCGATTTATCTGCTCACGCGCCAAGGCGAGAACACCTCCACCTTTGTGCTGAACCTGCGGGACAACCTGCGCCAAAAACATCAAGAGGCATGGCGCGGCCATCTCACCGCCGCGTATCTCGCAGGCACGTATGCGCTGCTTCAGAAGCGCCCGGAAGCCGTGGTTCTGATGCAGGACTACTGGGCGGCGGTGCGCAAAGGCAAGGCACTGGGCGCATGGAACGGCTGGTACTATCTCGATCCGCAGGTGAGCCAGGCCGAGGGCTTCGCCGTGGCCTGCAAGCACTTCCCGGAGCTGGCGGGAAATTTTGGCTATGACGATCTCGCCATCGTCACCGAGCCGCTGGCACGCAATCGTTTCAATACCATCAGCGCCGCCTCCACGATCCTCGCGCTCAAGGCCTACTCGGATCTTGCAAAGCAATCCGGCGTGCGTGTCTCACTGACGGAACTGTCCCGCGCAGGTGGCACTCCCATCCCTCTGGTGCCGGAAACCACAGGACTGATCCAAAGCAGCTTCAGCGCGCAGGCGGGTGCGCTGCGCTTCGGACTCGAGCAAGGTGGCGGCCGCGATCTGGGTGCTTTTTATCAAGTGACGGAAGCGGGGTTCGACACTGGCCTGCCGACTCAGCGCATCGCCGATGGCCTGGAAGTGTTTCGCGAAATCATCGGAGCAGACGGCAAGGCGGTGGCCAAGCTCAAGGTCGGTGAAGGTGCGCTGGTGCGCCTGACCGTGCGCAACGTTTCTCCCAATGCGCAGAGCAACATCGCCGTGCTGGATCTGATGCCCGGAAGCTTTGAGCTGGAACCCAACGGCCTCAAACCCGGACGCGGCACGATGCCGGGCGCGGACTACGTGGATGTGCGCGAAGACCGCAACGTGTTCTTCTGCCGCCTTGGCAAGGGTGAAGTGAAGACCTTCACCTATCGCATCAAACCCATCGCCGCAGGCATTTACGTGATCCCGCCGGTGTTTGCCGAGAGCATGTACGATCGCGGCACCAAAGGACGCGACGGCGGTGGGAAGGTGAATGTGGAGTAACGGCCATGCGTGCGCTTCACCGTCTGCTGCGAATGCGTTTCCTGCGCTGGTCGGGCGCGGCGCTTCTGCTGCTAGCGATGGTCTGGCTGCTGCTGCCGGAACCGGATCTGTACCCGCCTGAGTTTCGTTTTTCACGCACGTTGGAAGATCGCAATGGCAGGCTGCTGCACCTCGCGCTGACGCCAGATGGCAAGTATCGCCGCTACACACCGCTGGCGGAGATCAGCCCTGCCTTGATTGAAGCGACGCTGACGCTGGAGGATAGGCATTTTTACGATCATCCGGGAGTGAATCCACTCTCGATGCTACGTGCGGCGTGGGGCGTGGTTTCAGGCTCGGCACGCGGCGGAGGCTCCACCATCACCATGCAGCTCGCGCGTCTGCGTTACGATCTGCACACACGCACCCCCTGGGGCAAGGCATGGCAGATGCTGCGTGCAGTGCAGATCGAAAAGCACCATTCGAAGGACGACATTCTGGAGGCTTATCTCAATCAGGCACCGTATGGCGGGAATGTGGAAGGCGTGGGCGCGGCGGGTTTGCTTTGGTGTGGTAAACCGGCGAAGGAGCTGACACTGCGCGAGGCCGTGGCGCTCTCCGTGCTTCCCCAAAGTCCAACGACTCGGCGGCCACGCACGACAGGTGACAACGCAAGCCTGGCTGCCGCTCAGCACCGGCTGTGGGATCGTTTGCGCGAAGAACGCGGCCAGCCTGCCGACCCTTTGGATGCGGCATTCACGCTGCGGCAGCTGATGCCGGTGCCACGCGAGGCCCCGCATCTGGCACGGCGGTTGTTTGCCGGAAAACCGGTGGAAGATCGCGCCAGCTCAGGGGTGCCGCTGCGCTGCACACTGGATGCCAACCGCCAGCAGGGTGTGGAGCAGGCGGTGAATGATTACGTGCAGCGCAAACGCGAGGTGGGCATCACCAATGCATGCGCGCTGCTGGTGCATGCGCCTTCACGCGAGGTGCTGGCCTACGTAGGTTCCAGCCGCTTTCTCGACAGCAAGATTCAAGGCCAGGTGGATGGGGTGCTGGCGCGGCGTTCGCCGGGATCAGCGCTGAAGCCCTTCATCTATGCACTGGCCATGCAGCAGGGGCTGATCCATCCCCACACGCTGCTGCGCGACGGGCGCATGTCCTTTGGCAGCTACAACCCGGAAAATTTCGACCGCAACTTTGCCGGCCCCATCTCAGCTGGAGATGCGCTTTATCACAGCCGCAACATTCCAGCCGTCGCTCTGGCACAACAGCTGGATTCGCCGGGCTTGTACGGCTTTCTCAAAGAGGCGGGCGTGGCGCTGCCACAGCCTGCGGAGTTTTACGGTCTGTCACTGCCGCTCGGCGGTGGTGAGGTTTCAATGGAGGAGCTGGCCGAACTCTATGCGCTGCTGGCGAGCGATGGTTCTGCACGACGGTTGAATTATTTCAAAGCGGATCAGCCCATGGAAGGCAAGCCGCTGCTCACTGATGAGGCGCGTTATCTCACACGCGAGATGCTGCGTACGCGTGAAGGCGAGCCCGTTATGGATGACCCTTTGGTGACATGGAAGACAGGCACCTCGCATGGATTCCGCGATGCCTGGGCTGCTGGCATGCGCGGCGACTATGTGCTCGTGGTCTGGATCGGCAATTTTAATGGCAAGGCCAACCCGGCCTTCATCGCCCGCGAGTGCGCGGCACCGCTACTGTTTGAAACGTTTCGTCACCTGCGCCTGCCGATGAAGCGAGAGAAGCCGCCTGCGGGAATCGCACAGGTGGAACTGTGCGCGGTGTCAGGCCAGCTCCCCACCCCGCACTGTCAGCATCGCGTACAGGGTGGATTCATTCCCGGCGTGTCACCCATCACGCCTTGCGACATCCATCGCGAAGTCTTGATCGATGCTGCCAGCGGCATGCGCGTCGCGCGTGATGATGGCAAGCGTGCGCTGAAACACGAGGTGTTCGAGTTCTGGCCACCGGACCTGCTGGAAATGTTCAAGCTGGCCGGTGTGCCGCGCAAAACACCGCCACCACTGGAAGCAAACGCAGAATCACTTGCTGCGGCCGATGCAGGTGCTGTGCCGAAGATTGTCTCACCACGTGCCGCCTTGGTGTACACCCTGCAAGCCTCCGATGCAGCACGGCAGAAGATCCCCTTGCGTGCCGACACTGCCCCAGGTGTGAACCGCGTCTTCTGGTTTGCCGGACCACGCTTCCTCGGGGCCAGCGATCCCGCCACACCCGTCATG
>NZ_JBIPNG010000097.1:0-16813 GCF_044373815.1 Prosthecobacter sp. | reverse complement strand
GCTTCAGGAAAAGCAGACGCGTCTCATGGCCGCCTGGGCCTTCTACTCGCCCTCCATGACGCTGCTTGGAAACGGGGGGCTCGTCCTGCTGCTCATGGCCGGTTCCTGGTGGTGTGTGCAGGGCAGCATGACCCCCGGTCAGCTGATGGAGTTTCTGCTCCTTGTGGGCTTCCTCTACGAACCCATCTCCCGGCTCCACGGCGTCAATCAAACCTTGCTCAACGGCCTCTCCGCCGCCAAGCGCGTCTTTGCCATCCTCGACAACGAAACCGAGGAAGATCTCGATGCCGGTCAGTCGCTCGAATCCATCCGTGGTGAGATCGACTTCAATGCCGTCACCTTCAGCTACCGTGCCGACAAGCCCGTGCTGCAGGACATCACGCTGCGCGCAGCACACCATCAAACCATCGCCATTGTCGGTGCCACCGGCTCCGGCAAGAGCACGCTCTTCCAGCTTCTCTCCCGCTTCTACGATCCGCAAAGCGGTGCCATCACCTTGGATGGCGTCCCGTTGCAAAACCTCAGCAAACGCTTCCTGCGCCAGTCCCTCGCCTACGTCACGCAGGAGGCCTTCCTCTTCGCGGGCACCGTGCGCGACAACCTCCTCATCGGCAAACCCAGCGCCAGCGATGACGAACTGTGGGCCGCTTTGCGCGACGCCTGCGCCGAAGACTTCATCCGTCGCAGCCCCGAAGGCCTCGATGCCGAAGTGGGTGAGCGTGGCGTGCTCCTCAGCGGTGGCGAGCGCCAGCGCCTTGCCCTCGCCCGCGCCTTCCTCAAAGATGCCCCCGTGCTTCTGCTTGATGAAGCCACTTCCGCTGTCGATGTGAAGTCCGAGCGCCTCATTCAAACGGCGCTGGCCAAACTCCGCGCCAACCGCACCAGCCTCATCATCGCCCACCGCCTCAGCACCATCGTGGAGGCGGATGTGATCTACGTTCTGCATCTCGGGAAGATCCTCGCAAGCGGCACGCATGAGGAGTTGCTGAAAAGCTCTGCGTACTATCGGGAGATGGCTGCGCTGGCGTTTGACGGAGGATAGGCCTCCGGCCTGTCAACGGACTGGGGCTTCCAGCCTGAGTCGGGATCCAAAAACGGAGGCGGGACGCCCCGATCCTTAAGACAGGCCGGAGGCCTATCCTCCAACGCAAAAACGCCTGAGCGTTTTCACACTCAGGCGTCTGTTGGAATGTTTCAGTCCGCAGAACTCAGTTCGCGCGGCCGAGGTAGGTGCCGTCTTCGGTCTTGATGCTGATCTTGTCGCCAGGGCCGATGAAGAGGGGGACCTGCACGCGCATGCCGGACTCCGTGGTGGCTTCCTTGTACACGTTGTTGGCAGAGTCGCCCTTCACACCGGCAGGGCTGTCGGTGATCTCCATGATGATGTTCGCAGGGAGTTCGATGCCGGCGACGACGTCATCCGCGAAGACGACGAGGTACTTCTGGCCTTCGATGAGGTAGCCGCGGGTCTTGGCGTCCAGCTTGTCTTCACCGATGAGCACGTCTTCAAACGTTTCAGGGTGGATGAAGTGGTAGCCGTCGCCGTCCTTGTAGCTGAATTCGTGGTTGTCGCGGACGAGGTTCACGGACTCGAGCGACTCATTGGAAGTCATGCGCAGGTTGTAAACCTTGCCGATGGTGATGCTGCGGACGGACATCTGCACGAACGAGGCCATGCGCGGTGGCGTCTTGAGTTCGGTCTCGGTGACGACGCAAACGTCGTTGTTGTGGCGGACGGCATGTCCTTTGCGGAGATTGATAACGGGTGTGGCTGGCATAAGAGCGTGTTTCCTTGGCGAGTTTGGCGTGCATTGCAAGCGCCGGTTCGAGGCCCCCGCGCTTCAGGCGGGCGGCGGAAGAATGGTTTCGGAGTTTATTGGCAGGCTGTTTAAGACAGATTCAGCGCGCCACCCTCGCAGAGCTCCTTCTTGCCGAAGGTCTGCAGGTTGTGGCCCATCGACTGCGCGACGGACATCCAGAGGCGATTGTGCGCGGCTTTGGTGAACTTCAGACTGCGACCCATTTTGAAACCGCTGCCGCCACCGATCATGATGTAGGGGATGTTGTCGAGCGTGTGGCTGTTGCCCTTGCCGAGTTCATTGGTCCAGACGAGCAGCGTGTTGTCCAGCATGCTGCCGCCACCGGTCGCTTCGGGGGTCTCACTCAGGCGCTTGGCCAGGTAGGCAAACTCACCGGCGAACCAGGTGTTGATCTTCATGAGCTTCTCGTAGCTGTCCTTCTTGTCGTCCGGATCATGCGAGAGGGAGTGGTGTCCCTCCTGGATGCCGAGCCAGCGCATCTGTGCCATGCCCACGCTGCGCATGTACTGCAGCGTGCCGATGCGCGCCATGTCATTGGCCAAAGAGTTCACCAGCAGGTCGATCTGAATGCGGCTGATCTGCGGCGTGTTGTCGTTCACGAGTTCGATGCTCGGGTCCACCTGCGGCACGGGGTGCACCAGCTTGCCCTGCTTGTCGGCATCGGCCAAGTCCTGCTCCATGCTGCGAACGAGCGTCATGTGCTGGTCCAGCAGCGCCTTGTCACGGGCGCTGAGCTTGGAGGACACCTTTTTCAAATCCTCGCGCACATCGTCCAGAATGCTGACGAGGCTGTCTTTGTCCTTCATGCGGCCATAGACCTTTTTCAGAATCTGATGCGGGTCATCAATGGGGGCCACGGGCTGGTTGCCGCCTGCATAGCTCATGCGCGTCCAAGGGTCAGCGCGTTCTGGAACCGCCACGCCAAACTCCAGCGAGCCAAAGCGCGTCTTCGTTTCCGCGCGGCTTTGCAGGAAATTCTTCAGTTCCTGATCAATCGAGATGTTGCTGGCCCAGCCCGCGGGATTGCCACCGCCGCCCATGATGTTGCCCTTGAGCAGTTCGTCGCAGGTCAGCAGGCAGCTCATGCCGCGCATGTGGCTGTCGCCATCGCCGCCGACCTTGTTGGCGATGCCGTCCAGCACCAGCATCTGTTTCTTGAACGGCTCCAGCGGCTTGAGGATGGATTTGAAACTGAAATCCGCGCCTTCCTGATCCGGCCAGAACTCGTTCGGCAGCGTGCCGTTCGGCGAGAACATGATGATCAGCCGCTGCTTCCGCTGCGGGGCAGGGGCACCCGTGATGCTGGGCAGTCCAGCAAGAAAGGGCAGGGCACCGGCAGAGATGCCGAGATCGCGCAGGAATTGGCGGCGGTGAAGGTGTTTCATGGGGAGTAATAATATACCACCGCAGAGGAGCCTATCTAGCACAGAGGCGGGGGCATTGATGATTTACGATGGATGATTCGGAAGAGCCGCATGAGCTCCCTCCAAATCATAAATCCGGTCAAGCCCCCCACGCTCCCTCACCTCACGGCACTTCCTTGATCTGAATATGCCGGTACTCCATCACGCCACGGTCACCTTCCAGGCCGATGGGGCCCGTCGGCGGCATGGGCAGCGCGGCTTCGAGGACTTCACCATTGCAGGTGCAATGCGCCACACCACCCTTCACCTCGACGATCATCTGGTTCCACTCCTGCGGCTTGTAAGCCTTCAGTTCCTTGTAGGGACCGGCTACCAGGTAGTCGCGGCATTGCAGCTGCGGCTTGCGGATGAAGACCCCGCTGTCGGCGTTCACGCTGGCGCGGAATTCCAGCTTGAGGATGAAGTCCTTCGGAAACACCGCCTGGGTGTAAAACTGCCCGGTGAGCTTGTCCGCTTCCGTGGGAAAGGTCACGGCAATGACGCCATCCTTCACGATGTAGCGTCCTGCATCGGCGGCTTCGGTCTTGCCATCGTGCTTCGCGGTGATCGCGCCCGGATTCGGATCATCCTTCTTCGTCTTCTCGCGAAAGCACCAGCCGGTGAGATCCTTGCCGTTAAAGAGCGAAGTGAAGCCCGCCTCCGGCTTCCAATCCTCCGCATGCAGGGTGGAAACGGCGAGGGCGAGAAGCAGGGCGATGTGTTTCATGGTTGATGGTTGTGTAAAAGCAGTTCACGACGGTTTTCTTCTGCCCGGCGGAAAAAAGCAAAACAAAAGAGCGGGCATATGAGCGCGATTTCGCAAAGGGCGCAGCGGGTCCCGCGCGCGATGACGCGTATTTGGAGTGCGGTCGCGAAGTGAGGAACGAACGCAGCTACCGCTTTCGCAGGCCGGACGGCACATGAAAGCCACAAGACCCACGAAAGCACACGCTCCTCGGCACTCGCCAGCTGCATGCCTTACGCCCACCACGAGACGCTCGAAAGCGGCAGCTTCACCCTTTCAGGGTTGCGCAGCCGCAGTCCAAATTTATCCCGCGAGCTGCGGCGCTTACTTCGCCACCACGGTGAAGCCTTCCTTGCTGTCCTTGATCAGCCAGCCGGCGGCTTCCAGCTGCTTTCTCAAAGTATCCGCAGCGGCCCAATCCTTCGCCTGCTTGGCATCCCAGCGCTGTTGCGCGAGCGCCTGGATGTCAGCAGGCACATCGGCGGCGGCTTCATCGGCGATGGCGGGGAGCGTGAGGCCGAGGGCCTGGAGCATGAAGTGCAGGCCGTTGCGTGCGGCGGCGGCTTCCTCGGCGGAGAGCGCGGCGGGCTTGAGTTTGTTCAGCACGCCGAAGATGGCCCCTGTGGCACCGGGGACGTTGAGGTCATTCAGCAGCGTTTCCCAAGCTTCGGCAAACGGACCCGCCGATTTCGCCTCGGGCAGGGCAGGGGAAAGGGCGGCCAGCGCCTTGTCGGCCTTCGCGAGCTTTTGCAGCGCCTGCCGTGCGGAATCCAGGCTGTGCATGGTGAAATTCAGCGGCGCGCGGTAGTGGCCGGAGATCAGCACGTAGCGCACCTCCACGGCGCTGTAACCGCGCTGGGCGAGGTCTTCCAGCGTGTAGAGATTGCCGATGCTCTTGCTCATCTTGCCGCCATCCACCATGAGGTGGGCCACGTGCATCCAGTGGTGGGCAAAGTGCCCGTGCGTGCTGCAGCAGCTCTGGGCGATCTCGTTTTCATGATGCGGGAAGATCAGATCCACGCCGCCGCTGTGCAGGTCAAAGTCCTCGCCGAGGTACTCCAGAATCATCGCACTGCACTCCAGATGCCAGCCGGGCCGGCCTTCGCCCCAGGGGCTGGGCCAGAAGTTCTCGCCGTCCTCCGGCTTGCGCGCCTTCCACAGGGCGAAGTCGGTGAGGGAATCCTTGGTGTACTCGTCGCTGTCGGTCGCGCTGGCTGCTTCGCTGGCACCCAGGCGCAGCTCGCGGTCTTCCAGGTGGCTGAGCTTGCCGTAGTCTTTGTAGGAGGAGACGCGGAAATACACGCTGCCATCCGGTGCGGCGTAGGCATGCCCACCGGCGATGAGCTTTTCAATCATCGCCACCTGCTGGGAGATGTGCGCCACGGCCGAGGGCTCGATGTGCGGCGGCAGGAGGTTCAGCGCGGTGCAGTCGGTGTGAAATTTCTGCGTCCAGCCCTGGGTGAAATTGGTCAGCGTTTGCCCCGCTTTCTGCGAATCGCGGATCGTCTTGTCATCCACATCCGTGATGTTGCGCACATGCAGCGTCGGCGTGCCGGAAGCCTCCACCACGCGGCGCATGACATCCTGCGCCACGAAGGTGCGGAAGTTGCCGATATGCGCCGGGCCATAGACCGTGGGTCCGCAGCAGTAGAAGCGCAGCGTCTTGCCATCCAGCGGCGTGGTTTCGCGATCGGTGCGGGTCAGGGTGTCGTGGAGCTTCAGGGCAGGCATGGGGGCGGGGAAAATGAATGGTGAATGCGGAATGTCGAGCGCGGGAATGCTGGATGCTGGGCTCCGTTGGCACCGCACCAGACCTGGCTCTCGAAAGGCTTCCATCCAGCATCGAGCCGCTAGCATCCAGCAACAGCCCGCCACCGATGCCTCTTGACCCCCGCCTCCCATGGGTTACTCTCCCTTTCTCCAAAACGGGGGCGTACTGGTTTCGACGGGTAGCCTTAGTTCGGAGCTGCATGCCGAGGATGATTCGTTGGCCTCGTTAAACACCGGATCAAAAACACAAATGCAAACTCTAACGAGCTAGCACTCGCAGCTTAAGCCCTGCGACATCCTTCAGGCAATGTCTGGTAGCCTGAACGATGCCACTACCAGGCTGGTTTGTTGGCCGGGCGACCGGGTCACAAACGAGATCAAACAGGACGCTGGGTGAAGAGTAGGCTGTCTCAAGCCGCCTCCCACCGAGACCAAAGATGAGACTGAGCATGGAGACGCTACGGGCAACGACTATTCGGACAGGGGTTCAACTCCCCTCGCCTCCACTTCTTTGAGGTACAAGGAAGTAACGATAGAATGAGGGGCGAGTAAGACACAGGGTAAGACAATGACGCAGATGGACTCTGATGACTCGCAGCTTCCAATTGGAGAGCCAATTGTGGCGTTCAAAGCGATGGGACTCATCTAACTCTGCCTTGTGGGGGTGGACAAAATAGCTGTGAGACGTCATTGATTTGAATGAGCAGTTCCGAGAAAACAGAGGAAATGAGCGGGAATTCGACGATTTCTGCCAATCTCGTTAATCAAGCGGCAGCAGTTGCAAATTTGGCGCTTATCATGGCTCAATGTGAACGGAACGCAGGTTTGGCCTTACTTGATGATGCAACATCCTTGCTTCCTACGGCTCAAAAATTGTTGGAACGGTCGGCATCACAATTGTCCATTCAGCCTTTAAGTATTAATTCGGCTACCGTTAAACAGCTTTACAAATTCGAAGAACTGTGTGCTGACAAAACAAAGCCTGTTCGCATTGCTGAAGATGTGATGTGGAGCCCATTTGCAGAGGATGGGAGCAAATTTCGCGAACTTCTTCGCGCCTGTGCCAATGCGTCTGTAAAAACCCAAACCGAAAAGTGGGACGGGTATGTGGCCAAGATTTTATGCAACATCGCAATTGAGCCTCCCACAAACCCAGAAGAAATTGATTCAAATGAACTGGAAATTGACAAAGTGCTTCAGACAAAAGGCAATTCCTTCGTTGAAATAAGGTGGCATGAAGTAAGCGAACTTCTAAAAAGCGCCCGCAATGATATTACAGAGAGGGGGAGGAGAAATCTTGAATGGGCTCATAGGATTATCAACAATTGGCGCCAAACGCTGGCTGATCATTTCTACAAATTGTGGCTGCAAGAAGCGCGGGATCCAGGACTCAGGAGAGATTTTGTCATTTGGCTAGCTGAGCAAAGAGAACAAAAAAACAAGACCAAAGGGGTGCGAGGAAAGAGCCCTGTGGCAGGCCCTCCAGAGTAAGTCTTTTCAGGCAGAGTTTCGGTCGTAACTGAGGTGAAATCCGCCTTATCAGTTCCGTAAAACGATTGGATTAGGAGAAAAAAATCTCGCTGTAATATCGTCAGCCGACATGAGCAATCATCGGCAACATATGAATCATTCAGCTTCTCAGGCCCCGGGCGGACCTGCGAGGATTATCACAAGCCGTCCAGCCATAGCAGGGGATATTCCCAAGGGGTTTGAAAAGAGGTTTGAACCTGCATCTCTTGATGAGTGCGAGTTCATTCGGTTGCCCTCGGTTCATGAGCGCTGTCGTCTGACCGGCTTGAGTCGTTCGGCGCTGGTATCGACTGCGAAGGCGGCAGGGGCATTCATTTCGGTCCGTCTTCCCGGAAAAGTTCGTGGGGCCGTGCTCATCGACAAGGCGAGGTTGATGGAATTCCTGCGCAGCCAGGTCGTGATGGTGAAGGAGGGCGAGAAGTAGTGGATTTCCCGAGCCAACAAAACCCACCACCACCATGAACGGACCACCAAACAATAACGAAGCCGTCGGAATTCCAGTTCCGACGGCTTCAAAAAATTAACACCCACAGCTTTCGAGGACAATGAATGACAAATTTTCAGAAAATACTGCCGCGTCTGAGGCTGCGCAACCTCCATGTGTAGTGCCGAATTCAAATCCTGAATCAGCGAGGATCTACTCAAGCAATAAGGACCCGCTTGCAGATGGAGCGCCATCTCAGCGGCCAGGTGTTACAAACCGGACGCTGCGTGACAATGGCATCGAATTGCTCAGCAATCCACCACTTGGACTTCGTCTGGGAATTCCCTATTTTAAGCCACGCGAGGAAACTGCACGCAGAACTCCAATTCGTGACGGTCACGGAGATTTTTATCGTGAACGCCTCATCAACGCGGTCGGCGATCAGCCGAAATATCACCAGCCAAAGGGAACTTTCCCCCACGCCTACTTTCCGAATGGGTCTTTCGATCTCATTAACGAGCGCGGTACCATGATCGTTACCGAGGGCGAGTTTAAGGCTTTGTCTCTAGCTGAGGCGGGTTACCCAGCAGTCGCTATCGGCGGCATTCATAATTTCGCGATTGGCGACGCCCTTGTTCCCGAGCTTGAGTTTCTCTTTACCCAATGTGGACCTGTCGTTCTATTTCTTGGTGACGCTGACACGGCTTTAAATCCCCAATTTGCGCATGCTGCGATCAAGTTCCAAAAGCTGGTGGTCGCGAAACTTCCTCACACGATATTTAAACTGCCAAGGATGGCTCTGGCTGATCTCGACCGGATGAAGGGCATCGATGACGCCAGGAAGGTGCTTGGAAAGGAAGACTTTGAGCCATACTTCAAGGACCTTCTCAAGAATGCTCTGGTGCTTGAGCAGGGGACACGCACTGAGGATCTCGTCTTTGAACTGATCAATCGTGAAACGGCTGGGTTGAATATCCTTGTGCAAAAATCCACTCATCAGGATAGCCATGACATCCTCAAGAAACTGACACGAGTTGCAACAGCATGCGGCCCGACCCGTGGCCAAATGGTGGCCCAGATGGCAGTCGATGCGGGGCTCTTGAAAAGCGTTTCGCTCTTTAAGCGGGAACAAAAGGTGCAGGCCCGTAAAGACGCAGGAAAGCGTTCGGAAGAGACAGCCAAAACTCCTCCCGAAATGTACTATTATCCAAAAGGGGCCAAAAACTACATCTACCGGACCTCCGACGGTTCTTACACGCCCGTAGATCGTAGGGGAGCCACCAACCATTTGGTGAAGTGCGGATTCATGTGCAAAAACTGCGGTGAGAATTCGCTTTCCGAGACGGATTTTTTTTTGACGGATTTGGAGGGCCGGCCAATGGACTGGGTTGGCTCTCTGGCAGGCAGAAAATCCGGCATGCACAGGATCAACCAAAAACGCATTTTGGTTACCACATCACCCTCTTTGGTGACACCTGTTCCGGGTGAGTACCCGTTGATCCGTGCCTTCGTAACCGGACTGCTCGACTACGACCCTGCAACAGATCCACACCCTTCGAAGAAGAGTGACGAGCCTGTAAATCAAAGCTGCGTCTTTTTCTCCTGGCTGGCGCTTGCTGTCAGGGACCTCTACGACGGTGGCAAATTCTGCCCGGCCCAGGCACTGGTGCTTGCCGGCCCCAAGAGAGTGGGAAAAAATGTCTGTCAGGAAATCATTACCCAGTGTCTCGGTGGCCGCCACGCCTCCCCGTTTTCAGCCATGGTTGGGGAAACCGCTTTCAATGGCGAACTTGTGGGTGCCGAGCACTGGATGATCGCCGACGAGCAGCACGGGAACGGATATGCTGAAAAGCAGAAACTGCAGTCGGCGATCAAGAAGTTCTGTGTCAACCAAAGCCTCTCGTTCAACGCTAAATATAGCGAGGCCATCAGCCTCGATCCATATCGCAGGCTCACCATTTCCCTGAATGACGATGCGGAATCCTTGAGGGTCCTTCCAGACCTCACAGAAAATGGTGCCGATAAGCTGATGATCCTTCACGCTTTCGGAAAACCTTTTCATGGAGAGGGAACCTCCTTCGATTGTTTCGGTGACTGGTGGAAGGTCGTGCTGAGCGAGTTGCCAGCCCTTATTTATGATCTCATCAACAATTTCAAAATTCCGGGGGAACTCCAGGACCGGCATTACCGAGTTGTCTCTTACCATAACGAAGACCTCGTTGAGGCATTGCAATCCACAAAGCCCGAAACCGCCTTTGCTGAGATTGTGCTCAGGTGGCTGACTCCCCAAGTGCACATTCATGGAACCGCTCCCTGGCGTGGCACTGCGAGGGCGCTGATTGATGCATTGAAGGAACAGGGGTGCAGGGACATTGAAGGAGTTGACCGCTACAACAACCCCTTCCATGTGGGACGCTATCTCTCCGCCCTCTGTCAATCGAAGCCCGAGAGCTTTCGCCACGGTGGGGTGGTTGACGGCTACGCCACGTACTTCATTGGCACACGCCTCCCGCCTGGTTCACGACAGCCACTGCCCGGTGAACTGCCTCCTCCGTTGCCACCAACGGAAACGATTTGCCCAGGACCGGATCTGCCACCGCCGCTCCCGCCTGAATAGCAGGGTTCTCAGGTCTGCTGGAAATGGTCAAAGTGGAGAAGTGTAGAGCAATTTCAGATCTAATAGAGGAGAAAAAGAAAAGTTCATGAAATTGAACAATCAATACAAGTCTCTCCAAAGCAAAGATCTCCACTTCTCCACTTCGGCCACTTCTGATTACCCCCTACCGTCGCCCGCCCGGAGACCCTCCACCCATTGCACCATCGGTTTTGAATTCATAAAGTGAACAAGTTTGCCCTCGTAATCCCATGAACTGGCGTCTGTTAACCGAAGCGGAAAAGAGGGAAAACAAGCGCATGCGCATCGCTCGCTGCAAAATGCGGGAGAAGCACCTACGGGATGAGGCAATGATCATGCGCCTCGGACAGATGCTGCCAAGTGCGGACCTCATGGAGGATGTCCTGAGCCCATTTGAGGCTTTTTCAATGCTGTACCGCCCGCTTCAGAAGGGCAGGGCAATGGAGCCCCTCATCCAGCTCCGTCTTTGCCGCCCAGGGTTGCTTGAAGCACAGTCCCCCGTAGATCCTGTGGACTCCCCCCACCATGTCGTTGCCGCACCAGTGCTGCATCGCTCCCGACGCAGTCGGATTTATCCCTGGCTGGTGCCCCCCGTCCGAGTCTCCCTGCCCGCCGGGATGTCATTGGCTGAACTCAAGGATGAAGCGGATCGCTGGAAGTCCGCCCCCATTGACCCCTATGTCACGCTTGACCTGCTGCACTCCTTTACCGGCTCCTGGCAGCAGGCGGCCGATATGGAACTGCAGCTTGGGCTGATTACGACCCCCATCAGGCCCGACACGATAGCAGAAATTGCACGGGCAAGGGAGTTTTGGAACAACTGGTCCGCCGGCTGCCATCACCATCAGACCGCTTCAAAGGCAGGGCTGCTGCCAAAGCTGGAAGGCATCAATTGGGCTTGCTTCGATCACGCCGGGTTGATGGAGCTTCTGCCAGGAGTGCGGCTGCCACGCTCAGTCTGCCGGGATTTCTATCTGCTGCGACTCGAAGGAAGTGTCATCCGACGTGACCACAGGCTGGTCATCTGTTCCCGAAACGGTCACGACCTTGCTATTCACCCGCTTTAGAGGCGGTGCATTGAGCATCAGGCACTTTGCACGTCTGCCCCCAACGGGCATTGCACCCGGTCCGTTTGTTTCCTTCAGAGTGAGAGCCCGCTCATTCACCTCGGGGGGGAAGAGATCTCTTTCCGCAGCTTCTAACATCCAGGCCACCCACGTCATCCCCTCATGGTCTCGATCATCCTGCACAGGATTTTTCGCTGCGGCAGCAGAAACCATCAAGTGGCGATTAAAATCATCCGCCCCTGGTGGAAGCCCTCCGTCATTCAGATCTTCGATGTACTCCATCGCACGAGCAGCAACTGCGTAACGAACCTGATCGCTCAATTCCAGAATCTCTTCAGGCGTCCTTGATTGACGAGCCGAAAGCAGATGAACGACCCCATCCAGGCCCTTGTGGAATGCGCTTTTCAGAAGCCGGCGTTCGCGGGATTTGGCTTGGTTTTCGCCTCCGCAAAAGTCACGACGCAGAAGAGATTCGAGCCATGATTCATTGTGAATGTAGCGCTCAATATCAAAATACATGCGGCAGAAAATAAAGATGTTCCGACGCGAAGTAACGACCTCTTTCGCCATTTGATCGTAGGTCATTCCGGCCAGCGCCATGGCTCGAATGTTTGATGCAATGCCGGTCATGCCGTTATGCTGCTGACAGCCAAGCGCATATCGCACCGCTTCGGGAACGAGAGATGAGCCCAGGTGATAGCGCACCACCTGCCGAACCACGACATCACGCTCATCTCCTAGCAATTGCACCCAGGATTGGTTTCCTCCAGTGGCAGCGTGCTTTTTGAGGTAATCAGCGACCACCTGATGCCTCCAGTCAGGTGAATAATCCGACCCTTCTTCGAGGCTGCGAGTGATGGGAGCGATCATGGAGAACGCTCGGATACGATTTAGATAATTCCATCAAAAAAACGAGTTACAGTCAGACTTGGTCTAGCTGGCGGTTTCATTCTTCCATGGGCTGGGGTGGTAGCGGTACGGTAAAACGGTCTTCAAAGTTGCCGGCGGGCATATCTTAAGCATCACCCAGTTTGCAGAATTTGCCGTTACTGAGACGATGAAGACGCATCAAAAAAGGTGAGCTTCAGGTCAGGGAAATTCACTGGCATTAGCTGTACTCAGGGGATTTGTGCTTCTGAAAAAGGTTTTCGCGATGCCATGCGAGGAATGGTGAGTGCTCAGCGGTGAGCCAACGGAGCTTAATTGGCTGATTGATGGCGAGCCTGGTTAAGATCTCGATGTCGAGGCGTGGGGAGAAGACTGCGGTTCCCAGCTCATCGAATGTCATGAGGCCGCAATCAAAGAGGGCGTCAATATGAGAGCAGAGGAGAAAGCCATTGAAGGCGTTAAGTCGTTCTTGGTCGGTTTCGCATCTGGCCCAGGGTTTGGCGTGGCTGGCACGGAGAAGTTCGGGGACGTCGATGCCGGTGATGGCGCAGGCACCCCCCCAGTAGTCCATCAGGGCCTGGCGGAAGAGGTCCTGGCCACGGCGTTGCTTGACGAGGGCCAGCACCTCGGTCGTGCTGGGTGGATTGGCGTCGAGTTTTGCGACCTCGGCTGCGTACAGATCAGCGGCTTGGTTTGGCAGGGACATCGCCAGTTCAGCGGAACGGCGCAACAGACGTCCCAAGGAGGCTTCGCCGGCGCCCTGGAAAGTGCCGTCACCCTGAAACTGCTCAGGTAGGCTACGTGCGATTTCGGCGGTGGGAGGGCCTTTGGGGAAAGTCACCTGCCAGACCATGGGTGTCGTGCCCGGTGTGACCTGCACCTCGGCCTTGTGGCGGGCAGAAAACATGACCACTCGCTCCGGCGTGCTCTCCCGGACGTTCTCCCAGCCGTGGGCGTAGCCAGCTTTTTCAATGAGGGTGCGTTCGAGAGTGTTCATGGCTGTTTGGCTTTCCCTTCTTTGGTGGGCCGCGCAAAGTGGGCCTTTAGCTGCTCTACAACCTTCTTTGTTGTCAGCTCGGTAGTTGCTGACTTGCGAATCTGGGCAAAGAGCTTCTCGGGGGCAGCTCCTGGGCAGAGATCATTCCAAAAATGGTCGCGGGTGATCCACTCCTCGTGGTGGAAGAGGCTGTCTTTGCCGTGCCAGGAAAAATGAGCACGTTCGTAGTCGAGGTAGAAGGCGAGCCTGATGTCGATTTGATCGGCGCAGTAGCCGGCGAAGGCATGGCGCAGGAAATAGCGCAGATAAAGGGAGCGTCGGCGCATGTCGGCCCGGTCAGCGGGGTTCGCCTTGGCGCGGACGAGGATGCGAACGTGAAGGGAATCGTCTTTCAAGGTTGTGTAGAGCAGGTCCAGGGGGATGCTTTCGTGCCTTGCATCGATCTCCGGATCTCGGGAAAACTCATCGACACGAGCATGAATCTCTTTGAGTGGCGGAAGTTCAGCCATTCGACCGAGTGCGACCACTTCGGAGGCGTAGGCTGCCAGTCTGCCGGGGATGTTGAGAAGAAGGTTGCCACAGGTAATGCCACGAGCCTTCTCAGATTGCAGAGCGCGGAGCGCCGTGAAGCCTGCCATGAACTTGCCATCTTTCTCGCTCAGAGTGCGGTGAACGGCTTCTGCCTCGCTGCGGATCTCAGCATCGGATCGCCACCAGATGCCACGTCGCTGGGCCTGTGCCAGCAATTCGGCGATTCCTTGAATGGACGGAAGTTCTTTTGGAGCATCGCGTGTAGGCAAAGCTGCCATCACCGACCAGATGGTCTCGCGATTGAAGATGGCGGAGAAACGCTCGGGTTGAGCGCGAAGGAATTCCACCAATGCCGAGCGGAAAAACTGCGGAGCATTGGAGAAGGCTTCGTGAATGAGCTTGTAAACGACGAACACGGGCGCGGATTCCTCGCCCAATCCCTCCCAGAGGATGTCCTCTGGAAGTGAGTCCATACGACCTGCTTGTCTTCCCAAGAGGGCTTCACGTTCGGGGAAGGATTGAATGCGTCCTAGGATGCCTTCGGCGATGCGTTTGCCGATGTTGTCGGCCACAGTGTCGAAGCCACCGAAGAGATCACTTTGGATATTTTCTGTGGAGCGAGGGGTGGTTGGCGTGATGATCATCGGAATAGAGTGGATAGATGCTGGAACGTCTTATCAAGCTGCAAAACGCTGTTGCAGATCGCTGCCAAACTTTTGAAGTTCTTTAGCGAAGTCGGTCCAGTTTTCGGTGGCCAGGATCGATTTGAAGAATCCCGGGCCTGTTATTCGTTTGGCCGACGTGACGACGACAAGCCGTGTTTTCTGAACAGCGGCCAGATTGTCGCGTTGTTGCGTCGCCTGCCTCAAGAGACCCAGAAGTTCCGCCATGGATTCGCGAAATGCAGTATCGGTTTTGGCCGAGGCTTTACTGTCGAGCAATGCGTTCACATAATCAACCGAGGTTAGCTTAAACAGTTCCCGCAGTTCCCAATAGTAGGCGTCCAGATTATTTCGTATTTGGCTCCACCGATTTGGGATCATCTCAATTGTTCTGTCTGCCTCCAGCGCAACGACTACCCGTGCGATCTGGGACAGCAGCAAGTTGCCAATGGTCAGGAGAATATGGAGGAAGTTGGGAACACCGCTGGCCATTCCACTTTCCACGTGTCGTTCGAGCCGTCGCCGATGCCGCTTGGAAAAATCCATCACCGCATCATGCAGGATCTCAAAGTGCCTCAGGTTGCGGCTGCCCATGATCCTGAGGGCTTCCGCTTCATCGGGTGGGGCAGACTCGCCGCTGGCTCGTTTCCTGAGCAGCCGAACCGGCAGATCCATGGGGATGTCACAGTAGGTCAGGAACTGCTTCAACCTCTCCTCATCGTCGCTGCTGCACAAGGCATTCAGCACGTTCAGGAACCGTTGTGGACTCTCCCGCGCTTCGCGAATTTGTCGTTCGCGTCGCAGGTCGCCGCCCGTCCTGATGTCTTGGAGATTGGTGACTAGGATGGGGAGGCTGAGTGGTTTCCATTGGTTACCCGCAGCCAGGATCCCGAGATCGACCAGAGCCGGGATAGAGCGTAATTTCTTTTGATCTGCCTCGGTGAGTTGGCAGCGAAGGGTGCCGTCGTCAGTTGTTTTGAGCGTGTGGTAGATGGGACTGCGGTCAGCTTGTGCGAGCCTGCAGGACACACCTGATGGGGGCTCTCCAAACGAGAGGGTTACTTTGAGCCACTGCTCCTCCACCAGCACCTCAGCGATTCGGATGCCAAAGTCTGACCTGTCGCTCGGGGCATCGTCACTGTTGTCGGTCGCTGTTTGCAGTTGTTCGGGCTTTCGCAGGGCTACGCCAGTGCCCTCGGGATCGAACCAGTCCTCGGGAGAAACCTTGTTCGTGGGCAACAGAGGGTAGCAAAGCAGGACCTCGACGTTCCCGTTGTTTGCGGTCCTCCGAAGAGCCGAGGTGGTGAAGTTGGCGCTCCCCATCGCCAGCATGACCTGACTCCCGCAGGTGAAGGCGAAGGCCTTCCCGTGGAGTTGCTGAAAGTGCTCTTCATCTGTGTAGCGGCAAAGATTGATCCCCATTTGGCCTTTGCTGAAAGCGGTCGAACCAAGCCACGCCTTCGTCAGGGTGGTGATGCCATTCTGTGTGTAAAGAATCAGCTTTTTCGCTTTTGTCGTGGCAAGGGCGACGTCGGCTAATCCCGGTTGGGCATCAAAGAAGCGAGACAGAACTGAAACGTTCGTCGCCGGCCCCGGCAGGCGTGAGACCATTTGATCCCATAGCGGCACATCCAGATTGCTAAGTAAAACGGGGAGGCTGTTCTGGGCGGTGCGCTCTGCTTCCTTGGAGAGCCAAGGAACCTCTGCCAGCATGCTTTTCAGGTTGGAATGAAGCTGCTCTGCGGGCCAGCGGTTTGCCAACTGCTCGAAGAACTGCAGGGCTGCTTGGAAGAGGGGCAGCGCTTCCTCGTTCTTGCCTTCCTCATAGTCAAAAGTGGCAACCATTTCGGCATTCGAACCGATTCCAGCTTCGGTGAAGTTGGCGCTGCCGACCACCAGCAGGCCCCTTCGTTTGCCGGCGAACAGGAAGATCTTCGGGTGAAACACGCCCGGGACCCGAATGGGGTGCAACAGGTAACGCAAGTTAGCATGCTTCGGAAACGACTCGGATTCTTC
Source organism: Prosthecobacter sp. (assembly GCF_044373815.1). Taxonomy (GTDB): domain Bacteria; phylum Verrucomicrobiota; class Verrucomicrobiia; order Verrucomicrobiales; family Verrucomicrobiaceae; genus Prosthecobacter. The sequence goes on along the minus strand of NZ_JBIPNG010000097.1, from coordinate 325 downwards.
GACAGCCGACTTCAGAAGGTCTTGATACTCCCCTTCGTCGAGGAGGACGCTGACATTGCCGTTGTCTTGGAGGCTTTTGAAATTTTCCAGAGCGTAGTCTTCGAAAAAGCGTGCCCCAAAGTTGTAAGTGGTGAGGAAGGCATGCTCAAAGGCATGTTTCTTCAGTCGGTCATGCAAATTTAGCTTCTGGAGTTTCTTGCTCATGATCTCAGCAGAGTTACCTCGTCGAGCACCTGCCGCCCCCTTGCCGTCAACTTCAGGGGATCGTCGAGCCCACCATGTTCGATCAGGCCGAGATCCTGCAGGATAGTGGTGGCTGTCCCAT
>NZ_JBIPNG010000096.1:0-16864 GCF_044373815.1 Prosthecobacter sp. | reverse complement strand
GCGCGTCCGTTATTTCGGGTCTATCGCGTCGCGGGCGATGAAAAAGGTGCGCCGTCCCTGGGGCGGTGAACGGCCGCTTTCGAGCGTCTCGTGATGGGCGTGAGCTGACCGGCTGGCGAAGAACCACAGGCTCCCGCATTCGAGCGCCTCGTGGCACGCGTTTACTGACCGGCCCGTCGAAGGCGGTAGCTGCGTTCGTTCCTCACTTCGCAACCGCAGTCCAAAAACGCAGCAGGAGCGCGGAATTTATTCCGCAGCACTCCGCAAGCCCCCATGCCGCCGCTTTCGCCTACAGCATCGCCGGCCCAATGATCGTGCGGGCTACATGGCGTGCCGCAGGCAAGCTGATCCTCGGCTTCAAGGAGATTGATTCGTGAGCAAGAGTCTGGCGCTTCGGCGGAGTGCTGCGGAATAAATTCCGCGCCCCTTCGGAGGTGCTCCGCACAGCAACCCTCTGCCCGCCTCAAAAACCCACAACAAAAAAGCCAAGCGGAATGAACCACTTGGCTGTTTTTGAAGTTCTAAAAAAGGCCGGTATTACTCGGCGTTTTCTTCGACGTAGCGGACGACGTCGCCCACGGACTGAAGCTTTTCAGCCTCTTCGTCAGGGACGTCGATGCCGAATTCTTCCTCGAAGGCCATCACCAGCTCGACGGTGTCGAGTGAGTCGGCACCGAGATCTTCGATGAACTTGGCTTCCTGGGTGACCTGCTCGGGATTCACGCCAAGCTGTTCAACGATGATGTCTCTAACTTTTTCTGTGATGTTCTCTGCCATAGATTGGGGGTGTTGGGATGGGGCGGAGCTTTAGCGGCTGAGTTTACTTTGGCAAGGGGAAAATCCCGCCTTTTTCAAACTCAAACAAGTGCCATTATTTTTCCACCTCTGCTGTTGTGGATTCGGCGCCCGCTGTTTCGCTGACTTTTTCAATCAATTCACCACTGAAACGAGCCAGCAAACGCTCCAGCACCTTGTCTGCCCCAGCGTATTTCAGATCGTCGAACACCTCACGTTTTTCGGCGCCGCCCTGCGTGCGATACCACGCATACGCCAGCCCTTTGTGCTCCCACTTGCGCTTGTCCACGCGAAAGACATCGGCGTAGCGAATCTGCACACCTTCGGGAGACACCCAGTGGTCAGCCTCGCCAAGCAGCACCTTGCTGCGATTCCGCAGGATCAGGATGCCTGCGATGAGCGCCCCGGCAAGGCAGCCGTAGCCATAATAAAACTGTTCGGCGATCTCACGGTCGCTGTAGAGCTTGGGCTCCTCCTTCCAGCCCTTCTTCGCAGCGTAGCTTTTCCAGCGGGGTGAATCCCCGTCCACGCCGGTAGGCATGCCCCTGGCTTTGGCATCCTCCATCCACTGCGGGAGGCGCCCTTCTTTCTTGGCGGCTTCAAACGAAGGCAGGAACTCCTTCATGAACTTCTCCTTCTCCTGCGCGATGGCCAGCTCCTGGGGATACCCCCTCATGCCGTCATGGAGAAACACGAGGCCGAAGACGAGGAACAGCCCGGCCAGCATGCCCATGCGGCGGTAGTACCAGGATGTAACGCGGCAGAGGATGGGCTCCGAGGCCGATGCGGGGGAGGTGGGGGCGGTTTCCATGAACGACTGATTCAATCGCAGGCTCGTGGGGAAGCAACACGGGATTTTGTGTGACAAACTACGCGCAGTTTTGCAATGCCCGCGTGATTCCCAAGCGGGCATGGTGTGCGTATCTAATGGCAACCCCATTCAAGAACCATGTACTTTGATCCCCTCTACCTCCTGCTCTTCCTTGGCACGATGGCGCTGTCGCTCTTCGCCTCCTGGCGCGTGAAGAGCGCTTATACACGCTATTCGCAGGTGCCGGCACGCTCCGGACTCTCCGGCGCGCAGATCGCCCAGCGCATCCTGGACCTCAACGGCATCCGCGATGTGACGATCCACACCATCAAAGGCCAGCTCAGCGACCATTACGATCCGTCGAACAAGCAGCTGATGCTCAGCGAAGAAAACTACTACGGCACCAACGTGGCCGCACTGGGAGTGGCGGCACATGAGTGCGGCCACGCCATCCAGCACCAGCAGCTCTACGCACCGCTGCAGTGGCGCATGGCGGCGGTTGGCATCACCACCATCGCCGGGCAGATCATTCCCTTTGTGGGCTTTGGTTTGATCTACTTTGCACCCAAGATCGCCCTGCCGATCCTCGCGCTGTGCTTTGGAGTCGTGATGCTGTTTCAGTTGATCACGCTGCCGGTGGAGTTTGACGCCACAGCCCGTGCCAAGCGCGTGCTGGCCAGTACCGGAGCCGTCTCTCCCGGCGAGGAAACCGCCGCCATGAGCAAAGTGCTGGACGCCGCCGCGCTGACCTACGTGGCCGCCTTCATCAGCGCGCTGGGCACCTTCCTCTACTACGCCATGATGCTGCTCGGCGGGAACCGTCGGAATGAGTGAGCCCCCATGGTAACAAAGAAAGCTCCCAGACGCGGCGTATGGCTCCCATGCGCCGCGTTTTATTTGCCCTCGTCCTGCCCTGCCTCGCCTATGCGGAGGACATTCCACCGATTCGTGGACTGAGCCGCACGAACCTCCTCGAATACCACGCGAAGGACGGCACGACCAAGACAGCCACAAGCGCCGCTGAATGGGCGAGCCGCCGTGCGGAGGCGCTGGCAGGGTTTCAGCAGGTCGCAGGTCCCCTGCCCGGCCCGGAGCTGCGCTGCGCGCTGGAGCCGCAGATCGTGGAGGAAACGGATTGCGGCAGCTATGTGCGCAGGCTCATCACCTACACCTCCCAGCCCGGTGGCAAGGTCACTGCCTACCTGTGCATTCCCAAAACAGCGCTCGCAGGAAAGAAAACCGCTGCCGTGCTCTGCCTGCATCCCACGGAAAACAACATCGGCTTCAAAGTGGTCGTGGGTCTCGGTGGCAAGCCGCACCGGCAATACGCGCAGGAACTGGCCGAGCGCGGCTTCGTCACGCTCTCACCGAGCTATCCGCTGCTGGCCGAATACCAGCCTGATCTCAAAGCGCTGCACATGCCCAGCGGCACGATGAAGGCCATCTGGGACAACCTGCGCGGCCTCGACTACCTGGACTCCCTGCCCTACGTGGATCGCAGTCACGGCTACGCCGCCATCGGGCACTCGCTCGGCGGACACAATGCCATCTTCACCGCTGTCTTTGACGACCGCATCCAGGTCATCGTCTCAAGCTGCGGCTTTGATTCGCTGCTGGACTACTACGGCGGCAACATCAAGGGCTACGTGCAGGAGCGCTACATGCTGCGCATGGCGGACTACCTCGGCCATCCGCAGGACTGCCCATGGGACCACTACGAACTCATCGCCTGCCTCGCCCCACGCCATGTGTTTGTGAATGCGCCGCTGCGGGATGCGAACTTCCGCTGGCAGAGCGTGGATCGCATCGCGGCCGCAGCTCTGCCCTTGTTCAGACTGCATCAGGCGGAGTCACACCTGCAAATCGCCCACCCCGACTCCGATCACGATTTCCCCGACACCGAGCGCTTTGCCAGCTACGAGCTCATCAAGCGCGTGCTGCAGCCTGCTCAATAGACGAGACGGCTCCGCACGTAGGTTGGGTGTGTTTGGCGTCGAAGACTTCGCAACGCCCCCAGCCACCTCCGCCAAACCGCCCGACTACCAGGACGTTCGTACGCCACAGTGTTTGCAGTACGCTCATGGACGGGCGGGCTGTCGCCACGCCCATCCTACGACCGCGAACAAGTCTAACGACGCTCACCCGCCTGCTCAATGACGCGCACCAGCCGGGGGCACAGCACCGAGTGGGAGAAGTCGGCACCGAGCGCCCTGGCAGCCGCATTGACCGGCTGCGTGCCAAGAGACATCGCATCGCGGATCTGCTGCACGATGGCAGGCACATCCCCGTTGCGCGCCACACGCCCGTGTGCCGGCTGGTTGAGCCGCCGCGCCAGATCAGCCCCGTGGCTTTGATCCGGACCGATGAAGAGGAATGGAATGCCGAGCGTGAGGATGTTGTAGATCTTGCAGGGATGCACGATGCCCACAAAAGGATCCCCCATCACCACCAGATGCAGATCCGCCGCAGAGAGCGAACCCGAGAGCTTTTCCAGCGGCTGATACGGCAGGCAGGTGATGTTTTTGAGGGCCTGAGCTTTGGCAAATGCCTGCACCTTTTTGAACTCGCTGCCACCTCCCACAAACAGGAAGTGCAGCCGCTCCTCCCCCTGCATCTCCTGCGCTGCGGCCAGCACGGCATCCAGCGGATGACAGGGGCTGTGATTGCCGGAATACATGACGACGAACTTGCCCGTGAGCCCGTGCTCAGCACGGAAGGCCTCGCGTGCGGCCACGTCGTACTGGATCGCCTGATCGTGCGACCAAGGCGCATCGGTATGGATGACCTCTGCACTCACCCCTTTGGCCATCAAGCGCTCCGCCATGAAGCGGTCCAGCGCGATGATGCGTGAGACACGCCGGAAGCTCCAGTTTTGGATGAAGGTGAGCGTGCGCTCGACAAGGCCCCCGGCCTTCAGCCAGCCTGCAGCCACAGCTTCATCCGGATTCAAATCCATCACCCAAGGCACCACCGCGCCTCCCTTGAGCTTTGCCACGACCGTGCCGAGCGTGGAGATGAGCGGTGGCGAAGTCAGGCAGACCGTGACGTCCTGCCGGGGCATGAACAGCAGGATGCGTGTGGCATTGCCCCAGAAGATGGCGAAATCCACCAGCCGCCGCCACTTGGCTTTCTTGCCGAGCCCAGGAGTCCAGATGCGGCGGATGTCGATGCCGTGCCACGTCTCGCGCACGGGATACCGAAGCTCCGGGTTGTCATACCCGCGCGACGCTGCCACCACCGTCACCTGATGGCCGCATTTGACCAGTTCATGCGCCAGATCCGTGAGGTGCTGCGCCGTGGCCACGTGATCCGGATGGAAGCACTGGTTGAGCAGAAGGATTTTCATGGCTTGGAAAACGGGAAATCGCTCCGCAGAATGAGGGACGTCGCGGAATAACACCTGCTGAATCCAAGCCCACATCTGCGCCGCAAACCCTGCAGCGCGCAGTTTGCACGCGAGTCTTAGCCGCGCAGGCGGTTGGACTGCATCTCCTCCAGGAAAGACGCATAGGTATGCGCCAGCCCGTCTTTGAGCGGGATTTGCGGCTTCCAGCCGAGCTGATTCAATCGGGTGGTGTCCAGCAGTTTACGTGGGGTGCCATCCGGCTTGGATTTGTCCCAGACGATCTGCCCCTTGTAGCCTACCACTTCAGCCACCATCTCCACCAGCTCACGAATCGTCACATCCGTGCCACAGCCGACGTTGACCAAATCCGGCGGGTTTTCCAATTGAAGCAGAAAGGCGCAGGCGTCCGCCAGATCATCCGCATGCAGGAACTCGCGCTGCGGCCGTCCCGTGCCCCAGGCCCCAACTTCAGGCAGCTCTGCCAGCCGCGCCTCATGAAAGCGCCGGATCAGCGCCGGCATCACATGGGAGTTCTGCGGATGGTAATTGTCATTCGGGCCATACAGATTCGTCGGCATGGCCGAGTGATAGACCACGCCATACTGCTTGCGATAGTACTCGGCCATCTTGAGCCCCGCGATCTTGGCAATGGCGTAGGCCTCATTGGTCGGCTCGAGCGCCGAGGTGAGCAGGCAATCCTCAGGCATGGGCTGCGGAGCCAGTTTGGGATAGATACAGGAACTGCCGAGGAATAGAAGACGCTTTACTCCGGCCTTCCAGGCACCGTGGATGCAGTTCGTCGCAATGGCCAGGTTTTCATAAATGAACTCGGCGGGATAGGTGCTGTTGGCGTGGATGCCGCCCACTTTGCCTGCCGCAATGATCGCAGCATCAGGTTTTTCGGCCTGATAAAATGCCGCAACGGCAGCCTGATCCGAGAGATTGAGCTCCTGACGCGTGCGCGTGACGATGGACACGTCCGCAGCTTTTTGGAAACGCCGCACCAGCGCGCTTCCCACCATGCCTGTATGACCGGAAATAAACAGCTTCATCATGCTTTAGAGAGATTTAACTCTGGCCTCGTGTTCAGCCAGCTTAAGATCGGCGTCCACCATTTTTTTCACCAACTCTTTGAACCGCACCTTGGGCTCCCAGCCAAGCTGCTTGCGGGCCTTCTCCGGATTGCCGATGAGCAGATCCACCTCGGCCGGGCGCTCGTAGCGGGCGTCATGCATCACGTAGGCCTCCCAGTCGAGCCCGAGCTGCGCAAACGCCTCCTGGCAAAACTCGCGCACGCTGTGGGTTTCATTCGTCGCGATGACATAATCATCCGGCTGCTCCTGCTGCAGCATGAGCCACATCATTTCCACATACTCACCGGCAAAGCCCCAGTCGCGTTTCGCATCGAGATTGCCAAGATGGAGCTTGTCCTGCAGGCCCAATTTGATGCGCGTGGCTGCACGGGTGATCTTGCGCGTCACAAACGTCTCCCCACGGCGCGGTGATTCATGATTGAACAGGATGCCACTGGAGGCATGCAGACCGTAGCTCTCGCGATAGTTCACCGTCAGCCAGTGGGCAAAGACCTTGGCACAGCCATACGGCGAACGAGGCCAGAATGGCGTCTGCTCCGTCTGCGGCACCTCCTGCACCTTGCCAAACATCTCGGAGGATGAGGCCTGGTAGAAGCGCGTCTTCTTCATCAGCCCCGATTCACGGATCGCCTCGAGAATACGCAGTGTGCCCAGACCGTCCACATCCCCGGTGTATTCCGGGATGTCGAACGACACCTTCACATGGGACTGCGCCCCCAGGTTGTAAATTTCATCCGGTTGCAGTTCATACAGCAGCTTCACCATTTGCACTGCATCAGCGAGGTCGCCGTAATGCAAAATCAACCGCGCCCCGTCCACATGCGGATCCTGGTAGATGTGGTCAATCCGCCCCGTGTTGAAACTGGAGGAGCGGCGGATGACGCCATGCACCTCATACCCCTTGGCCAGCAGAAGCTCGGCAAGATACGAACCGTCCTGACCTGTGATGCCGGTGATTAGTGCTTTTTTCATTGGAGGAATATTTATCAATTTTTACGTACTTGGTGAAGCCTCCACAAATTCATGGATTGGCATGTTTGGCTGACGTAGAGCAAAGCAGTTCATAAAATTTCTTCAACCGGCCAGCCACGGCGGCCATGGAGTGGTTCTGGGTGGCATACTCTCGCGCTTTCGAAGACAAGTCCATGCACAGTTGTTCGTCCTCCAGCAATGCGATCAAGGCATCCGCCACTGGCACGGCTTCGACCGGGGTCATGCTCACCGCCCCTGCCCTGGCCGCCTCCACGCTCAGGGCCACCTGGTCTGTTGCGACGCACGGCAGTCCTGCGGCCATGGCTTCCAGCAAAGCCATCCCAAAATTTTCGGAACGTGATGGCAGGCAAAAAACCGTAGCCTTGGCCATCACCGCCAGTCTTACATCCCCAGTGAGAAACCCAGTCCAAAGAATGCGGTCAGCGATGCCTAGTTCTTCGGCTGCACGTTTCAAGTCGGCCATCAGACGTAGATCCCCATCTCCAGCAATGATGAGTTTTACTCCGTTGATCTTGGAGAGCACCAATTTGAAAGCTGGAAGCAGGAGATCCAGTCCCTTTTTCACGTCGATCCTGGACAGAAAGAGAATCGTTTGATCCGCCTTGAAATTCGGAAATTGGGCTTCGAACAGGCTCGCTGGCGGCAGCTGCTGGTAGGGGGATAAATCAAGCCCAAGAGGTATCACGAAACCGGGAGCTTTAATCGCCAACCGGGCCACATCCGCCGCCTCCTCATCGCTGGTGAAATGCAGGGCATGCGCATGATCTAGCACCGGCTTTTCCATCCATTTGAAAATGAAGTGCTTCAGCCAGGACTTACGCCGTTCCATGCCCCAGCGATTGAGCACTCCAAAAGGACGAACTACATAAGGAACCCCAGCACGGCGAGCAAGACGTTGAGCCATGAGGCTGGCAAAGCTAAAAACCCCATGAATGTGAACCAGATCATACTCATGCACATGGGCCTTGAGCCATCGCCATAGTGGAAGTGATACCCCGTAACCCGCCAGTTGAACGGGAAAAGACTGCCATTTCAATCCCTCACGTGAGTCATCAAATGCGACACTGGAGCGGGCGCGAGGGTGAACAGTGACAATGTCCACAGTCATGCCGGCATTCAACAGTCCACGCGCCATCACATAAATGGCGGCCACAGGCCCGCCGAAAACCGGGTCCATGGAGGGCATGACATGAAGAATTCGCATGGCTTGATTAAGAAATGGATCGGACGGACAGGCCTTGCCGATTCATGAACGCTCCAGCCAATGATCCAGCATGAAAACTGCCCAGCGCTTGAACCATGTCGCATTTTTATAGGGGAGCTTGCGAGTGGCCACAGCAAACTCATCCCCCCATTGCTGTCCGAGCCACTTCTCGAACGGAAATACAAACCCTCGTTTTGGCTGGTTCCAGATCCACTCGGGCACTTCAGGCACAGCATCCAGCAGCATCTGCTTGCCACGTCGCAACCGAAGATGCGCGGGCACCATGGCCACTCGCTCAAACAAGTCACGATCAACCAACGGCACCCGCAGTTCCAATCCTTGGGACATGCTCATCACATCACTATCCCTGAGAAGTTGATTACGCATGTAGAGTGTCATTTCACACTTGCTTACAGCGTCATGAATATCAGGCACTTGCATCTGGTGGTTGGGCATGTTCGGCAGACTGCCGTAACTGCAATCCAAGTAGCTGGCAGCCAGCAATTTTGCCTCATGCAAGGAAAAGATACCCCGAAAAGCTCGATAGGAATTTTCAACTGTGGGTACTTGTCGCAGCATGGACCCAATACGGCGCATCTTTGCTGAAAAGGGGTTTCTTTCCAACGCCCAGCCTGCCACACCCGCTGCAAAAGGAATCCCATGCGCCGCGCGGTTGAAAGCATGCAGCCGGGGGACTGCATCGAAACTTTTGTAGCCGGCAAACAGTTCGTCACCACCAAGCCCCGACAGCACCACCTTCATACCCTTCTGTGCGGCAAAAGCAGAAACCGTATAGGTGTTTAGACCATCCACACTGGGCTGGTCCATGGTATGCAAAAAATTGGAGAACGCCTGTTGTCCCGTAACAGCATCAAGGCGCAGCATGTGGTGCTTCGCACCAAACAACTTCGCGGTGCGCTCCGCCAGGCCAGTTTCATCCATTTCTGCATCATCCACCCCGATGGAAAATGTATCAATGTTCTCATGGCCACCTGCACGAGCAAGAGCCAGAACGGCCGTAGAATCAATCCCCCCGCTCAAGAAGATGCCCACTGGAACGTCACTGACGAAATGAGCATCAATACTGTCCTGCAAAGCATGCCTCACATGCTGCACAGCCTCTGAAGGTTCCATTTCCTGAGTGGCAAAGGCGACACGCCAGTAGCAGTTCTTGACCAGACGTCCACCAGTCCACAATAAGTAATGGCCGGCTTCGAGACAATGCACGTCAGCCAGCAGGGTATGCGGCTCCTGAACCGAACCCATTTGAAAGTAGCGCACCAGTGCTTCGGCGTCCAATTGGCGTCCAGCCAGTCCGGCTGATTGAAGAGCCCGCATTTCCGAGGCAAACGCAAGCCTGCCCCCGGAAAAAGTATAATACAGCGGTTTGATGCCCAGCGGATCTCTGGCTAAAAAGCAAAGCTGGCGCGCTTCATCCCATATGGCTAGAGCGAACATTCCCCTCAGCCTCGGCAGCATGGTCACACCACTTTTTTCATAGAGGCGCAGCAGCACTTCGGTGTCAGACTGAGTACGAAATGTCACCCCCTCATTCTCAAGCTCCCGGCGGAGTTCCCTGAAGTTGTAAATCTCACCATTGAACGTGATGTGCAAATTGCCATCCGGCGTATGCATCGGTTGATGCCCGCCCGGTGTCAGGTCGAGAATGGCCAGCCGCACATGAGCAAACCCTGCCGTGCCTGCAGAGTTCGACCAAACACCCTGATCATCCGGTCCGCGGTGCTTCAGTGCAGTGCCAAGCTGTTGCAATGCACCCGAGAGTTTTTCTCGTTCCATTCCCTGCGTATTCAATACTCCGGCAATTCCACACATGGCAGTTCTTGATGAGTGGCAGTTAGAGGGGGCGAACAGGGATTTTGGCTCGTGCCCGCGAGCGTTGCAAAACATCTGTCGCTGCAGCCATGAAACGTTTCACACCCTGCTCCAATGTGTTGCCGTCGACGGCATGACGGGCCGCTTGCTGCATGCGTTCAAAATCGGAGTCAGGCAGTTGCATCAAATCCAACATGGCATTCTTCAGCGCGACAGAATCCCCTGCTGGTATCAACCGACCAGACTGGCCAGATGCAAGAAATTCAATGGCCGCTCCAGTTCGGTTGGTGCCGATCGCCGGCATGCCGGATGCCAGAGCTTCAACCAAGGCCAGCCCCCAGCCATCGTAGCGTGACGGCAAACAAAAAATGCCACCCTGCGCGTACCCATCGGGCAGTTCATCCCACGAACGAAATCCCAACCAGATTACCTGACTCGAACAACTGCGCAGCAAATGCCGAAGCGTGCCCTCCATTGGTCCGGCCCCCATCAGCACGAGCCGTGCGTCTGGATGCTGGCGCGCCAGTTGAGCGAAGGCAGTGGCCAGCAGATCCACCCCTTTACGAGGCGAAAATGCACCTGAGTAAAAAAACGTGCGTAACTTAACAGGACGCAGTGGTAGCGCCATAAAATGCTTGAGATTGGAAAAATAAGGAATGTTGCAGTAGCTGCGACTGCCCCCAAACTCGCGGCGATACCCTTCAATCCCAAAAGTGCCAACTGCCCAAATGGGCGAAGTATTCTGGTGCAATGGTTTGAGCAGCACCCAGCGCGCCAATACCCCCCAGATACCCGCCTGATAAGCTCCGGGGCGTTCCCCCCAGAACACCCAGGGGCGATGCGTGTAAACACGCTCGCGAATGGCTCGCAAAGCAAAAACATCCGTGTAAAAATTGAACACCACCAGATCCGCGCGGCGGATCGATTCCAGCGCTTCCAAACGCATCCCCGGATTTTCAGAAAGAATGAGGTGAGAGTGGGATATACCCGGCATGTCCCATTGTCGGTTTTTGTCCTTGCTGGTCAGATAGATCACCTCCAAATGGCATGCCTTTGAAGCTGCCAGGGCATTGAAAAACTCCACTTGGTAAGGTGAAGTCAATTGCGTCAAAATCACAAAATGCGGCATGGGAATAACGAGATCCTGCGGTCTGACCAAGCCTTCGATGTCCGCAGAGAAACCTGGATCCTCCATTAACTGGGCCACAACCTTTGCCATCATCGGCCCCACCCGCTCATAGCCAAACTGACGGATCACAGCCTGGCGCAGCAACTCCGGAGAGTTCCAAAGCGCCTCAGGTGGCTGCCGCCCCAAAGCCTCGCGGATCTTTTCCGCAATTTTCACCGCATCGTGCGGATCCACCAGCAGACCCAGACGGCCTTGATCCAAGGCATCCACCGATCCATCCAAATTGCCAGCCACAGTAGGCTTGCCGGAAGCCATGGCTTCCAAAAACACAATGCCAAAACCTTCCTTGCTGCTGGGCATCGCGAAGACATCACACAGTTTGTAATGGTCCGGAAGCTCCTCATTTGGCACATGCCCAGCAAAGATCACGCATTCTTCCAGATTGGAAGCTTTAACCATTTCCTGCAGTCGCGGCATGTCGTCGCCAGTGCCTACCACCAGATACCGAAGCTCAGGATATTGAATCCGGACGTTTTGAAGGCCCTGCAAAATCTGACGGTGCCCCTTGTATCGCTCGGAAACAACGAGACGGCTCACCGTCATGATCACTGGCTGATCGGGCTTCAAACCGTAACGAGCCAGCAGATGCTCAGGCTTGGGACCGATTGTGAAGCGGGCGGCATCAAACGTGTTTGGCACCACACTGATTTTGTCAGGATTGAGAGCGTATGAATCAATCACCACTTTCCGCGTATGATGGCTGACGGCCATCAGATGATCCGCAGCACGCATGGCCCAAATGCGCATCCCGCTGCGTAGATTCCATGCCTCGATACCATGCAAAACGCTCATTACCGGTATGCCGCACAGCCAGTGCAGCATGCGTACGGCTGGCTGAAAATGAAGATGGGTCGTGATCACACATCGCGGTCGTTCCCAGAAGCCAACTACCAGGCCGACTGCGACCATTAGGATGGCTCGGGTCCACTTTGGATAGTGCGCCATTGAGTAAAACGTCACCCCTTTAAGTCGCAGCGGATCTTCCGGCAGAGGCAGGTCGTTTTTGACAAAAACGCAGATTTCCAAATGAGAAAACGCTTCAGCCAAAGCCTGCACATAGACCCGGGAAAATGCCTGAATGCCACCAGCACCTTCCTGAATGCCTGGGACCCAAACATGGATGCTCTCTCTTTTCATACTGATGCCGTAATTCTCACCCGCTGTGGCGTTCGCCGCAGCAACAGCCAGGACCAAGCTGCCGCATTGCTCACTGGTGCTCGTAGTGGCAGAAACTGCCAGATATTGGAGGGAAGCATGCAGAGCGCCCTCAAAATGACACGCCATTCCTGCCGCAATGCCAGCCGGAACACACGTAAAGTAACACTGGCGCAGGCCTGCGGCAGCAAAAGCAATGGATATCTCAACAAGGGAAACAGCACTGTATTGATCATCATCCCCACTTGTATGTCATCGTCTTCACGTAGTGGTGGCAGGTGATCATGGAACACCCGCAATTCGCCGGATTGCAAGCAGAGCCCCCCCATGGCGTGAAGTTGAATGCCAACGTCCACTTCTTCCAGATTGTAGGCGATGGGAATCGGCAAATAACCCTGCGTTCGCAGGAACCAATCCCGACTCATGAGATGACCGCATCCAGGGTAGACGGCCTGCAGCCACAGCCCTTGAGCATCGTGTGACTCCATCGGCAGAATGCTGGCGCAAAACACCGCCGTTTCTGGCAGTCTGGCAATGAGGGACCAAGCTCTGGCAAAGTAATCGAGGTCCAGCGGAAAAGAGTCATCATCAAAATGTGCCACCCACTGACATCTAGCTTCCTGCGTCATCCGATTTCGCGCCCCCCCAGGGCCCATCAAAATCTCTGAATGCAAAAGCCGCACTCCAGGAAATTCAAACTGCACCAAGTCTCGCAATGCACTGTCATTGCCGTCCAGATGCACCAGAATTTCTGCTGGCGGGGGCTGGCAGGCATGCAAGCGCTCCAGCGTGACACGCAGCTGAGCAAAACGCCGACAGCCCGGCACTGCCACCGAAATTGGAATGCCTGTGCAGCTCATGAAAGCATCAACCCCTCAACACAGGTCCCCTCTGTCGGCTGCCACGCAGCACCGGTTGCCGCAGCTGTGCGGCACGTGACGATGGGACCTGACTGCCTCGCGGACGATGCACCAAACTCTCCAGCCGTGGGATGAGACAAACCCCCCAGGAGGCACAGAGGAACACATTGGCCGTGTGGTTCAGCACCATCTGTCCCGACATACTCAGCAAGTGGAAGCTGAAAAATCCAAGCGCCAGCGATTTAATAATCGACGGCGGAGACTGCCGAAACGTCTGCCAGCAGGTCATTAACATCATGACCCGGAACGCATACCACATCAAAAAGGCAGGCCACCCCAATTCCGCCATGCATTGGCCGAGTTCGTTATCGTAATACGGACATTCTTTTTTGGGATTGGGGATCTTTAACGCACGCCTGATCCCCAACGTTGCCGGATGAGAGGTGCCAATGCCGAAGCCCATGATGTCCACTTCTTTTGCCGCCGCCCCTAATGCAGCCAGGGGATGATTGAAGGCCCGCCCCTGAAAGGTGTCACCTGCCGTTTTCCGACGTGTTTGGAAGGCATCAAAGGCCTTGCCGGCAAAAATAGCAACACCCCCCACTGCTACCAGGATCCCAAAAAGCATGTAAATAAAGGTGTTCCTTGCCTTGCCGACGCGGCTCATGCTCGACGTCAGCCCTACCACGGCCGCAATCCCCAGCAGACTGAAAACGGCCCCCCGAGAGCCCGTCATAAAAGAGTTGGCCAGCAGTAGCGGGAGATTGCCAAACAGCAGCACCAGCCTTCGCCTGCCTTCAATGGACAGAAACAGGCAGAGGGAAATGATGAAGAACACGACCACGAATGTATTATGTCCTCCAATGTAGGAGAAAGTGCCTGTGATTCGTGCTCGTGCTCCCTGCCCTGCTCCAAAAGTTGCCACACTCTGCACTCCGGCCAATTCACTGGTGGCATAGGTGTTGATGGGCGAATCTGGCCCCGCAAAAAATTGCGCAACGCCGAGAAGACAAATGGGAATAGCGAACAGTGAATAACGGAAAAACAGTGTGGTCAAATGCTGCTCATTCCGAAAAAGGAGCGGCATCATGAAGGCCAAAGGAACGTACCACAGGTAGATTTTGAGACCATAAATCGCGAGAATCACCGAGCCGATGTTCGGATTCACTGCTCCAAAAAATGTCAGCATCAGGCAGACACAGGCGATAAAGGTTCCAGGCACTCGCAACCGCCAAGCTCGGATATCCGGATCAGGGAACATGTAGAACTTGAGGTAAGCACCCAGAAGAATGATGTCCTTCAAGAAGTACACCAGTTCCGACCCCTGGGGGAATACCCATTTGCGGATGGCTCCTTCCAGTAGCGTCACGATCAGCGCTGCATGCACCGCACGCCGCCAGTTCATCATGGCGAAGAAAACGATGAACAAGGTGCCCAAGGCCCCCAGCGCCATCATTTGGGAAATAGTCAGCTTCATATATGTGTGTTAATGATCAGCAATACGATCTTCAAAGGAAGCATACGGCAATTCATCATTTCCTAGGAGAGGCAGGTTGGATGATCCCAGCTTTTATATCCATAAAGTCTCAAATTCAAAATTTGCGAACTCAAATGGCGAATCTGGATGCAACTGGCCGATCGAAAGTTCTAATGAACTTGAATGACGTCCCGGATTTTTTTTCGAAACAGCCGCCAAGAGTGTTCACGACTCCAGACCAGGGCCGCCTGTCGCATGGTCTGTAACAGGCCCGCATCACCCGCCAAGAGCCGCAAGCGATCACGAATAGCGGGAGCACTGCGGATGGGCACTATGAAGCCCTCCATTCCATCATTGATGAGGCCTGTCAGCCCCGAATGCGGCGTGGTGATAACCGTGAGACCACAGGCCATGGCCTCCAGCAGCACCAATGCCAGCCCCTCATAGAGCGTGGGCAGTACCAGCACGTCGTTCTGTTGCATCTCCGCCAAAACCTCGTTGTGGGATAATCCAGAAAGATGCTTGTGTGCTCCCAGAAAGGCATCCAGCGCCGGGCAAGGCAGGTCAGCCGTGCGGGAGCCGATCACGGTAAGTGTGGCCAGTTCCTCCAGACCGATCATAGCCTCAGCCAGATAGGCCAGTCCCTTGCCCTGATTCAAACTGCCCACATAAAGCAAGCGAAGGCGTGAAGACGATGATGCCGGCGAAGTGGGGAGATTTAAATTGGAAGGCAGGGATTCAGGGCAGCCGTAGGGGACCACATGTACTTTGGCTTTGAAGGGCGGGGCCAGTTTGAGGCTGTCACGCACTAAAGCGCTCGGCACAATAACAACATCAGCCAGTTGCAGTTCACGGTCTCGCCGCTGCATGGCCTTGCAGCACTGGTCCAGCACAGGCAGTGTCGCGGCCCACTCAGGCTGCAAGAACGCCTCTTGCTCCACGATATCGCGCGTGAAGCGCCAGTAGGGCGTCGGAAGCTCATAGATCGTCTGGATGCCGCGCAATCTTGCTGCCTCGAAGGTTTGTTCAGCGGTGTCCATGTAGCCATAAACGGCGCTCAATCCCCGGCTTTGACTCACCTCACGGCCCACAGCCGCATCAAAGTGCCGTATAACCTGTTCAAGTGAGCCCCACTGGGCAACCAATCGATTCCTCGTCAGGACCGGAGCGCTGCGGCAGGCAAGTCTGAGCCATTCAAGACCAGGATGGGAATGAAGGAAGGGCCGCACCTTCTTTGGAAAGACGCGCCGCTCCAAAAAGCCTTTCGCGATTCCAACCGAGGCAAGCCAGCTTCGCAGCAATGACGGCACCACCAAGGTGGTGTGAAATGACGCAAGCACACCTGCCTCTGCGAATGCCTCGCCGACGGCGCAACTGTTCGGATTGCCAGTTAGGTGCGACAACAAAATCGGCATCAATCAAATCACTCCTTTAAAACTAATCCCATGCGCTTGTGGCATCATCAAGGAGCCAAAACAGAAGCATAGCGCGTCCAGACTCCCTTGAGCAGTTTGATCCGCGTGGGCAGTGCTTGTCGGGCTCCGCTGGAACGAATGGATGTCAAAGCAAGAACTATCACCTCAAAAACGTGACGGAAAAAAAGCAAGGGTATGATGGCCACTGCTCTTACCGGGTACCATTGACTCAACAAGCGCATGCGGCTCTGATGAAACCAGAGCACACGGCGCCCGGACCACTGAGAGACAGCTCCTCCATTGTCATGCACCACCCCTGGGAGATCGAGAACGGCCATCGGCCATCCATGTTCAGTAGCGCGCCGGCACCATTCCAAATCACTGTCCGTGAACGGAAATTCTTTGGCGTTCATGGATCCGGATTCTCTCCAGGCTTGGAGCCGTATCAAAAGTGGACTCGTGAAAACCACATCGCACATTGACCACCGGACATCGGTCTTGCCAACTCTCCATGGAAGAGCTGAAGGCGTGTCCATCAGGAACCGGGCAGCCAGCCGCTGACCAAAAACAAAACTGAGAACCCCTGGAAACCGACAGCCATAACCAGTCTTTTGGCCGTCCATGCGCTCCACGGTAAAACCGGTTCCCCCAAGTCGCTTTTCGTTATCAAGAAACTGAACCGCCTGTGAAAG
>NZ_JBIPNG010000481.1:0-5036 GCF_044373815.1 Prosthecobacter sp. | reverse complement strand
ACCCCCGCCATGGATTTCCACTTCGACAAAGAAACCTCCCTCCTCCACCGCCTCGACTGGCGCGGCGACTTCTACCGCTTCACCGACTGGAAGGAGCACGACGGCCTCAAGTACGCCAGCAAGACCATCATCTTCAAAGTGAAGGACAGCAAACCCTGGTTCTTCCACGAAGTCACCGAAGTCGAGCGCCTCGCCCAGCTCCCCGAAGGCCTCGCCAAGCCCTGAAGCCGCCCACCGCAAACCGCGCCCCCCCCCAAAAGGGGGTCAGTGTGCAAATTCTTGACAAAGAATCCGCTCCACCCCGCCCCCTCAAAATGGGGTCAGGATGCAAATTCTTGACAAAATCACCCCCTTCCCTCTAGACTCCCGCCATG
Organism: Prosthecobacter sp.; assembly: GCF_044373815.1. GTDB lineage: Bacteria > Verrucomicrobiota > Verrucomicrobiia > Verrucomicrobiales > Verrucomicrobiaceae > Prosthecobacter. The sequence continues at coordinate 4,662 of NZ_JBIPNG010000481.1, read as the reverse complement.
CCACGCAGCATCCGCATCCAGTCCGCCGGCGCCTACTACCACGTCATGGCCCGGGGAAACCGCCGGGAAGCCATCTTCCATGACGACGCCGACCGCCGCTTCTTCCTCCACACCCTCTCCCAGGCCTGCGAGATGACCGGCTGGCGCGTCCACGCCTGGGTGCTCATGGGCAATCACTACCACCTCTTCCTCCAGACCCCGGAGCCCAACCTCGTCGCGGGCATGTCCTGGCTGCAAAACACCCTCACCCGCCGCTACAACGTCCGGCACAGCAAATGGGGCCGCCTCTTCGGAGACCGCTACAAAGCCGTCATCGTTGAAGGCACCGACCCCTACCACTACCAGACCCTCCTCGACTACATCCACCTCAACCCCGTCCGCGCCAAACTCATCCGCCCCAAGGCCGGTAAAAGCGTGCTCGACTACCGCTGGAGCAGCCTCGCCGGCGGCTACGCCCTCCCGCCCAAAGAGCGCCCCAAGTGGCTCGCTGCCCCAAGCGGCCTCCACGCCTTCAACCTCGAAGACAACGCCGCAGGCCGCCGCCAAATGATCAAGCGCCTCGACCGCCGCGCCCTCACCGAAGAACTCGCCAGCTGCGGCGTCCCCCCGCTGCCCGAGGAAGCCGACGCCCGCAGCAGCCACCTCCGCCGCGGCTGGTACTGGGGCACACAGGCCTTCGGCGACGCCATGCGCAAGCTCGCCGACGCCTCCATCACAAACCGCACCCCCAAATCCCGCAGCTACCGCGCCGATCCCCACGTCGCCTCCCACAGCCAGCAGCAGGCCGAAGCCTGGCTCAAGCAAGGCCTCAAAGCCGCCGGAATGAAACCCGCCGAAGTCGCCCTGCTCAAAGGCTCCGATCCCCGCAAGCTCCTCCTCGCCGATCTCCTCTGGCGCCGCACCACCGTCACCCAGGAATGGCTCGCCGAAAAACTCGCCATGAAATCCGCCGCCAACGTCAGCCAGCAGCTCCGCCGCCTCGACCGCAAAAAAGTCCGCGCGCAGGCTCCGAAGGAACTCATCGCCTTCCTCGATCAGGCCGAAGCACCCACCGAGTGACCTCACTGCAGTTTGTCAATTATTTGCAGCCTGCCCCCATTTATCCGACAAAAAAAACATGTCCCTGATGCTGTTGGAGCACTCGACCGATTTGTTTCCCATCAAGCCGTTAGCCGATTCATAGAGCTTCCCGCAAATGCTGCCTTCATTTCGCTACCATCCAGACCCGATAGCCACCGGCAGCATCAAGCCAAGCTCAGCAGTGTGCATTTGCTGTGGTCAGGCACGTGGCAGCATCTACACGGCTTCTGTTTACTGTCTCGATGAAATACGAGAGCAGCTTTGTCCGTGGTGCATCGCCGATGGTTCCGCTGCCGAGCGTTTCGACGCGATGTTCTGCGACGACCATTCTCTCACCAAGGCGGGTCTAGCAGCCGGGATTATCACCGAAGTCACGCGTCGCACTCCTGGTTACATCTCATGGCAGAGTGAGGACTGGTTGAGTTGCTGCGACGACGCCTGCGAGTTTCACGGCGATGTGTCCCACGATGAGCTACGTTCCTTGTCTGGCCCGGCGCTCGCCAGTTTTCTCGCCTCAACCGGCTGGACCGCCACTCAATTAAACGAGTTCGCCCCCAATTATCACCCAGGCGGCAGCCCCGCTATTTACAAGTTCGTCTGCCGCCACTGCAAACTACCCCAGTACGGGTACGACTGTGATTGAACGGGTTCGGACCGGGAACATAGGTGACAGTGTGAGAGGCAGTCGATGCCTTGGACTCCCCCCCTACGACGGAGCACCGATTGAAGTTTGTCACCTTACAGCATTTTCCGAAACTGATTTCCGGAAAGCGAGCGTGGAGACGCTCGGCGGCGGCTTGAGGACAAGCCGCCCTACCTCGCGCTGGGCGCTCGCATGCCCAGCGCTGGTAGGGCTGGTTGTCCTCAACCAGCCGCCGTCGAAGTCCATGATCCTCGATCAAAAAACAGCCCGCTAAACGGAAATGAGTTTTGCGAACCGCTATAGCCAACGGCTTGAGGTTTAGCTCGCTCCGCTCGCCGCCAGGCTGTGAACCACCTCAAAATACGGGGGATGACAGAGCAACCTATGTGCCCGGCATAAGTGTCACCCATGTTCCTGTTCAAACCCGCAGTTCGGACCCGCCCTCAAAATGGGGTCAGTGTGCAAATTCTTGACAAAATTTCCCAGCCCTCCTGGCCGGTCATCCCTCCCGGCAACAGCGCGAGCCACACATCGCCTCTCACCTCTTCACCGGCCGCCTCGCCCCCTTCTCCCCTTTCAGCTCGCTTGGCCAGTAACCGCCCGCGATGTCGGAATAGCCCGAGCCATTTGGATTTCTCGCCCACCAGGCTTCCAAGGTGTCCTCGGGTCCCTTCAAGCGGATCGGCGTCGCATACTTGCTCACCACCAGATCAGCGATCGACTCTTCATCGACGATGCAGCCGATCATCGTTTTCACCTTCCCTTTCATGGCATGATACCGCGTCACCTGCTCTTTGAACGCCGATTGATCTGTGAACCAAAGCCCGCATAGCGCGTACATCTGCCCCGGCATCGTCGCCTCCTGCATCAGCGCCTTGAAGGCCGCATCCGCGTTCTTTTCCGCCAGCAGATCTCGAAACGCCCACACCACCTCGGGAGTCGATCCCGCATAGCCAACGGCAGAATTGCAAAACATCTCCGCCTTCTTCACCTCCCTGTAAGCCTTCACTCCCTCCGCGCTCAATTCAGGCATGCCTCCCGCGCATGGCAGACTCAGCAGGCACAGCACACCAAGACAGGCGCTGAAAACGCAAAGCAGACGGCGGCGGTGGCAGAGGGCACGCATATCTCTCAAAACGCAGTCATCGCAGCAAACTTGCCCCACACCACGGCCTTTCATTTTCTCCTTTCCTCCCCATCGCCCTTTTTCACTCACTCTCACTTTTCCCGCCCCCTCCTGAAAAACCCCTTGCATCCTGCCCCTCCATCCCACACACTTCACGCCGTTCCAAGTTCTCTCAACTTGGTGAACACTTGGTGTTGTTCCCGGCAGGATTGCCGAAGTTTCCCCGGCCCTCGCGCTGATGAAACGCGACTCCGCACTCGCTGCGCAGCCGTCATTCCTGCAGAGACTCACCGCGGCAATGCCGCTTCTCCCCCCTACATTTCCCCAAACCACACCGCACGGAAGGCCGCCGTCATTGTCATGGCCGCACCCGTTCGCTGCATTCCCACAGACATCGTTCTTCATCATGGCAGGCCACAATAAATGGTCCAAAATCAAGCGTGGCAAAGCCATCACGGATGCCAAACGCGGCAATGCCTTCAGCAAGCTGTCGAAGGAAATCACCCTCGCAGCCAAGCACGGCGGTGGCAGCATTGACATGAATGCCCGCCTGCGCAGCGCCGTCCTGGCAGCACGCGCGGCCAACATGCCCAATGACAACATCGACCGCGCCGTCAAAAAAGGCACCGGCGAGCTCGGCGGCGCGCAGATCGAAGAAATCCTCTACGAAGCCTACGCCCCCGGCGGCGTCGCCATGATGATCGAAATCGTCACCGACAACCGCAACCGCAGCGCCAACGACATCCGCGTCCTCCTCGGCAAAAACCAGGGCACCTTCGCAGACTCCGGCAGCGTCGCCTACATGTTCGCACGCCGTGGCGAGCTCCGCCTCGACAAAGCCGCCGCCACCGAAGACCAGATCATGGAGATCGCCCTCGACGCCGGCGCCGAAGACATCCAGGAAGACGGCGACGAATGGATCGTCTACACCGCCACCGATCAGCTCTTCCAAGTCAATGGCCTCCTCCGCGAAAAAGGCCTCACCACCACTTCGCAAAAGCTCATCTATCAGCCGCAGACCACCGTCACCATCAGCGACCTGGACACCGCGAAATCCCTGATCCGCCTCTACGACATCCTCGACGGCTACGACGATGCACATCATGTCCACGCCAATTTTGAAATCGACGACGCCATTGCCGATCCGCTCGATTAATCCCCTCCCCTTTCCTGCATATGTCTGACGAATCCACCGCCGAGCTCGAAGCTCCCAAAACCAAGCGCAAAGCCCCGGCCAAAAAAGCAGCGGTCAAAAAAGTCGCCAAAGCCAAAGCCGCACCCGTTGTGGAAGTCGCTGTGGAAGAAGCCGCGCCCCCACCTCCTGCTGCGAAAAAAGCGTCCAAAGCAAAAGCCAAAGCCGCCCCTGCCGTCGAGCCCGTCGTGGAAGTCGTCATCGAAGAAGCGCCCCCTCCTGCTGCCGCCAAGCCCAAGGCCAAAGCCCCTGCACGCAAGACCGCCAAGAAAAAGGCCGACTCCGCCGAAGCTCCTGAGCTCAATCTTGAGATCGCCGCAGCCCCAGCGCCCGCTCCCGTCGAAGCCGCAGCCCCTGCCGCCATCGTTCAGGAAGCAGCCCCTGCACCCGCTGCCGAAGCTCCCGCACCCGTGGCAGCTTCCGCTCCTGCGGATGCCCCTCAAGCCGCTGCCCCAGCCCCCGGCGCACCCGCCGCCAATGCCGAAAGCGCCGAAGACTCTGACGGCGACGACGAAGCCGAAGGCAGCAACTCCGGCACCGAGCCCAATGGCCTCCCCCGCTACACCGTCATCGGTGAAAACGGCCAGCCACGCCCCATGACCGCCAAGGAGCGCCGCAAAG
>NZ_JBIPNG010000095.1:0-16976 GCF_044373815.1 Prosthecobacter sp. | reverse complement strand
GACGAGAAAGAGGTCTTTCAACTCTTCGTCATTGAAGGAGCGGATGACTTCCAGATCGCCGAGCAGGGCATCGAGCTGATGCAGATCGCGGGTGTGGCCGCGGTGGAGGCTTGCGGCGATGCGCCGTAGCTGCTCGCGGTGCTGGAGCAGGGAATGCTGGAGGTGCTTCATGCTCTAAGAATACGCTGCGAGCTGCAATGCCGTCTTGCATGGGCATGGCATGCTTGTGTAAAATACGCGCATTATGGCGGCGATTTCACCACAGGCATTTCTACGACGGGTACGCGGTGTGGAGCTGGCGCGGCTCTTTGACCTGATGCCGGACATGTCGTTTTTCATCAAGGACCGCCAGGGGCGCTTCATGGCCATGAACCGCCGTGGCTGCGACTACTGTGGGGTGAAGCATGAGAAGGATGCCATTGGCAAAACCGACGAGGACTTCTTTCCGCACAGCCGTGCCGCTGAGTACCATGCGGATGATGAGATCGTGATGCGCACGGGGACACCCATTGTGAACCGTTTGGAAAGTGCGCCGGAGGCGGAGGGCTCGCCGCGGCTGGTGATGTCGAGCAAGATCCCGCTGCGCGATGCGGAGGGAAACATCATCGGCATCGCCGGATTCTCCCGCCAGGTGGAGCAGGTGCGCAGCCGCAGCTCGGGGGAGGCGCGCTTTGCCAAAGTGATTGAGCAGATGCACCAGCATCCGGACGAAGCGCTGAGCAGCGCGGCGATGGCGCGGATGTGCGGGCTTTCGCAGAGCCAGTTTGACCGCAGCTTTCGGCGTGTCTTTGGCTCCTCGGCGCGGCAGTACCTGCTGCGCGTGCGTGTGGAGGCTGGATGCCGGCGATTGGCGGAGACGGAGGAGACTGTGGCCGCGCTGGCTGTGGAGCTGGGGTTCTTCGACCACGCGCATTTCACGCGGTGCTTTCGGCGCATCATGGGGCTGACGCCGGCGGAGTATCGGGAGCAGCGGGTGCCTAAAGGAACGAAGCGGGGGTGAGGGCGGAGGGATGGCCTCAAAGAGGCTCAAAAAGCTGAGGAAAAATTAGAACGGAAAAGGACAGGCGTTCACCGCTGACACCTTGGCTGAGGATAGCTCGCCAAGTTTTAAATACGCTCTAGGTTTTGCGAAACTCGGGGGCGCGTCTTGCATGTGTGAGTTGCTCGAAGGCATGGCCGAGGGAGAGGATGCGGGCATCGGCGTTTGCGGTGCCCATGAAGGAGAAGCCGATTGGGAGGCCGTCGACGAAACCCAGCGGCACGGTGAGGTGGGGGTAACCGGCCACGGCGGCGGGGGTGCTGGCGACGCGTGCGTCCGTGTCGCCACGCTCCAGATTGATGGGGCCGATGGGATCGTTGGTGGGGCAGATCAGGGCGTCGAGCTGGTGAGACTGCAGAGCGGCATCGATGCCTTCCGGGCCTGCGAGGCGACGGGCTTTTTCGCGTAGCTCGGCCCCTTCGGCGATGATCTCCGGGGTGCTGAGTTTTTCTGACTGCTCGAAGAACTCCTGGGCGAAGTGGGGCATTTCTGCTTCGCGGTGTTTTTCGTTGAAGGCGATGAGTTCGGCAAGGGAACGCACGTCGCCACCGCGCTGTTCGAGATAAGCGTTTAAATCCCTGCGCAGCTCGATGAGCATGGCCTGCCAGGAGAATCCACCTGCGGCGCCCGTGTTGGGCAGGCGCACCGGATCGATGATGATGGCTCCGGCTTCGCGCAATTTTTGGAGCGCGATTTCAAACAAGGCGAGTACTTGCGTATTTTTGCCGCATTGACTGCGCACCACGCCGAGGCGTGCGCCTTTGAGTGCGTCTGGTTTTAAATCGACGGTGAAGCCTGCAGCGAGCACCTGCATGAGGAGGGCGGCATCTTTGACGGTGAGGGTCATTGGGCCTGCGGTGTCCTGCCAATGGGTGATGGGGATGATGCCGCTGCCGCCGATGAGGCCGACGGTGGGCTTGAAACCGACGATGCCGCAGGCGCTGGCGGGGCTGACGATGGAGCCGTTGGTCTCCGTGCCGATGGCAGCGGGGGCGAGTCCTGCCGCGACTGCGGCGGCGGAGCCGGAGCTGGAACCGCTGGCGCTGTGGGTGAGGAGGTGCGGATTGCGGGTGAGGCCGCCACGTGCGCTCCAGCCGCTGGTGGAATTGGGCGAGCGGATGTTGGCCCATTCGCTAAGATTGGATTTGCCGAGGATGATCGCGCCTGCTTCACGCAAGCGGGTGACGAGGGCGGCATCGTGCTGCGGTTTGTGATCGCGCAGGGCCAGTGAACCGGCGGTGGTCTGCATGGCGTCTGCGGTTTCGATGTTGTCCTTGATCAGGATGGGCAGGCCGTGCAGCAGGCCGGGTGGGCACGCGGCGGCGAGGGCTTTTGCGGCTGGGTTTAACTCGATGACGGCATTGATTTGCGGACCGCTTTTGTCGATCTGCGCGATGCGTTCGAGGCAATGCTCCACCAGCAGCAGGGGCGTGGTGTGTTCCGCTTTGAGCATGGCGGAGAGTTCGTCGAGCGTCGCGTATGGCAGGGGAGCGCGGTGCTGTTTTGCGCATGATGCCGGACACAGGGCCACAGCGGCGGATTGGAGCAGTCGGCGACGGTTCATGGGGGGAAGCATGTTGCAGGCAAAGGCTGGCTTCAAGTGCGTCTCAAACGTGCAATGAGAATGAATGTTGCGAGCGTGAGGTGCGGTCGTTGACGGGTGGAAAGCAGCGTGCGTAGTTTTCCACTTTTCATGCAGGCGACAACGCGAGCAGACATGACCACGCTTGTGACCGGCAGTTTTTCCGGTGGCTTCGCGCGCAGGCGTGTGTCGACAGGTTATCGTCTAGGAATGCTGCTGGTGCTGCTTGGGCTGGTCGTCCTGCCGCTGCTGTATCTGATGCTGATCGCTGGCATGGGCTGGTTGCTGAAGTGGCATGTGCAGCATGACCTGGTGTGGATCAAAACAGTCTCGGAGTGGAGTCATTACCATGGGAAGGCGACGGCGCTGGCGGGTTTGCTGTATCTGGCTGTTGCTGTGGCCGGGGTGATCTGCCTGGTTTTCATGACGAAGCCGTTGTTTGCGCCGCTGCCGGAGCAGACGCCGACGGTGACCCTGGACCCGATTTCAGAGCCGGCGTTGTTTGCATTGATTTACCGCATTTGTGATCTGGTGGGCGCGCCGCGCCCCGTGATGGCGGAGGTGGACTCGCGGGTGAATGCGTCGGCTTCGTTCCGGCGTGGCATGGCCAGCTTTTTCGGCCACGACATGGTGCTGAGCATCGGCATGCCGCTGGTGGCGGGCATGACGGCACGCCAGCTCGCAGGAGTGCTGGCGCATGAGTTTGGTCACTTTTCGCAGGGCGGGGGCATGCGGCTGAACTATCTGGTGCGCAGCATCAATTTTTGGTTTGCCCGCGTGGTGCTGGATCGGGACCAGTGGGATGAGAGGCTGCACGCGCTGGCCGGCAGGGACGGCTTTTCCGGCTTCGTAGGGCTGTTTGCCAGTTGGATGCTTTGCCTGGGGAGAAAGGTTTTACGGATCCTCATGCAGGCCGGGGGGGCCATCAGCGGCTTTTTTTCAAGGCAGATGGAATACGACGCGGATGCCTATGGTGCGCTGGTGGCGGGCAGCAGCGAAATGGCGGGTGCACTGGTGCAACTGGAGATGCTGGGCCAGGCGGAAAAAGCCACGGTGGAAAACCTGTTCTCGAAGCTGGAGCAGGGGGAGTTGCCGGACAATTTGCCGGGGCGCATCGCCAGCTGTCAGTGGGCCATGTCGGAGTCCTTGCGGGAGAATGTGAAACGCAAGGCGCTGGCGGAAGAGTCCTCCTGGTGGGACACACATCCTGCGCTGAATGAACGAGTTGAGAAGCTCAAAGACACGGCTGCCAAGGGCGTGTGCCATCTGGACATGCCTGCGGAGGAGTTGTTTCGTGACTTTACGGGCCTGTGCAAAACGGTGTCGCTCTACTGGTATGACGTGGAGCTCGGAATGGATCTCAATAAGTTTGATCTGGTGGATACCGATGATGTGGGAAGGGTGCAGATGGATAAGCGGCAGCGCCACGCGCAGGAGGCCGAAGAGCAGAAGAACATGGACCAGGAGGTGGCTGAGTTGTTTCGCAAAGCACAGGTGCGCGAGACTGCCGTGAATGAGATGTTTGGCCATCCGCCGCCTGCTCACCGCCTGCTGCCGGTGCCGATGGGCACGCCGGAGGAATGGGCCGCGGCAGCGTCGATGGTGGAGGCATGGAAGGCGGAATACGGGCCTGCGTGTGAGCGTGAGAAGATGCAACGCGACAAGCTTTGCAAAAGGACGCTGGCCTGTCACATGCTGCACCTGGGGCATGATCTGACGAGCCTCGCAGGTCTGGGGACGGACACCCGCAGCACCGCTGCGGTGATGACGGCGCAGGCAGAATCATTGCAGGAGCACGAGATCACATCGAAACAGCTGGCCGTCTTTGAACAGGCTGGCTGGACGCGTATCACGGCTGCTTTGGCCTGGCGTTTTCAGCAGGAGGACACCCTGCCGTCGTGGCGCGAGGAGGTGAGACTGATGGTGGAGGCGCAGCGTGCGCTTGCCACTGCCATGCGGCATTTGATGGCTGTTTGTGTGGAGGCCATGCTGATGGAAAACGCCAGTGCTGTGCCGATGCAGGTGCGCCATGAATACGAGGCACGGGTGCATGCAGAATGGATCCATGGCCTGCGGGTCCTCGGGACGGCTACAGATCCCTATGCTCCGCAGTCCAGGCCCCTCTCGGAGTCGCTGGGACAGCAAGCGCCGGGCACGGCTGATGGTAGGTTCTCGATCGAGTCCTACACGCAGTTGAAAAACAATCTGTGCCAGTATGCCAACCGTGTGACGCAGGACCTTTGCCGCCTGGCCCGTGAGGTGGAGCTGACCGGAGAGGATGGACCGTGGAAGCCCGCTTTTCGGTCCCCCACTTTGTCTGCCTGGCAGTCCCCCGCCATGGCTTCGGCGGCTTGATTTGCGGGGGGGCTAAGATCCCGCGTAACGGCCCATGAACAGGATCAAGCCGGTGATGTCGTGCTGCAAAGCCCAGATGAAAGGGCGGTTGGCATTGAAGGTGACGAGCCGACGTTTGGGCTTTTCGGATTCGCCGAAAAACGGAGCTGCTGGGGCAGCTAAGACGGCGGCCGCCTCTGCACCGAGTTCATTGACCTCGATCATGGCTTCATGCGCGACGTCGCTGATGAAGTAACCTCCGCCGGGCAGTCCTTTGGAAAGGTTGGCGGTGTCTGTTTGAAAAAGACTCTTCACGCCCAGCGTGTGCCAGAGCGCCTTGAGGCTGAGCTGCGTGCTGCAACCGAATCTAGGCAGCATCAGATTGACATCGCAGTCGGTGCTCTGGTTTTGGATGGAGTTCCAATGCTCGAGTGTGAGCCCGGCTTCGATTTTCTTGCGAGAGGCTTCATTGCGCGGGAGCAGCACCAGCATGCGGACCTCGTGGTCTGTCATGGGCATCGTGATGAATTGCCACGATTCAGACTCTGCGTAGTGGGGAGACTCTGCGAACTGCATCATCATCGGGAGCATGACGGTTCCTTTTTCAGGTGTGAAAAATGCGCGCGGCTTGGTTTTTTCCAGTTCAAAGGGGCTTTTCCAGCGGCCTTTGAGGAAGAGGGTGTTTACCGCGACGACGGACTTCGCTGGGTCTGAAAAAGAGGAGGGGCCTACGATCTGGGGAATGCGGCCCCGTGTTTTTTCACGCACCCAGAGATTCACAGCCGCAGCAGAGGCGGTGGCGTTTCCGGCGGGCAGTTTTTGCAGCGAGGCTCCAAACAAGGTCTGGGAGGAGGAAAGAAAACTGGGCTCAAAGGTGGCCGGGCTGGCCGCCCAGAGTGAGTTGGTCATTTCCATGGTCAGGGAGCCGCGTCTCACCGTGTCCGCCAGAGCGGAGCGCATGGCGCTGAGATCTTCGGTCTCCTTGGCTGAGTCCCCCTTCAGGTGGGCGAGTGCTGCGAGCTCCTTGCGGCTGTCACCATCCGCTGCGGTCATCAGGAGGGAGGCCATCTGATGGGAGCTGAAAGGGGAGAAACAGAAATTTCCCTCCGTCAGCGGGCGGAAAAGCTGAAACAGCTCGAAGGCGTGCTCATTGACCGCCTGTGCCGCCTGCTTGGGCTGCGCTGCATGACTGTGGAAGGCAAGGAGCAGGCTCAGAAGGAGGGTGCGCATCATTGAATGATAATTCGGAGCGCCGGTTTGCCGCAAGAATGGAATGGCGGGGTGGAAGGGAAATCGGCCCCGGCGAAAGCACCTTTCTCACTTTTATCATTGTCACTTCAGAGCCGACATGATAAAAAACGCGTCTTCGTGAAATTTTCCGTCTTTCGTTTGGTCGCTGTTTTCCTTGTTTTTTCCGCTGCTTTGAGCGCGGAGGAACCCATGCTGCCGCAGGCTCTGGGTGCCGGTGCGTCGTTTCACGCAGACGGGCCACGTGGCTTTTTGAAGCCTTCCAAGTCGATCAAGCCCCCGGTTAGCGCCGTCTCGGCTGTCCCTGCGCCTGCCATCGTGCAGTCGCCAACGGCGGAGACTCGCCTGCGCAGGCTGGTGGTGGTTTCGGGGTCTATGACGCCTGAAGCCATCCGTGACACCATTCTCGCCTGCGGGCAGACACGCAAGCCGGTGACCACGGCTGGCGGTGTGAATGCGCCTGCGCCCATGCTGTCTGATCTGGCCGGGTTGTTTGGCTCGACGGTGACCGAGGACACGCAGAAGAAAGTTTTGGAAACTGTGCGCAAAGGCATGGGCTCGTCCGTCAAGCCGCTCCAGAGGGTGGAAGTGGTCGGCTGGCTGCCCAGTGAAGGCGTCATGGCCGTGGCGGTGTATCCGGAAAGCTGAGGGTGCTTTCCATGAATAGTGCCCCGGTCGAGAAGCCTGCTGCGGTAACGGCAGCTGACATAGTTTTCGCACCTGACCCGATCAAGCCAGTCATTCCACGTGTCCTGCTGGCAGAGGAAAGCCTGCCCTACCGGCGTGTGATTCGCGAGGCGCTGATGGCTTTCCGCATCTGCGAGGTGGATGATGCACCCAGCGGAGAGCGTGCCTTTGAGCTGGCGCTGCAGCGTGAGTATTCTCTTTTTTTGTTTTCTCTGCCGCTGCCTGACATGACGGGCGACATGCTCGACCGCCTGCTGAGCAAGGCCTACCCGATGGTGCATGCCGGTGCGCATGCCGCGCCGCCGGTGATTTTCCTCATTCAGCCCGGCGATGCGCTGCGGTTTCAGGAATTGCAGCGTGATGTGCGCGTGCGTGGCAGCATGCCGCTGCCGCCGAAGCTTGATGTGCTCCTGGCGGTGACGGCATCCTTGCTGCCAGAGCGCCAAGGATTTACCTTCCCACCTTTTCCACCCCCTCATGTTCCCTGATCCTCAGCGTCGCAGTGTCAAAATTTGTGGCATCACCCAGCCCCAGCAGGCTGCGGTGATTTTTGCACTGGGAGCGGATGCCGTGGGCATCAATCTCTGGCCCAAGTCGAAACGCCACATGCCGCTGGAGGTCGCTGTGAATTCACTGCAGAATGTGGCGGCAAAGAATGCGCTGGTGGCCGTGCTGGTGAATCCGGATGCAGCGCTGCTGGATGCGGCGATCTCCAGCCAGTTGTTTCAAGCATTGCAGCTCCACGGTGATGAAACACCGGCGGATGTGGAGCGACTGATGAAGCGCGGTGTGAACGTCATCAAGGCGCTGCAGGTGCGCGATGCGGCGTCACTGGCCCAGATCGGCGAGTTTCCGTGTGAGTCGATCTTGCTCGATGCCTACAATCCCGGCACCTACGGCGGTGGCGGGCATGCTTTTCCTTGGGAACTCGCTGTGCGTGCCAAGGAAATGTTTCCAACCAAGCAGTTCCTTCTCTCCGGGGGGCTGACCCCTGACAACGTGCGTCAGGCGGTGGAGCAGACACTGCCTCTAGCTGTGGATGTGGCCAGTGGCGTGGAGTCGCTGCCGGGCAGCAAGGATCTGCTGCAAGTGGCGCGGTTTATTTCTGAAGCGCGGGATGGATGGGCGGCTGGAAGTGTCCAGGAACTCACGAAAACGGAAGAAGAGGGATAAGGCTGCCGAAGGATGGGGCAGGGGGGGTGACGGGCGCGAAACAGAGCGCTTGTGCAGCCTTCGCCATTCGTCATGCTACAAGCGTCATCCTCATCTTATGCAGCCCGATCCTTTCCGCCTTCGCCTTTCCGCCCTCATGGGCTTCCTTGCAATCGCTCTGGGGGCTTCGGGCGCCCATGGGCCCGTGCATGACAAACTCGTGGCTGCTGGTGAACTCGCCCACTGGGAGACTGCAGTTCAGTATCAGCTGCCGCATGCCGTTGTGCTGCTGCTGCTCACGCTGCTGGCCAGCAGCAAGCCGATCATGGTCTGGGCCTGGCGTCTTTTTTTCGTGGGCATCCTGCTGTTCAGCGGCTCGCTTTACGTGCTTGCCTACACCGGTACAAAATGGCTGGGAGCCGTCACTCCACTGGGCGGATTGAGCTTCATGGCCGCCTGGCTTTTGATCGCGATGTCGGCGAAAGGAAAATAAGTGATGAAGTAATCTGCACGACACGCGAAAAACACGTTGCGTCATGATTGGAGCTTGCTCCTATACCGGCCCTTCAAGTCAGAGGCTCGGTAGCTCAGTCGGTAGAGCAGGGGATTGAAAATCCCCGTGTCGGCGGTTCGATTCCGTCCCGAGCCACCTCTTGATTTGAAGAGGTGGTAGCGCTGAGTGCGCCTAGTTTCTTCAAGTTTAACATACGTGAACTACGGTGCGATTGCCGTAACGATCCAAGGGTGATCAGACCAGCCGCGCCTATTCGCCCGTGTCTTTTTTCACGGCATCATCCAAGATGCCAAGACACCAACGGTGAGTGTCAATTCCCGTTGGAGTGGTGGGGGCCAGGGCCAAATGACCCCTGTTTGGCCCTCGTGGCCCTGGCCCCAGATCATCAACAGTATCGAACGGGAGCCTCAATCCAGGAGCTTCTCGCCGCCGGTGTATTTTTTCACGACGTCAGGATCGAGTTCGAGGCCGAGGCCGGGGGTGGTGGGGATGGCGAGCATGCCGTCTGCATCGAGGTTCCAGCCGCCGAGGGTGATTTCGTCAATGAAGGGGGAGCCGGTGAGGTATTCCACGAGATCGGTGCCGGGGAAGGCGGAGGCGAGATGGAGATCTGCGGCGAGGCCGACGGCGGTGTTCCAGCCGTGCGGGATGAACTGCACGCCGTGCTCCTGCGCCATCCAGGCGATGCGGCGCTCTTCGCTGATGCCGCCGACTTTAGTGACATCGGGCTGGATGATGTCGAAGGCGCGGGCTTCGAGGAAGGACTGGAAGGCCTGGCGGCGTGTGAGGACTTCGCCGCCGCTGATCTGAACGGGGGAGTGCTCGCGGAGTTTGGCGAAGTCTTCGAGTGAGTCGGGCGTGAGGGCTTCTTCAAACCAGTGCACGTCGTAATCGGCGAGCATCTTGGCGGTGTTGAGGGCCCACTTGTAGCCGTTGGTCCAATGGGCGTCGCTGCCACCGGCATCGACCATGAGCTTGTTGTCCGGCCCCACGGCTTCACGTGCGGCTTTGACGATGGCTTCGTCCGTGGCGGCATTGCGCCGGCCAAAGGGACCCCAGCCGATTTTGAAGGCGCGGAAGCCCTGGGCTTTTACTTTGAGAAGATGATCACGCAGCTTGGCGGGCTCGTCCATGAGCAGCGAGGCATAGGGCTGCACGCGCTCGCGATAGCGACCGCCGAGAAGACGGCCGACGGGCTGACCCGTGGCTTTGCCGAGGAGATCCCACAGGGCGATGTCGATGCCGCTGATGGTGTGGGTGATGGAGCCGCCGCGACCGAGCCAGAACATGTTTTGATGCAGCTTCTCGCTGACGCGCTCGGGCTCGAGGGCGTTCTCGCCGCGATAGAGAGGCTCCAGCACAGCAAGTGCGGAACGCACGAGCGCATCATTCGTGAAGACACTGCCGAGGCCGACGGCACCTTCATCCGTGTGAACGGCGATGAGGGTGTGGACGCAGTCTTCGGGGCGGAGTTCGTTGCTCCAGCCGCCTTCGGGGGTGGCTCCGCGCAAACCTGCGCAGCGGATTTCTCGGATTTTCATGGGTGACGTTGGAAGAGCTTGGCTTGAGGTTGAAAGGAGACTTCAGTATCGAGAGGGAAGATGGGGTGGGCGCAGCGGGTGTGGCCGAGGCTGCGGAGATTGGCGCTGGTGGAGCCGGGCGCATCGACATCGATGTAGAGTGCGGCCCAGTCTTTGAACATGTGGCGCTCGCATTGCGGGGACTTCACCACGACGGCGCCGAAGTGCTGCGGATCGCAGCCGTGCGCAAGGAAGAGTGCGCGGTCATAGAGGCTCACAGCGCGAGTGGTGACGATGAGGGTGATGTTGCCGGTCTGAATCACGGCGGTAGGGCCGGCCTGCCAGAGTTCGCGGGTGGTCTCGCTGTGAAACCAACCGTCTGAGAGCATGCGCACGTGTCCTTCGATTTGAAGCGGTGTGAAGCGTCCGGCATCGAGAGCGCCGCCGACGGTGGTTTCGACTTCATGGCCCACACCGGCGCGGAAAGCTGCGTCCACTGCAGCGGGATCGACGATGGGGATCAAGGCGGTGCCTGCATAGCCTGCGTCGAGCAGGGCGCGCAGGATCGAATTGCTGTCACCGGAGGCACCGGAGCTCGTGGCATCTGCTGCGTCCACAAGGACCACGGTGCCGGAGATATTTTCCTTCGTCTGACGCGCGGCGTCCGCGAGGCTGGTGAGGGGGACCTGCATCTTTTCATGATGCTCCCAGAACATACCAGCGATGCGCAGGGCTTCGCGTTCGGCGAGGGCGGGATCGTTGTCCGTTACGACCAGGCTGTTCGAGGCGAGGGCAGGCACATCGGTGAAAGGATTGCCCCACATCATCGCGGCTGAGAGTCCGCCTGGGCTTTGCTCGACCTGCATCGCGGTATTCACTGCGTGACGAATGGAGCCGGAGGCGGTGATGAGTTCATCGCCACGCACGAGGGCGGGTACACGCACCTTGGCCGTGACGGGTTTCACCTCGCCAGAGACAATGCGCAGCAGCAGGCGCGCGGAACGCTCGCCGGTGCTGAAGAAATCGACATGGGGGTAGGTGTGAAAGGCCACGGCGGCATCGCTCTGCTCAAGCATGAGGTCGGTGAGGATGCCGTGGAGATCGAGCGAGATGACGATGGGCACCTGCTCGCCGACGACCTTGCGCGTCTGCTGCAGCAGCCAGCCTTCGGGGTCATTCAGGCTCTGCGTCGCCATCGCGCCATGGAGGGAAAAGTAAATGCCATCCACGGGCGGCGCTGACTTGATGCTGGAGAGCAGTTCGTCCGCGATGCGCTCAAACGCCGCATCCGAGAGCGTGCCGCCGGAGGTGATGAAATGGGCGCTGCAGGTGGGAACGAGCTCCACGCCGGGCGTCGCATCGAACACGCTCAAGGCTCCGCCGACTTCACTGCGGACCTGGCGGTGGTAGTCGAGAATGGACTGGCCGTGACGGAGCGTGAAGTCGTCGTATCCGCTCAAGAAGGGATTGAAGGTGGAGACTTCCTGTTTGCATTCAGCGATGAGAATTCGGGGCATGAGAAAGGTATTCTACGGTGCAACAAGGCGAGCCTTCCGCCATTCCTCATCAAAGTATCCGGCGCGGATGGTTTTCTCCGCTGCGCCCACCTGAATCACCGCCCAGTCGCCGAGACGTGGGAAGAGCAGGTAGTTGAAGGCGGAGAACTCCTTCTCGTGAAAAGTGTGGCCGCTGTTGATGACGAGGTAGCGGTTTTTGGCGAGCGGACTGACGGTGATGAAGGCCGGTGAATGATCTTGGGCGGACTGCGCTTCTGCGCCAAGCCGAAGCTCCTCGCGTGTCCATGTGAGCGGGAGCTGCGGCAGTGCTTTGGCGATCCACGAATTGCTGCCGGGATCGCCGAAGAGGATGAGGTGTTTGTCGCGCACGTCGTCCTCGGTGACTTCGATGTCGTCCTTCACAGGAAGTGGGCCGCGCATGTAGCGGGCCCATTCGTATTCGAAGCGCTGCAATTCGGCGGCGGCCCAAGTGTTGACTGCGGGGGTCCAGGGTTTGCCGGTGCCGCGTACGCAGAGGAAGGGCGTGGCGAAGGCGTCGTCGATGGGGCCTTGAAGGCCGGGTTGCTTGCCGGTGAGCTTGATCTCTTTGCGCGGGCCATCGCAGCGCCAGGAGTCACCGGTTTTAGTGAAGACGAGGGCGTCAGCGGCTGCGTGCGGTGGCAGGGCGATGTCCGCACCGGCAATGCGGAGCTTGTTAATGGGACGATGAATGGCGAAGCGCGTGATGTTGCGGACATCGCTGACTTCGATGTCGTCGGCGGTTACGCGGGCACGGAACTCGGCGCGCTCGTAGTGCCTGCCGAGACTGAGGAGTTCGAGCCAGTGGCAGCGGTTGTATTTGAGCGTCCAAGTGACGAAGCGAAGCTGCGGCGGATCATGATCGAGCCCCTTTGCTGCGTATTCACCGATGCGGCGCATTTGCTCGGCATGTGTCTTGGGATCGATGACGTGACCTGTGCCCTGTGAGATGAGATTCGTGAATGGAACGCCCTCTTTGGCGAAGGCCTGGCCCATGATGACGTGCGCCTGGAAGAAGGTGTCCTTGTCGCCGATGCAGGCAATCTCCGGCACCATGGTGGCGTTTGCGGCGTAGTCCACGGAGTCGAGCATGTGCAGGCCGATCTCCTGATGCGGCGGCAGCGGGCCGACCTTGATGAAGCCGGGGATGGGCGTCTCCGAAAAGCGATGCGTGTCCACGTAACCGCAATAGGGACCGATGGCGACGAAGCGGTCCGGGTGCTTCAAGCCAAGGTGCCAGGTGCCTGAAGCGCCCATCGACATGCCGCGCAGCACGATGCGATTGCGATCAATCTTGTAGTTCCGGCAGACGGCCTCGATGGCTTCAAACACATCTGTCTCACCGGCCCAGCGGTAGCAGTTTTCCACTCGGCCAAGCGGATGCAGCTCGATGTAGTCCACGTCGGGTGCATTGCCTTTCTCTTCGTCGCCTTCATCGAAACGGCTGATGAACTTCAGTTCGCTCATGCCGGCCGGTTTGGAACTGCCGTGCAGCACCACATCGAGCCGCATGGGTTTGGAGCCGTCGTAGCTCTTGGGGATGATCACGCCGTAGGGCTGGATCGAGCCATCGATGGCGGAGACGTAGCTGCGAATGACTTTGCCGTGCTTGGTGGTCCATGGAGCGGTCGCAGAGACGGCACGTTCGGTGTTCCGCTGGACGGCGCGTTCGATGAGCCGGATGTCGGAGGGTGAAAAGGCGGTGTCAAAGGACAGCGCGTTGCCCACGCCTGCGGAGAAAAGGCCCATGTCTGCGTTCAAACGCTCCCGCTCATTGTTGGAGCGTTTGATCACCGGAGAGGTGGACAATCGCGCCACCCACGTAGCTTTCTGCTCAAACGTCAGTGAGCCTGCCTCACGGAGCACGAACTCCATCGCGGCGACGGTGTCCTCGTAAGTCGTCGAGTGTCCGCCCGCTTCGCGGTGGATGCTCAGGACCTTGCGTTTGGATTGCTTTAACTTCTCGGCAAGTCGCAGCACGCTCTGCGGTGGCACCACGTCATCCTTGCCGCCTGTGGTGAAGGCCACAGGCATGGTGAACTTCTCCGGCGAGAGCTCGGCGCTTCGCTTCTGGTATTCGTCAGGCTTCTCAGTCCTGGATCCGCCATACGAAGCTGTGCGTGCGTCCTGAAACTTGTCATACTCCATCAGATTCGCTATGCCGTTCAGGCTGCACACACCTGCGACCAACTCAGGATGCAGAGCGGCAAAGGTCAGTGCCGCCGTGCCGCCCATGGAACCACCCGCGATGAAGACGCGGTTCACATGATGGCGCGTTTTTAATTCGGAAATGATCTGCACCGCATCGGCCTCGGCAGCGGGGCCCATCCACGAGGTTTTGGCGCGGTAGTCGGGCGAGACGAAGATCAGGCCAAACGTTTTGGCCGCATCGCGCAGTCCTTTGCATTCGCCGCGCGAGTCCTTGATGAACTGCCAGCGGTCGGAGCCGTGACCGTGAAAAGCGATCAGCACATCATGCGCCATCATGGGCTCAAAGGATTCTGGCAGAAGCTCCACGTAACGCTGCTCGGTGCCATCAAGCGTGGATTTGAAGGCGATGTCCTGAGGCTCGGCAGCACGAGAGTGGCCGAGAAGGAGGGCGATGCAGAGAAGTGCTTTCAATTGCGTGCTCATGGCTGTTTGCGAGGAATCACAGGCAGCACGATATGCGAGGCCTGGCCGGTACTGTGCATCACCCGTTGCGTGGCGACGACGCTGGTAGTTTCGAGGCCGATATTGTCCGCGCCCGTGTTGAGGTTGCGGAGGTAGTAGGGAAAGAAGCTGCTGGAGATCTCGACGCGGATGCGGTGGCCTTTGAGGAAGGCGTTCGAAGTCGCCCGCCAGAACTCGATGGTGTATTCGTGGACTTGATCGGGTGTGATGAGGCTGAGCTTTGCCGGATTGAACGAGCCGTTGTGGTCGGGGTCGCGATGGCGGGCGCGCATGACGCCTTCGCATAGCATGGCGGAGAAGCCGTCGGGCTGCACATCGATGAGGCGGACCATCCAGTCGGTGTCGCGGGCGGAAGTGGCGGCGTAGAGCTTGGCGGTGATGGGGCCGGTGACTTCGACTTCTTCCTCCAGCGGTGGTGTGGTATAAACTAGCACGTCGGGGCCGGCGGATGACTTGCGCGTGTCGGCGGCGCCGTCTTCCAGATGCCCGCCGGTGAAGGGCGAGCGCGTGGGTTTGGCGGGATCGTAGACATAGGAGTCGGACGCGGCGTCTCCCTCTGCGGGCGGGGAGGTGCCCAGCAGGCCGTCGCCGCTGATGGAGTTCGCGTGGCCGCCGCTGCGGAGGTAATACTTGGTCCAGCGTGTCTGAGGGAGAGGCCAGTCTTGCTCAGCGGACCATTGGTTGCGGCCCATGACAAAGACATGCACCGGCGCGTCGTTCATCACGTTGTTGTCGATGCCTTTGAGCCAGTGATCAAACCAGCGGCACACATAGCCATCCCAGTCGATGACCGCCTGCTCACCGTAGTCGAAGGCGCCGAGCTTGCGGCTGGAATTGATGATGTGCTGCCAGGGGCCGATGACCATGCGTGGGTGGCGTGACTCAGGGGTCGCGCCATGCTGCTTCATGGCGAGGTAGTTCATCGGCGCGCCGGGGAAGTCGGCGTCAAACCAGCCCGTGGCCGCGAGTGATGGCACTGTGACTTTCGCATACTCTTCCGGCTTTTGATAGGCGATGCCCTGCCAGTAGGGATCCGATGACGTGTTTCCCCGGATCCATTTCTCAAACCATGGCGCATCGAGGGCACCGCGCAGTTCATTCAGCTTCAGGTAGGGCAGCTGCATGTAGTCCGTGAGGCGGCGCTCTTCGGAAGCAAAGCCGCCATACGGCCCCGGGCCCATGGTCTGCCCGACACGCCCCGCATTGGCACCGCCCCAGTCGAGCATCCAGGAAACCAGCACGCCGTTTTGATACGGCGCGTTCAACATGGCATCCGGCGGCGCGACCTCCGGCACGATGGCTTTCAGGGAAGGCGGAGTCTGCGTGGCCGTCCACCACTGGGCCCAGCCCATGAAGGACAGGCCCATCATGCCGACCTTGCCATCGCACCACGGACGCGAGGCGAGCCACTCGACCAGATCATAGCCATCGGTTTTGTGCTTCGGATCAAACGGGTCCCAGGTGCCTTCGGAATCAAAGCGTCCGCGCGAATCCGCCACGGCGACGATGTAGCCACGTTTCGCAAACCATGCGGCGCGTTTCTGAAAGCCGGGATTGTTGCTGTATGGCGTGATGATGAGGATCGCGGGGAAGCGGCCTTCAGCTTTCGGCTGCGCGACATCCACTGACAGCTTCACGCCATCGCGCATAGCGGCCTTGTGGCCGCGGGTGGCTTTGACCTCGAACTTCTCGGCGGAGTATTGGCCGGGATTGGGAGCTTCCGCATGCAGAGCGGCGTACGACGTCAGAAGCGTGAGGGTAAAGATGAGGAGCGACTTCATGAGGTTCAAAGGGCTGACTGCATCAGCTGTGTTTCGATGTCCATACCGACGCGCTCGCTCCAGGCAGACTGCATGGTATTGAACCAGAGGCCGGGTTTGCCGGTGCCGATGGGGATGTTGTTGATCTTGGTGCAGGGGGCGAGGCAGTAGGGCGTGGTGGTGAGCCAGGCTTCATCGGCATTGATCACATCGTAGGGCTGGAAGTCTTTTTCGATGAACTGCATGCCGATGCCTGCCGCGAGCTCCTTCACCGTCTGCAGGCTGACACCCCAGAGGATGTTCCGCGTGGTGGGCGTGATGATGGTGCTGTCTTTGATGATGACGAAGTTGGAGCCGGCGCATTCGGTGACGTTGCCATCGAGATCGAGCAGCAGCGTGATGGCGCGCGGATCGACGGCCTGGGACTGCTTGTCGGCGAGGAACCAGTGCAGGCGGCTGCGGTTCTTCATCTTGGGCTCGACACATTGCGGCGGGATGTGACGGATGGAGGGCGTGACGACGTGCGCGCCTTCGACGAAGAGATGCCGCCACATGCTGAGGCGCAGGGGGAAGGAGTGAATGCAGATCGTCGGCGTCATGGGACCTGCAGCGCCTGCGGAGCCGGCATAGAGCGCGTTTTCTCCAGGTGTGACGAAATGGACGATGCCGAGATCCTCGTCCGGCCGCAGCAGCTTGCAGTTCGTTTCGGCAAGCTCGTTCGTTTTTGTCAGCATCTCCTCTGGTGAGAGGGGCAGCGTGATGCCGGCATATTTCAACGAGCGGTAGAGGCGTGCGACATGATCCACGGCGCGATAGGGCTTATGCCGGAAGGTGCGGGTCATTTCCGTGAGAGTCGCGCCGAGGACGATGCCGAGATCATAGATGTTCAGCTTGGCCTGGGAGGCTGGCAGGAAGCCGGTGTTCAGATAGAC
>NZ_JBIPNG010000480.1:0-5058 GCF_044373815.1 Prosthecobacter sp. | reverse complement strand
CAGCCCAGAGCCACGAAACGAGCAGTAATGCCACGCTGAGCATCTGCATGCTCATCCATTCCATGAATAGAAACCCGGTGAGCAGGCTGCCGGTTCCGGAGCCGATGATGTTGGCTAGATAGAGCCAGGACAGGCGGCTCCCGGTTTCTTTGTTGGGCGGAATCGCCGCCTGGCAGAGCAGTGGGAAAGTGACTCCCAGCAATGTGCCTGCTGCTATCACGAGGTAGAACCCATATTCCCAATAGGCCTGCGTCGCCATGATGGCCGTGAGCGGCGCAATCATGAAAGCACCCACACTCGACAGAAGAACCCAGCGCCCAAACTTGAGCCGCAGGTCACGGGTTTGTTTCAGAGTCCGGGGACTGAACAGCGAACCGAGCGCGAGGCCGAGGAGATAGCTGCCAAGCATGTAGCCGAACACAGGGGCTTTGGAGGCACTGGCAAAGTTGAAGACCCGTGACCAGATAATCTCCCAGGAGAGCGCCAGAAAGCCGGAAAACGCAGACCAAAGCAAGGCGGTGCGGAAAGGAATCTCGCATCCCGGATTGGCCACAAATGCCTTTGCATCGTCAGCAGACTCTACGGCGGGTTTTCTCAAGACGAGCAGCACAATGAGAGCGGCGGCGGCATTCAAACAGGCGGCGATGCGCGTGGTGCCGCTCATGCCGAACCTGCCGAGCAGCCAGTGTGCGGCGATGAAGGCTCCGAGCGCAGCACCGAGCGTGTTCACAAAGTAGAGGCGGCTTACGCTTTGGCCCACATGCGCCGTATCGCGCACCTGATGCGCTACAAGTAGCGGCAGCGTGGCCCCCATGAGCAAAGTGGGCAGAAACACCAGCAGGAAGACGAGCGCGCCGGTGGTGAGGCCGTGTGACTGCACGGAAGTCAGCGCACCGACTGCGTCGAACAACTTCAACGAGATGAGGCCATAAGCACCCACGCCCAGCTCTGCGAGTCCAAACAGCAGCACGAGCGGCGCGCGCGTCGATTTGGAAATCCAGCCGCCTGCGATGCTGCCAATGCCGAGTCCGGCGAGAAAGGCAGCCACGACCATCGCCACGGATTCGACGTTGCTGCCGTAGATCGTCAGCAACGCACGCTGCCAGACGAGCTGGTAGATCAGCGCTGAAATACCCGACAGGATGAAAACGCCATGCAGGATGATGGCGTGGAGGCGGCGTGACATGTGATCACTCGAAGCCGTTGGCGCGCAGGAAAGTCAGGCTGTTGGGAATCTGCTCCAGCGAAGAAGGGGATTCGTCTTCGATGAAATAATGCTGCACACCATTCTTGCGGGCGGCGGCAAAGATGGCTTTCCAGTCCATCTGGCCGGTGCCGAGGGTGACGTCGTTGGCCACGTCGGTCTTGCCGGTGAGGAAGCCGGTGGCGACGCCTTTCTTCAGGTCCTTGAGATGCATGAGCTTCCAGCGGCCGCTGTACTTATTCAGCAGCTTCACCGGGTCCTGGCCGGGGAAGATGATCCACAGGATGTCCATCTGCATGGAGACGAATTCGGGCTTGGTCTCCTTAAGGAAGAGATCGAGCAGGGTGCCGTCGCCGTAGGGCTCGAATTCGAAGCCGTGGGCGTGGTAAAACATCGTGATGCCTTCCTTGGCCAGCGCTTCACCGGCTTTGTTGAAAACGGCGATGGCATCGCGGCACTCGGCTTCGTCGAAGCTGTCTTTGTGGTCGATCCATGCGCAGCCGGCATACTTGAGGCCGAGGGTCTTTGCTTCCTTCACCACGTTGTCGAGATCGTTCTTGTAGCGTGCGTAGGGGAAGTGGCTGCTGACGGCTTTGAGGCCGCGTTGCTCCAGCTCGGCTTTGAACTGTTCGGCGGTGAGATCGTAGGTGCCGGCGAGTTCAACCTCCTTGAGGCCAAACTCCTTCACGCGGTCAAGCGTCCATGGCACACCACGCAGCTTGAACTGGCTGCGCAGACTGTAGAGCTGCAAACCGGCAGCATTTGGGGCATCGGCGGCGAAGACTTGTGCTGTGAGCGCAAGGGCGAGGAAAAGGGACGTGAATTTCATGAGCGAGGTGAGGATTCTTGTTGAAGGGCGGGGAAAATGTCACGCACGAATTTTACACACGCCGGATCGCGGCAGCGAAAGCTCCATCCATCTGATCGTCCGGCGGGAAGCTGTGGCGGAGTTTGACGGGTTCGAAGCCGGGGGTGGCTTCCAGGACGCTGGCGACGAGCAGTTCGTTTTCAGCAGGCTCGATGCTGCACGTGCTATAAACAAGGACGCCGCCCGGTTTGAGGACGCGGAGGCAGTTTTTGAGCAGTTGCGTTTGGGTTTCCACCTGTGCGGTGATGTCTTCGGGCGTTAAACGCCAGCGTACGTCCACACGGCGGCGCATGACGCCGGTGTTTGAGCAGGGGACGTCGAGCAGGATGCGATCAAAGCCGGCCTTGGCAAAGTCGGGGATCTGCGGGTCCGCCCAGTCGTGCTGCTCGATTTGGGTGTTGGCGACATGGAGCCGGTGAAGATTGCCCTCCAAACGGCGCAGGCGGCCCGGGGCGACATCGCAGGCGATGATCTCGCCGGTATTTTCCATGAGCTGGGCGAGCAAGGCGGTTTTGCCACCGGGTGCCGCACAGGCATCCAGCACGCGCTGGCCCTGCTGTGGGGCGAGCAGGCGCGGAGCGATGGCAGTGCTGGGATCCTGCATGTACACCCTGCCCACGCTCAAATCTTCACGCGGCAGGTGGTCGCAGACGATGAAGTCTTCCGTCGTCTCGGTCATCTGCGGGTAGAGGCGGTTGATGCGGGCGCAGATCGGGGCAGGGACTTGATTCCACTCGCAGAGGGCGGTCGTTTTGGCTTCGCCAAAGAGGCCGAGCCAGTGCTCGATGAGCCATTTCGGGTGCGAGGTGCGAGTTTCCAGCGGCAGCGTGGCTGTCATGGCCAGCAGTTCTTCGGATTCGCGGCAGGCACGGCGCAGGACGGCATTGATCAGGCTCCGTGCACGGCCGGTGGCGGCCACGGTTTCATTCACCGCGGCGTATTCTGAAACTTTGAGGATCAATACCTGGCACAGGCCGATGCGCAGGCCCCAGCGGCTGCGGTGGTCGAGGTGCTTGTCCTCGGTGATCACGGCGATCCAGTGGTCGAGCAGGGAAAGATTGCGCAGTGTGGTAAGGACAATGTCACGCAAAAAGGCGGCGTCGGGCAGGCTAAGGAAGTTGTCGCGCTGGATGTGGTCCATCAAATCGGCGGCAAAACGCTCCCCTCCGGACCATTCCCCCAAAACATCCAGTGCCATGCCTCGGATGGGGACGGCGGGCTGACGGGAAGGGGAAGGCGGGCGTGGTTGACTCATGGGCTTTACGACTAAGGCGGTGTGGCGCTGGACACAAGCCGCCCTTTGTCTGCGGTGGGAGGAATGATTGACAAACTTCCCGCCCCCGCCTTTATAGATGGCCCCCCGCCTTTTTCACCCGCCCAACCACACCTGACCATGGATTTTATCGCCAAGAACATCGCCGAAGTAGCTCCTTCAATGACCCTGTCTATCACCAGCCAGGCGAAGGCGTTGAAGAAGCAGGGAGTGGACGTGCTGAACTTCGGAGCCGGTGAACCCGACTTCGACACGCCTGCACCGATCATCGCCGCCGCCATCGAAGCTCTGAACACCGGCAAAACCCGCTACACCGAAAGCGCCGGCATCCTCGAACTGCGTGAAGCCATCGCTGCAAAGCTGCTGGTTGATAACAACGTGCAGTATGAAGCCTCCCAGATCAGCGTGAACTGCGGTGCCAAGCACTCCTGCTACAACGCCATCCTTGCCTGTGTGAATCCAGGGGACGAAGTGATCATTCCTGCTCCTTACTGGACGAGCTACCCAGAAATGGTGCGTATCGTCGGCGGCATCCCGGTGATCGTCGAAACGAAGCGTGAAAACGGCTGGAAGCTCACTCCGGATGAGTTCGAGGACGCCATGTCCCCGATGACGAAGATGATCATCCTGAACACCCCCGGCAATCCGACCGGTTCCATCTATACCCGCGAAGAACTCACCGCACTGGCCGATATCGCCGTGGGCGAAGGCATCGTCATCCTCTCCGACGAAATCTATGAGAAGCTGGTCTATGGCGGCAATGAGCACATCAGCATCGCCTCCCTGAGCAAGGATATCTACGACCACACCATCACCATCAACGGCTTCTCCAAGGCCTATGCGATGACCGGCTGGCGTCTGGGTTACACCGCCGCTCCGAAGAAAATCGCTGAATCCATCGACACCATCCAGAGCCACACCACCAGCAATCCGACCAGCTTTGCCCAGTATGGTGCACTGGCCGCCCTGCAGATGGACCAGCAGATCGTCAGCGACATGCGCGATGAGTTCGATGTGCGCCGTCAGTATATGCTGGGCCGCTTGAACAACATCAAGAACGTCCGTGTGGTCGAGCCAATGGGCGCCTTCTACTTCCTGGTCGACATCGAGCCGACGCAGATCAAGAGCGTGAACTTCTGTGAAAAGCTGCTCAGCAAGCAGAAGGTCGCCATCGTTCCCGGCGTCGCCTTTGGTGCCGAGCACACCGTGCGTTTCAGCTACGCTACTGGACTGGACGTGATCAACGCCGGCATGGACCGCTTCGAAGAGTTCTGCAATCAGCACTAATCCCGCACCGTTGCTATAAACGGCCAGCCTCGTCTTCTACTGCTAACCTCCAAACATCATGGGCATCTACAACAACATCGTCGAAACCGTCGGCAAAACACCGCTGGTGAAGCTCAACAAAGTCACCGCCGGTCTCAACGCCACGATCGCTTTGAAGTGTGAATTCTTCAATCCGCTCGGCAGCGTGAAGGATCGTATCGGTGCCGCCATGATCGAGGACGCAGAGAAGCGTGGGATTTTGAAGCCTGACACCGTCATCATCGAACCCACCAGCGGCAACACCGGCATTGCGCTGGCTTTTGTCGCCGCTGCGAAGGGCTACAGCCTGATTTTGACGATGCCTGAGACGATGTCCTTGGAGCGCCGCACGCTGCTCGCTCTTCTGGGTGCCGAACTCGTGCTCACGCCTGGTGCGCAGGGCATGAA
>NZ_JBIPNG010000479.1:0-5090 GCF_044373815.1 Prosthecobacter sp. | reverse complement strand
GTCAATAATGAGCATGGCGCGCGGCATGGGCTCGGTGCCGCCGACGCGCTTGTAACCGGCGAGATCCTGCGCGCCGGCTTTGCGGAAGAGTTCGCCGCGCCGGCGAAGTTCTTCGTCGATGCGCTGGAGAACGCTCAATGCGAATTCGCGATCGCTTTCAATGGCGATGACTTTGGCGTGCGGCAGTTTGTTGTCCGCGTAGCACTTGAACTCGACGCCTTTCTTGAAGTCGATGAGGTAGAATTCCACCTCATCCGGACTGCAGGAGAGGGCGAGATTGGTGATGATGATGTGCAGCAGGGTCGATTTACCGGAACCGGTTTTACCTGCGAGGAGGGCGTGCTGCTTGGTGCCTTTGCCGATGGCGAGGTATTGCAGCTTGGTGGCGCCGGTGCGGCCGATGGCGATGCGGAGTTCGTTGGTGGTGCTTTCCGACCACATCTCCTTGGGGGTGACGACACTGAACGGGACCTGCACGCGGTTGGAGTCGATGCTGGCCTGGCCGATCTGATGGGCGAGATCTGCAGCGATGGCATCCGGCGGCGGGGCATCGAGTTCCAGGGTGCGAATGCCATTGAAGCTGACGACACCTTTTTCCCGCACGATGCGCAGGCAGTTTTTGCGCAGGTCTTCGGCGCTGAGTCCTTCAGGAAGCGGCTGGCGTTTATCCCAATGAATGAGCACAAAGACGCCGCAGCGTGCGCCGCTCATGACGATGCTTTTCAGACGCGCGATGGACGATTCATTGAAGGCGGCGGGCAGTCCGGCGATGACGAGGAAGTGGTACTTCTCCGCCACGCTGCCGGCCTGCTCATTGTACTCGGTGATGGTCGCGTACTCGTTGCGCAGGTACATCTGGATGACCTTTTCCACGTGCTCGTTGAGCTCGATGAGGCGCTCTTCGATCTGCTCACGCTGCGTCCAGATGCGGCGGTTGATGAGGGCGGGTTCGTAGTCGGCCAGGTGCATGAGGCCGGCGAAGTTCTGCCCGAGACCGACGGCGTCGATGATGGTGAAGTGAACCTTTCCGGGAGGTGACTGGGTGAAGAGACGGAAGATGACGTCGTTCATCACATCGGCCACCCACTTGCCGCCGTCGTCGTCGGTTTCGATGAGCAATGAACCCTCCTGCGGGAAGGAAAGCGCGAGAGGCAGGGTGATGCGCTCATGACCGCGCAGATCGAAGGGCGTCTCTTTGGCAAACAACGCCGCCTGGGCGCTGAGGTCCAGCTTCAGCGCACCGAAGCGCACGGCGTTTGGAAAGAGCTCATGCGGCTGGTAGGTGGTGGTCCAGGCTTCCAGCTTCGCGGTGGCGTCCTGCTCGATCTCTTCCACCGAGGCGAGCAGCGGGGGGATTTTTTGATTCCACTCGGCCTGCAGCTTGAACCAGCGCTGCTGTGCCGATGCCTGCATGGCGTGCATCGTGGCATCGTGCTGGTCATTGAGCTGCTGACGCTGCAGCATGAGGGGGCCGCTGACCTGTGCGATGGCGGCGGCTTTTTCCACCTCAAAGCGCTGCAAATTGCGGGCGAGGAGGTGCTCATTGCGGGTGAGGCAGGCGGGGATCTGCGAGGCAAGCCTGCGCAGCATGGCCAGGCGGTATTTCTCAGCGACTTCTTCCGTGCGGTTCCAGTCGGCGGTGACGAGCCCATCGGTGTGGTCATAGTCCGCCTGAAGCTGCGCGGCAGCGGCATCTTTGGCGGCATCCAGTTCCTGCAGGCAGGTCTCGTAATCCAGCACTGCGGCGCTGAGCTCCTGCAGATCCACACGCGGCTTGGAGAACATCTTGAACATGCCGGAGCTTTTGCCGGCGGCGAGCTGCTCTTCGAGGCCCTGAGCATGCCCTTCAATGTCGGTAATGCGGGCGGGGATGTCTGCCAGCGTGAGGCGGGTGTTCGGTGCGGGGGCGGTCTTGCGGCCGAGGCGTTCGCCGGTGGCCTTCAGCACTGCGAGAAGACGTTCTTTGGCGGCGGTGAGGCGCTCCAGCAGGGCGTCGGTGTTGTGATCAAGCTGCTGCAGGCCGCGTTTGCGAATGGCGTCTGCATGCACACGGCGCATCTGCTGGCGCCCGAGCCAGCGCTCGCGCTCCTTCTGCACCATGGCCTTGAGGTCGCGCTTGATGCGGTCCTCGTAGCGTTTGAAGGAAGTGGTGCGCAGCGCGTGGCGTTCGTGGATGGTCTTGACGTAATCATCCCACTGAGCCGCGACTTCGCTGACGGTGGTGCCGTGCTGCGCATCAAACGTCTCCAGCTGCTGGAGGTGGTTTTGTTCGGCGGTGTAGCGCTTGGAGCGGATTTCGCGGGCGATCTGCTCGCTGCGCGTGGCAAAGTCGCTGATGGTGTCACGCAGCGAGATGTGCAGGGAGGCAATGCGCGAGGAGCGGAGATCAAGGGAGCTGTTCACAGTCTTTGCGGATCTTTCGGAGCAGGTTTTCGAGTTCGTTGATCATGGCGCCGGTCTTGGTCATGAGACCGGGCAGCTGCTCAAGGTAGGTTTTTTCAAATTCCAGCGCCTTGGCGTCACGCCAGTGCACCTTGGTGGCATGCCACTGCTCCGAGAGTTCGCGGGCGTTTTGGATGAGATTCATGGGCCGGTAAGCAGTCGAGGATAAGCAGCAGGTGCTCAAACGTTAGGCTGGAAGTGGTGAACGGTAACGAGCGGGCGGTGGACGGTCAGAAGCAGGTGGCGGACGGCTGACAGCGGGCCAGCGGGGAGGCAGTCCGAGGATCAGGAGTCCGAACTCGCGGGAGGGGCCGGAGTTTCGTTGTAGGCCTGAAGTATTTTCTGAATTTCGACGAGGTAGGCCACGGCCTTGGCGAGATCGCTGTCGAGGTAGTCGCGCAGGGAGTCCGTTTTGCGCGCGAGCGGATCAATGGTGCGGTCGAAATCACGCCCCCATGCCTTGGTGCGGTCGAGCTTTGCCTGGGCCTCCTCGAGCGCGGCGCGGGCTTTCCGCACGGCCATCTGCTGGACGGTGGGATTGTCAATGAACTCGGACATGCGTGCGCTCATGAGCTCCTGCTGCGCCTGATCGAGCTTCTTCTGCCGCATGCGGATCTGCTGCTGCCAGTAGTTTGGCTGCTCGGTCTGCACCCAGCCGCGCGTTTTTTTCACCGCGTCCTGCACGGTGTCGAGCGTCTGGCGGGTCTTGTTGATGAAGACGATGAGCGCAACGCGAAAGGACTCGATGGAATCGAGATTCGAGATGCGTGCCTGGTCAGCCATGTTTCAGCAGTGCGTGGTTGGGGTGTTCCCAGCTCAGCGCTGGCTGAGGTATTCCTCAATGCGCTGCGCTTTGCGGAGGAGGAAGGGCGTGTGCTGCTCTGACATCTCCATGAAGCGCTTGATGGCTTTCATGGTGGTGGTGAACTCGGCGGCGAACTTCTCATGCTCGGCGTCCTGCCAGGTCTCGCCGAGGGCGGTGAAGCGGCTCTGCAGGGAGGCGGAGCGCTGCTGCATTTCCGTGTTGAAGCGTTTCAACTCCTGCGCGAAGCGCCGGACTTCTTCTGGATTCATGATTGCCTGAGCCATGCCGCAATGATGAAGTGAGAATGAAGATTGACGAATGGTTTTGCGACGAATTTGGCCGGCCCTGTGCCGTGACCGCCCGCGCCCAATGCAACTTTTGTCGCACTGCGGAATAATCTCGACACCGCAGGAGGAGAAGTGATAAAACGCTGCCATTCAACCAGAAGCGGCGCGGAGGCAGCACGCCGTGCTTCCAATCCGGCAACCCAAGGCGATGAAGATCTTCAACTACAACACGGCCCATGCGTTTGCGCGGCCGTCCATGCAGGGCTGGCTGGTGGTCTTTGTGTGCGGCTTCCTCACCGTGTGCATCATCGGGCTGGCGCTTTGCATCGGCGTGTGGCTGGTTTTCAAAGTCTTGAGACGGCTGCCTACGGTCACCCTCCCTGACTGGGATGTGACGGTGCTGTCCAACGCCGGCGTCGTCCTTCAAATCGCGGCGGTCTTTGGCGCTTTGCTGGCGACGGTGATGGTGCTGGATCTGGCGCGGCGCATGCGGCAGGAGGCCCGCGTCCCGGGGCATCATGCCATCATCGGTGACTATGAGCACTCGGCGTTTTACAAGACCTGGCATGCGCAGCCGGTGCTGCCAACGGGAAAGCCGGTGAGACTGAGCGCCTATGGCTTCGGCCCCACGAATGCGCAGGTGGCGCTGTGGCAGCAGTTCATCGGGAGGTATGATGAACTGATCGCCGCCGCCACGCGCTCATTGCTGGCGGAGGGTCATCCTTTGGAAGGATGTGAATCGGTCACGCTGACTCCGAGCGGCATCACGCTGACGCGGGATGGGCAGATGCACCTGGGCTTTGAGTTTGCCTCGGTGCCGGAGAACTTTTGGAAATCGGAGGCGGATGAACCTTACCCGACGGCCAGCTTCACCTCGGCGCTGGAATTGAAGAGCACGGAGTGGCTGAAGCCGTATGGGTGAACCACAGCGAATCAATGCGGCCTCGATAGCTATAGCAGTTCGCAAAACTCATGTCTGCTTAGCAGGCTGTTTCTTGATCGAGAATCGTGGGCTTCGACGGCGGCTGGCTGAGGACAGCCAGCCCTACCTATGTTGGCCATGCGAACGCCCAGCGCGAGGCAGGGCGGCTTATCCTCAAGCCGCCGCCGAGCGTCTCCACACTCGCTTTCCGGAAATCAGCTTCGCAAAATGCTCTACCGCCTTCGAGTATCTTGTGGTATGCGAGAGTCGCCGAGGACGGCGAAAGCGGTAGCTACGTTCGTGCCTCACTGCGCAACCGCAGTCCATATCAAACACCGCGTGGCCTAGTCCACATACAGCAAAGCATTGGAGCTGAGCAGCGCGTGGCACAAAGCGGTGAGGCCGAGGAAGGCGGGATCGGCGGGGGTTTTGGAGGCTGCGCCGAGCTGGACTTCGAGGGGGGTGGGATTGGCCTTGTAGTACTCGGTCTGGGCCTGCACGAATTCGACGCTCTGCTGCACATCGGACTCTGAGGGGGCTTTGCCATCAACGAGCTTGAAGGCGTAGCGGACTTGATCGGCGGTGTCTTTGCCGCCTTCGCTCTGCACGCGCTGGGCGAACTGCTGGGCATGCA
>NZ_JBIPNG010000477.1:0-5119 GCF_044373815.1 Prosthecobacter sp. | reverse complement strand
GAGGGCAGCGGCTGGCTCAGCAGCAACAGGCTCGACATTCACACGACGGCCATCCTTGTCGAAAAGGACTCGGCCAGCCACGAGAGCGAAGATGGTGTGGTCACGGCCAAGACCGACGTTGCGGCCTGGAACCCACTTCGTGCCACGCTGGCGGAGGATGATGTTGCCACCGATGACGGCTTCGCCGCCGAATTTCTTGACGCCAAGACGCTTGCTCTGGCTGTCGCGACCGTTTTTGACGGAACCTTGTCCTTTTTTATGGGCCATAAGAAGTGAGTATTAAGGGATTAAGCGTTGATGGCGGTGATCTGCACGAGGGTCAGCGGCTGGCGGTGACCACGGGTCTTGTGGAAGCCCTTGCGCTTGCGGAACTTGAAGGTGGTGGCCTTGTCAGCCTTGTGCTGCTTGATCACCTTGGCGGAGACGCTGGCGCCTGCCAGGGTCGGAGCGCCCACGGTGATGCTGCTGCCTTCGCCGGCGGCGAGCACTTGATCGAAGGTCGCGGTGTCGCCTTCTGCAGCTTCGAGTTTCTCCACGTCGAACTTGTCGCCCACGGAGACTTTGTACTGCTTGCCGCCTGTTTTGATGATTGCGTATGCCATAACCTGAAAAAGTAAGAGTTGCCCCGTCATTTTGGGACGAGGGGCGCAGAGATTTCCACACCTCAACCCATTCGGCAAGGGAAAACTTCCCTCGAAAGCTTTAGAATTGTTAAAATAAGGGCGCTGGAGGCGGGGAATTGCCAAAAAAATGTGTCAGCGCCTCCATCATGCCCTCGCTGGCGAAGCGTGTGGCGATGAATCCACCGCGTGAATGGACGATCTGTTTCACCGGCTCCACCGCATTTCCTGGGCAGGCGATCATGCGGGCATGGCGTGGATCCAGCATGCTGAGGTCATTGAAATTGTCACCGGCGGCAAAGCACACCGAGGCATCCAGTCCGAGCAGGCGCGCCAGTTCGCTGAGCGCGGTGCCTTTGCTGTAGCCGCTGTGCGAGAAGCGCAGGTAGATGCCGTTGCGATGGTAGCCAATGTCCGGGAACTGCCGTGCGTGCGTATCGATGTAAGCACAAATGCCGTCGAGTTCGTAGTCGCTGGTGCCCACAATGCCCATCTCACCGTCACCACCGGTGATGAACGAGGCCTGGGTCTGTGTCTCCACCATGCGGCGGATGTCTTGAAGGGATGCCTGATGGTCTTTGGCAAACCGCTCCTGTGCACGCCGCGCCAGCCGGTTCCAGGAACCGTAGTCCGTCCAGCGGCTGAAGAAGCCCGGCTTATAAATGTCACTCTCCTGCGCGATGATGAAATCCGGCTCCATGTAGATGCCATGCTGCGCTAGCCCCTCGATGGTCTGGCTCAAGCCGCGGCCCGTATTGATCACCCACGCCGCGCCCTGTTCGCGCAGCAGTTGAATCATCTGCCCGAGTCCTGGATGAAACACGGGATCTCTCTCGGGATGGATGAGAGTGCCATCGAAGTCGAAGCAGAGAATGAAACGATGTTTGGGGGCAGCCATGAAGAGGGGCGCGCATTCATGCCGCGAATGAGCCCGGCTGCAAGACCGCGATCACTCGCCAGAAGGCCAGAATGCAGAGCGCCCACAGCACCGTTTCATAGATCACGAAGACTGGCAGCCGCATGTTGCGCCGGCGTGCACGATGCACCAAGGCCTCGCTGGCCCAGAGCAGGCTGAGCACCAGTGGCGGATACAAGGCCAGATGACGTTTTCCCCAGGTCAGCACCGGCATGTCCCAGCCGAAATCAAGCGTGCAGGCCGCGAAAGCCACAATGCTGAACAAAGCCAGCGGCGCTGTTTCAGGATGCAAGGCCTGCCCGGCATGTGCCGCACGCGGTGCCACGAACGCGATGATCAACAGCAGAAGGCACAGAATACTGGCCAGAACGATCACAAAAACCCCGCGTTCATGCGGCAGCGAATCAAAGCTCCAAGGGAACTGCAGCACCGCCGCCATCATTTTCAGCCCGCCTTGCCAAAAGCGCTCCTGCCTCGCCTTGGGCGAATGCGTTGCGAGGTAGTTCGCAAAGCTGGGCATTTCTCCTGCGGGCACAGCCTGCAAAGCTTCGCGTGTCCGATGCACCGCCGTCCACTGCTGCATGGCGGTTTCATTTTCGAACCACCGCCAGTGAAAGGGTGTGGCGTCTGCCAGTTTCTCCTTCGAATACGCCATCATGGGGCCTACCGTGATCAGATGGCAGGCCACCAGCAGGACCATGCCCAGCCAGTGATTGCGCCACACCCAGAGCGACGTTCCACCTTCATGCGGCAAGTGGGCCAGGACCCAGCCCCACAGCCAGCGCAGCGTGCTCACGGCGATGAAGACGAGCACCAGCGTGGTGGTGGTGGGCAGTGTCAGATTCGCCAAGGCCGAGAACAGGCCTATCAAACCGTAAAGCCAGAGGGAATTGCGTTTCAACGCCGCAACACAGCAAACCCAGGTGAGCAGAAACAGCAGCTGAAAAAGCACATCCGGTGAAAACTCAGCGGTGGAAGGCAGCAGCACACCAAAGCCGATGGTCAAAATCGTGAGCAACGCCGCTGGCACTGAAAACGCCCGTGCCGCCGCCAGTCCGAGCATCATCAAAAAGCCCAGGCTCAGCCCCATGAGCCAGCACTTGCTGGACCCAAGCACACGCTGATCCTCATTGCTCAAGGGGCCGGATGACAGGGGCTGCTCTGCCCCGACATTCCATGCGGCCAGCCAGGGCCAGATGGGGCGCACCACACCATCCGTGCGGTGCGGCAGCCAGTCGTTCAGCGGCTGGGAAACGCTTTTGGAGAAATCCGGCGTCAGATCCTTCCGCGTTTCGATGGCGGCATTCAGATACATCCGCTCATGCTCTGGAAGGGGATCTGAACGGGTGATCCCCTGCCGCTGAAAGGCCCGCATGTAGCACCAGGCAAAAAAGATCAGACACGCGAACATCACCACCCAGCGGCCGCCGCGCAGCCATAGTTTCGTTAACTGCAGATACACGGACTTTACCGACATGCGGACTGCGGGGTTGGCGTGAAAGGGGTTACTTTTTCGGCCGCACCTTGATTTCCACGCGGCGGTTCATGCCCTGCTGCTCCACCGTGCCAGCGACGCTGACGATCGGCTTCGACTTGCCCATGCCCACGGCCTGAATGCGGTCGGTTCCGAGTCCAAGCGATTCACGCAGCCAGCTCACCACCGCAGTCGCACGGCGAATGCTGAGCTCGAGATTGTAGTCCTCACCGCCGAAGCTGTCGGTGTGGCCTTCGATGATGAAGAGCGAATCCGGGTTTTTTTGAATGAGGAAACCCAGCTTCATCAGGCTGAGGCGTGCCGCCTCGGCGAGCTGGTCGCTGCCATACTCAAACAGCAGGTCGGTAGGCATCAGAATCGGGGCCGTACTGCCTCCCATCTTGCCGCCGCCACCAAGCAGATCATCGAGGTTGCTGAAGCCCTTAACGCGTGCGCCTGAAGCGGCCGTCGTGCTCTGGCTTTTGACAGCGTCAAGGAGGCCGCTGTCCATCTTGCCCCCCTCGCCTGGGTCTGCGGCTCCTGCATCCAGCAGCATTTGTTTTTCTGAGATGGGTTTGGACAAGACATCCCGGCGCACGCTGGCCATCTCTGCGGCGATGTCCGGCCCGTCCATGGCCGCTGGGGCGAGCAGCTTCGCCATATCAACGCCTTTGGATGTGCCGGGCGCACCGTCTCCCGGATCGTTGGCGCGGATGAAATTGGTGATCTCCTTCACATTCGGCGTGAGGTCGATCTCCTGATTCTTCGGCAGTTCCTGCAGCTTGTCGAAATCATCCAATTTCGGCTCAAAAGCCTTCATGTCTGGCACGTTGCCGGGAGCGATGATTTCTGGGATCTCCTGGATGGCCTGCTGGTCTTTCAGCACCTGCTCGCTGATGCGCACACGCTCCGGCACTTCGCGCGGCTTGGTGGGTGTCACATTCGAGATGCCCAGCGTGTCAAAGCCGACCACGAGCATCATGTGAAACACCACGGAGAGGATGAGCGCGAACATCACCCACCATTTCAGGCTCCAATCGTCGCGAGAACGAAAAGAGGACTGCGGAGTGGTCCATTCGGGGGGATGGGTGACTGCGGCCATGACAAATGCCAAACTACCACGGTGACAAAAGATTGCACGCGGCACTTTCGCCGTGACATCGCCCCCTCTGAATTCGTATTCTGGAAGCTCACCCACACCCCAACACCATGAACCGCCGCCACTTCCTCACCACCAGCACCGCCGCCCTCGCAGGCTCGCTCATTGTCCCCACCAGCAGCCATGCGCTGGAACTCACCCAGGCTCCCCTGCCCTACGCTCCTGAAGCCCTGGAACCCCACATCGACGCCCTGACGATGAACATCCACTTCGGCAAGCACCACACCGCCTACATCACCAAGCTCGGCGATGCACTCAAGGCGGCGAACATCAGCAAAACGGACGCCATCGACCTGGTCTCCGACATCAAATCTCTGCCCGAAGCCTCCCAGATGGCCATCCGCAACAACGGCGGCGGCCACGTGAACCACACCTGGTTCTGGAAATGGATGGCCCCGGCTGGCAGCGGCCCGACCGGCCCCGAAGGCAAACTCGGTGAAGCGATCCAGAGCACCTTCACCAGCATCGACGACTTCAAAAAACTCTTCGGCGAGGCCGGAGTGAAGCGTTTCGGCTCCGGCTGGGCCTGGCTCATCGTCACCAAGGACGGCAAGCTCAAGATCACCTCCACGCCCAATCAGGACAATCCGCTCATGAAGGGCATCGTCGATGCCGCCGATCTTGGCACCCCGATCCTCGGCCTGGATGTCTGGGAGCACGCCTACTACCTCAAGTATCAAAACAAGCGCCCCGACTACATCGCCGCGTGGTGGAACGTCGTGAACTGGGCGGAAGTGGCCAAAGGCTACGCTGCAGCAAAGGCGTGAGCGTCTCAACCGCATCACGCTCATGACCGAACTCATCGAGGTCAATCTCACGGAGTTGAACCAGTTGTTCAACTCCTTGGACCCCTCCCCGTTCCATGAGCGTGATCTGGATCACGATGCCGAGGAATTCATCGTCAGCTGGGCGCAGGAACACTCGCACAAACACGATTTGAAGCTCGTCGT
>NZ_JBIPNG010000094.1:0-17209 GCF_044373815.1 Prosthecobacter sp. | reverse complement strand
TCCATCGGTGGGCCAGCCGAATGCGCCATGCCGCCGCGCTGCGACTACGACCTCTGGGCCGGACCTGCGGCGATGCCGAAACTCAACCGGCCCAAGTTTCACTACGACTGGCATTGGTTCTGGAACACCGGCAGCGGCGAGATCGGCAACAACAACGTTCACTCGCTCGACATCTGCCGCTGGGGCCTGGGTGTGACCGGTCTTGGCCGCAGCGTGTTGAGCTACGGTGGCCGTCTCGGTTACACCGACGTGGCCGAAACACCGAACTCGCAGGTCGGCATCTTTGATTTTGGCGACAAGACGATCATCTCGGAAACACGTGGCCTTAAATCCGCGCCATTTCATCCCACGATCAAATCCATGTGGTTTTTCTACGGCAGCGAAGGCATCATTGCCGACACGAACCTCTACGATCCGAAAGGCAATCTCGTCCGCGCCTTCGAGGGCAAATCCGAGAACCATTTCGCCAATTTCCTCAATGCCGTGCGCAGCCGCAAGCAGGGCGATCTGAAAGCGGAGATCGAGGAGGGCCATCAAAGCAGCGCGCTCTGCCACATCGCCAATATCTCGTATCGGCTCGGCTCCCAGACTTCGGTGAACGATATCGCGAAGAGCCTCGGCGAAATCAAGGTCCACGACGACGTGCAGGAGACGCTCGAGCGCACCCGCCACTATCTCAGCGATGCGGGTGTCGATCTGGACAAGACAAAACTCACTCTCGGCAAGTATCTCCGCATGGATGGCGGCAAGGAATCCTTCCTCGACAACGCCCCTGCCAACGACCTCCTCGGCCGTGAGTATCGCGCGCCCTTCCTGCTGCCAAAGGAGTCGGAGATCTGATTTATGCGGCCTCTCCTGCTTTTCCTGATCGGGTTCATCAGCCTGAAGATTTCTGCTGCCGAGATCGACTGGGTGCTTGAATCCAAAGCAGCCTGGCAGGCGCGGGATTCGCAGGCGGAGTGGGTGTTCAAAGATCAGCTTTGGATCGGCGGCGGCTGGTTTCAATCGTTCGAGGAACCGCCTCGGGATGTCTGGGCCTCCAGCGATGGCAAAGCATGGAAATTGATCGCACCGAATGCTCCGTGGCTGCATAGCGATCTCGCGATGAGCCTCACCTTTCATGACCGGATGTGGATCATGGGAGGATGGCACAAAGGTCGTCTGCCGGGTCATTCAGCGAGTAATCAAGTTTGGTCATCCACTGATGGCGCGAAGTGGGATCAAGCCACGGCGGTTGCAAGCTGGACTCCACGGCTTGCTGCGGGTCTGGTGGAGCATCGCGGCCGAATGTGGATGCTCGGCGGCACTGAGAACTACTACTTTGGCGATGATGCGAGCCTGAAGAACGATGTGTGGTCGTCTGCGGATGGCAAAGAATGGAAGCTCGAGACGGTAAAGGCGGCGTGGTCGCCGCGTGCGTACCACCAGGCTTTGGTGCTGAACGACAAAATCTACGTGTTCGGCGGTGGCAACTACGTGCCGGGCTACCACGCGAAGAACGACGTGTGGTCATCCAGCGATGGAGTGAACTGGACCTGCGAAACCGAATCAGCACCCTGGGCACCACGGCTGTGGTTCAGCGCGACTGTTTATCGTGGGCGCATGTGGGTGCTCGGTGGCTGGTCGAAGGAAAAAGATAACTTTGGCGATGTCTGGCACAGTGCGGATGGTAAAAACTGGAAGCGTCTGGAAACGAAGACCTCATGGAAGGCACGGCATGAGCACTCGGTTTTCGTGTTTCAGGACAAACTCTGGCTCGCGGGCGGGCACGCGCGCCCCCTTTCGAATGAAGTGTGGTCGCTAAGTCTGCCGGTGGATTGGAAGCCATGACAAAACCGGCTCTTCAGCGCTGTATAGGATTGATGCGCTCGTTTTTCCTCGCTCTCTTTGCCGTTGCCACTCTTCATGCTGCGGACACGCCCCAGGCTCCTTTGATGGCGGGCGCTGCCACCAGCAACATCACGCCGGATCTCGGCGGCGAGGTCGTGGGAGGATTCCTGCCCTTCCCATGCACGAACATTCATGATGAGCTGCACGCACGCTGCCTCGTGCTTGACGACGGTAAAACAAAGCTCGCCCTCGTCGTGTGTGATCTGCTTGGAATCCACCGCAGCGTTTGTGTTGCTGCACGGGAGCTGATTGAAAAAGAAACCGGCATCCCTGCAGCCAATGTGGTGATCTCCGGTACGCATACCCATTCGGCGGTGAATGCCCTGGGTGGTCCGGTTCGGGGTTATTTTTCGGATCTGGAACTCACGGACTACCAAAAGTTTGTCGTCCGCCGCATCGCAGACGGAGTGCGGCGTGCGTTCTATCTGCTGCGTCCGGCGGAGATCGCCTTTGGTACGGTGGCGGTGCCGGAGCATGTGCACATTCGCCGCTGGTTCCTTCAGGAGGGCAAAATGCCTCCCAATCCCTTCGGCAAAATCGACAAGGTGAAGATGAACCCCGGCGCAGGCAATCCCGCACTTGTCGAGCCTGCGGGCGAGCCCGATCCCATCGTCTCATTCATCGCCCTGCGCGAGCCCGGCGGGCGGCTCATTTCGGTCTATTCGGCATATTCCCTGCATTATGTTGGCGGCGTGAATGGCGCGGACATATCCGCAGACTACTACGGCATGTATTGTGAGGCGCTCAAGCGCCTGCAAAGCGGCGGCAGTGATGATCCGCCCTTTGTCGCGATGATGGCAAACGGTACCAGCGGTGACGCCAACAACATCAACTTCCGCAACCCACAGCCCCGCAAAAAGCCCTATGAGCAGATGCGCTATGTCGCAGAGGATGTCGCGGCAAAAGTAAACACCGCCCTGGCCGGTGTGACCTGGCAAAACAGCGCCCCTCTCGCCGCCCGCTATCGCGAGCTCGACATCGCCTGGCGCAAGATCGATCCCGAACTCATCTCCTGGGCCAAAGAAACCGAGGCCAAAACTCCCCGCATCCAGGGCAAGGCCGATCTGCCTCTCGCATATGCCGGGCGCATTCAGCGCCTCGCACAGGCCAGCCCTGCCACCAAGTCCCCCGTGCAGATCCTCCGCATCGGGGACATCTGCATCGGCACGACTCCGACGGAAACCTTCGCCGAAACCGGTGTCGAATTCCGCAAGCGCAGCCCCTTTGCCAAATCCTTCATGGTCGAGCTGGCAAACGGCTACTACGGCTACATGCCCACCCCGCGTCACTTTGAACTCGGCGGCTACGAAACATGGCCCGGCACGAACAACCTGGAACCTCAGGCATCCGTGAAAATGATGGACGCCCTGCTGGAGATGGCTGCGGAGCTCAAATAGCAGACTCAGGCCAGGGGCAGGTCCGCATGCACCTGGCAGTACTCGTCATGCACGGCACGCACAGCTTCTGCCTCAGGATGCGTGACCCTGCTGCCGAGAGTCTCGATGAACCGGCATGATGCGTATCGGGGCGCATGCTTCTCATAGGCTTCAATCCACCGCTGCCGAAGAGGAACATGCTCCGCAGGAAACGGCCATTTGGATTTGGGCAGGCTGAGCGGTAGCCGGTATTTCATGCGCCAGTATTTTGGACTGACCCGCGCACGGAAGCAGCCCTGAACGGCGCAGAGCCGCATGAAAACCTTGTCCGTGTTCAGTTCTTCAAACGCTTTCTGGCAAGACTCTTCTGCAGGCTCAAAGACCTCATGCATGGCCAGCAGCCGGTAACCGGCGGGCGTCTCATAAACGCGCAGGTGCCAGAGCGGATGTGCGGCTGAAAAGGCGCGGATGATGCCCAGCGCCCGCTCCTTTTCTCCCGCTTCCGCAGCAGAACGACGCTTCGCATTGATCCTGTCGATGATCCACGACGTCAGCCATGGCAGGCCTATGACCAGCACAAATCCAGTCAGCACCGACTTTAACAAGACGCCCGCAGCCACACCGGTGACAACCATCAGCAGGCATCCCCGCAGATTCATGCGCAATGAAGGATGCCACTCAGCATCCACATCGGCAAAGAACACATCGGCGGCGTTCAAACACAGTGAGCCATAGCTGTTGCGCGTGATCACCGTGTTTCCATGCCGCGACACCACTTCTTCACGAATGGGCACCCCATCAGCGCAGTCATAGGCCGCTTTGGGTTCCCGGCGGCGGAGTGATTCGCCCGACAGGATTCGATTCATCGCCTCCTGCGCTCGTTGATCAGCTAGCTCTTGCGCATCCGCCTGACTGAGGTCCGACCAGCCCCATCGCCGCACCGTGATCTGGCGCTCAGGCAGTTTGTTTTGCAGGCGCGCTTCGGCCCAGAAGTATGGAATGAGCATGCATTTAGCGTGGGACGGGGGCGTTACGTTGTCAAAAGACAGCTTGGAGAGGTGAATGATTGTGATGGGCAGTCGATGAAGGTGGCTAATATGGGTGCACGGATCACGTATGAAATGCCCATGAAACTTTTTTGCCTCACGCTTTTGCTGCTGCCTCTGACAACCTCCGCCGCATGGCTGGCGGGAGCGGCCAAAGCGGACATCACTCCCACGGAATCGGTGCCCCTTGCAGGGTATGGCGGCAAGACCCGCATGTCGCAGCGAGTGGAGCATCCCATCTGGCTGAAGGCGCTCGCGCTGAAGGATGACTCGGGCACGACGTCAGTGCTGGTAACGGCAGACTTGGTGGGACTGAGCGATAAGATGGTCTCCATCATCGCGAAGACTGCTCTGGAAAAGCATGGCATCCCAAGAGAGCGGCTGATCTTGAACACCTCGCACAATCACTCCTGCCCGGTGACGGCGGATGTGCTGTGGTTGTATTATGAATTCACACCGGAAGAGGCAGCGGTGAAGGATCGCTACACGGCGATGGTATACGCCAAGTATGAGGAAGTGATTGGAAAAGCCATCGCAAACCTCGCGCCGGCGGAGTTGGCGTTTGATCAAGGTCTCGCTGGTGTTGCGGTGAACCGTCGGCGCTCACGCGGCCCGGAGAGCCGCGCGCTTGGCGGGCAGGTGGATCAGGATGTGCCGGTGATCACCGTGAAGGCAGGCAATGATCTCAAGGCCATCGTCTTTGGCTATTCCTGCCACACGACAGCGCTCGGAGGCCTCAGCATCAATGGCGACTACGCAGGCTTCGCGCAGCTTGAGTTGGAAAAGTCGTTCCCTAGTTCGGCGGCGATGTTTGTGCAAAACTGCGGTGGCGATGCGAATCCACTCCCACGCATTCGCGGCAAGGATGTCGAAGCGATCGAACTCGCGAGGATGTATGGCAAGGTGTTGGCCGAGGCAGTGCGTCAAGTGATCGCCACCAAGATGCCGCCACTCAACGGGCCGATTCATGCGGCGGTGGGCGAGACGGAGCTGTCGCTGCAACCCGGCATTCCGCTCGAAGAACTCAAGCAACGCCTCCCCAACCTCACCGGCATGCCAAAACGCGAGTTCGAGCACTTCATC
This sequence comes from Prosthecobacter sp., assembly GCF_044373815.1. Lineage (GTDB taxonomy): Bacteria > Verrucomicrobiota > Verrucomicrobiia > Verrucomicrobiales > Verrucomicrobiaceae > Prosthecobacter. Next base: position 11,814 of record NZ_JBIPNG010000094.1, on the reverse strand, counting down.
CGCCAGTACGAGACACTCGGTTCGCCGCCGGATCGTGTGAAGTATCCGGTTCAAGTCTGGCGCATCGGCACGGACTTTCAGTTCATCGCACTGACCGGTGAGACGGTGGTGGACTACTCACTCAAATTCAAAGCCGCCTACGGCTGGAACAGCACCTGGGTCTGCGGCTACAACAACGATCTCACGAGCTATGTGCCCAGCCTGCGAGTGCTCAAAGAAGGCGGCTATGAAGGAATTACAGGCATGTTTGAATACGGCCATCGTGCGCCTTACACCGAGACCGTGGAGGAGCGTATCACAGCCAAGGTCGAGGAATTGATGAAGCAGACGAAGTGACTACTTTCCCACGACCGGTGCCGTCTGCTCTGGCGTTACCCGGCCGCCAGGCAGTTCCAGAATTCGGATGTTTCTGAAATGAATCTCCGCACCTTCGGATTCAAGGCAGAGGTACCCTTTACGCACCGTGGACTGGCTGATGCCATTCACAAACTTGCCGTTGATCGAGAGTTTCACCGAGCCATCCACACACACAACATCGTAGGTGTTCCATTCGCCTTTGCCCTTGCAGCGCATTTCCCAGGACATGCTTCTTTTGCCACGCGGATTGTCCGGGATGCTTTCGAGTCCATTCGCGCCAAATAGTTCACCTGAGACGTAGCCGGGATTGTTCGGTAGCCCGTCTTTGCCGGGATGCAGCTTCGGCCATTCGAGTTCGAGCATCTGCACCTCCATGCCTTTGGGCAGTTCTTTTCCGGGCGCTGCCGTCCCTTCGCTCCAGACAAACACCCCAGAATTTCCTCCCGCCTCCATGTGCATCCATTCGATGTGCAGGATGAAGTTTTCATACTGCTTCGCACTGCGCATCACACCGATGGGCTTGCCTTTGCAAACGAGCATGCCGTCTTTGACGCCCCAGGTTTCAGGGCTGGTGTTCACATCTACCCAGCCGGTGAGATCCTTGCCGTTGAAGAGATCGCGCCACTGCGGGGCGTCCTCTGCGAGCAAGGTAGTGCCAAAGATTAAGCTTAGAAGAATGTGTTTCATGGAGTGATCCTTACAGCGCGTCCAGGACGGGCTTCTTTCACGAGTTTGCCATCACACACGACGGGAACACCATTCACGATGACATGGGGAATACCGGCGGAAGGTGCCGTTGGGGACTCAAAGGTTGCACTGTCGATCACGGTCGCCGGATCAAAGACGGTGATGTCCGCGTCGGCACCCAGGGCGATGCGGCCTTTTCCTTTCATCATCGGAACGTATCTTTCAAGACGCCGGGCGGGCAGGATCGTCATCTTGGAGAGTGCTTCCATCAGCGGCAGCAGCTTTTTCTCGCGCGAGTAATGGCCCAGCACGCGGGAGAAGGTTCCCGCGCCGCGGGGATGGCCTTTGCCATCAATGAAGGGAACGCCGTCGCTCGCGATCATCACCCCGGGATGTGCGATGGCCATCTCCACATTTTCATCCTTCATCATGTAGATGATCACCCAGCCGCCTTGCTTGCGGTAGCGCTCGAAACTCTCCTGCGTGAGCCGTTCACCTGTCGTGGCCCAGGCGAGATCGGGGTAGTCAATCTTGAGATTGCCCTGCCAGCCGGGATTGAACATCGCGGACTCCAGCACCGTGGATGCGGCGGTGTAGGGGTACACTTCGGTGCTGATGTCCATGCCTGCGGCCTTGCTGGCATCGATGAGTTTTAAAACTTCCCTCATGTCGCCGATGGCGCTGCTGCCGACATGCACGATGTGCAACGTAGCGCCGGTCGTTTTTGCGGCGGTGATCGCCTCCTGAATTGCGGCGATGCCAAAGGCGCGCGTATGCACAAACGCGGGCACCTTGCGCTTGGCTGCGATGCGAAACATGGCCTCGATCTCGCTCGGTGCGGCGGCAGGCGTGTAGTTGATGCCAAAGCCAATGCCCAGAGCGCCCTCATCGAGTCCACGGTGTATCGCAGCGCCCATGAGTTCCAATTCCTTGTCTGTCGCCCCCTTGTTCGCTCCATCAGGCTTCGCGCCGAGTCCCGCGATCTTTGCGCGGTTGACCGCCCAGTGTCCGATCTTCAGTCCAGGATGAAATGCGGCAAAGCGTGTGGCGATGTGGCCCACCGTGGCTCCGTAGTTCAGCGGTGCCGTGCCTTCCATCGAACGGTACCACGCGGCCACCGGATACACTCCCGCTTCCAGGTCGAGCGCTGTGGTGACGCCATCACAAGCTTTGATCTGCATATCACTCGTGGTCTGCCCATGGGCATGGAGGTCGATGAAGCCAGGCGCGACGACATGACCCTTCACATTCAGCGTTTCATTACCGGTAAGCGGTGTTTCGGAGATCGCGGCGATCTTGCCCGCACGAACGCCAATATGACGGACCGCGTCCAAATTTGTCGCCGGGTCCATTAAACGGCCATTATTGAGTACGAGGTCGTATTCTTCCGCGAAACAGTGGCTGGTATGAAAAAACAACAGGAAGAGCAAAAACGACTTCATGAACTTGAAACGGCATGCCGGGTTGATTTCTTCGTTGGGTGAGACGCTCACGGCGGCTGTTATTTATGATGTCTATGGGGAGCGTTGGCGTTCTAAGCAGGACTTCCGCATGGTGATTGGGCTTTCCAAAAATTCGAACATGGCCGCCGGATGGCTGTCTCATCCTTCACCCCCGGGCACGCCAAAAGTCGAGCCCAACCTAAAATGACCGACCTCCGTTTATTCTTGCTGGCCGCGCTATGCGCGGGTTGTGCTTCCTGCCAAAGTGTTTCCAACGTCGCGCCTCGAAAGCTGGTGAGTCTGCGTTCTGGCAGCACCATTAGCAATGTGAAGACGACCGCTTACACCCAAAGTGAAAGCGATCACATCGTTTACGGTGCCAAGAGCGCCGTCGGCAATACCCTCAAGTTTGGTGCTGTGCGCAGCGCCGCTGCTGACTGGTCCGTTTACCCTGTGGGAACGGAGTTCAAGATCGAAGGAGAGCCCTATCTGTATCAAGTAGATGATTACGGCTCAGCTCTCGTCGGCACCGGAACCATCGATCTCTACCGCCCGTCCAAGGCATCGATGAACCAATGGGGGGCGCGTAACGTAAACATCAAAGTGCTCAAATGGGGCTCGTTTGACCAGAGTCTTGCGATCATGAAGCCTCGTGAGGGAATCAAGCCCCACATCCGGCAGATGGTCAGTGCGATCGAAACGCGACGCCCGCCGGATTCTTAACGGCTGCGAAATCGCTGTGCATCACACCAGTTCTGCCAACACCTTGCCACCTTCGGCCACGATGGGACGCGGGCGGCCCTGAGGATCGATCCAGTTGGTGTTTTGTTCGATGCCGAGGTGGTGAAACACCGTGGCCGCAAGATCTCCCGGTGCGACTCGGCGGGTCTCGATCTCTCCGCCATGTTTGTCCGTGCTGCCGATGACCTGTCCATGGCGCAGACCGCCGCCGGCCATGACCATGGACATCACGCGCGGCCAGTGATCGCGCCCGGCATTCTTGTTGATCACGGGACTGCGGCCAAACTCGCCCATCATCAAAATCAACGTGCTGTCGAGCAGCCCCCGGTCTTCAAGATCGGTGACGATGGCGTGCAAGGTGCGGTCCACGCTGGGCAGCAGTGGGGTGAGACCTTTCTTGATGCCGCCCCACTTCACTTCATCACCATGATGATCAAAGTAACCCCAGGCACCGCTGACGGTCACAAAGGTGGAACCAGCCTCAATGAGCCGGCGTGCGAGCAGAGCCTTCTCGCCGAGACTGTCACGACCGTATTTGTCCCGCATGGCGGATGATTCTTCATCCAGATTGAGTGCTTGCTGCGCGCTGCCGGTCATGAGCACCTCATAGGCCTGCTGCGTGAAATGATCCGCTGATGCGATGGATTCATTCGCACCGATACCACGCTTCCATTGGTCCATTTGCTCAGCAAGATCACGGCGGCTGCCGAGCCGTTCGATGCTGAGACCTTCGACCAGTTTGAGGCGGCCAGACAAATCCTTGCCGCTGACTGGATTGAAAGCATTGCCCATGTGGCCCGCGCCCCAGATGTCGGCGGGAAGTGAATCCGCGAGAGCCACATACCCAGGAATTCCCGGGGCATTGGCCCCTCGAAACTTTGCGGCGATGGAACCCATGGATGGATAGCCGCCGCCATCACGACCATCATTCGTGCGCCGTGCCAGCGGATTGCAGGCCTGCATGGTGATGGGGGTGTGATCGCTGGCACTGCAATCGACCGAGCGAATCAGCGTGAGCCGGTCCATGATCTTCGCGGTCAGCGGCAGATGCTCGCACACATGGATGCCCGGAACTTTGGTCGGGATGTGGCCAAAGGGGCCGCGAATCTCGCTCGGCGCATCGGGTTTGGGGTCCCACATGTCGATGTGGCTCGGACCGCCCGAGAGCCAAAAAAGAACCACATTCGTCTTTCGCGTGGCCTGTGCCGCCGCTGCGGCGAAGGCCTTCTGCTGGAACAGGGATGGGACTGAAATGCCGGCCAGTCCCGCCAGTCCGGTCTGCAAAAAGCCGCGGCGGGTCGAGCCGATGCGGAGTAAATCGCCGCCTACAGGGCTGAAAGCCTGCGGAATGCTCGGTGAGGGAGTGGCAGTGGTTTTCATGTATGGGAGGGCAGAGGGCTGAAGAACCTACGTCGCGAGACGGTTGGCCTTGCTTCGGCCGGGCAAATCGTTCCAGCGGGGGAGGGGCGGAAACAGCGCCTGCAGCCCGCAATGGTGAGTTTCCGTTTGAGCCGCCCCCGCTTTCGGGCTAGGCAACCGGCCATCCATTTTCCATGAGCAGCCCCTCCGCACACACTTACAAAGAAGCCGGCGTCGATATTCACGAAGCAGCATCGCTGGTCGATGACATCGGCGTGCTGGTGCGGCGCACCCAGCAGAAGCGGAAGCTGGCAAATCCCTTTGGTCTGTTCGCCGCCGCCTACGACCTCAGCGGCTACAAGCATCCCATGATTCTCACGGGCTGTGACGGGGTCGGCACGAAGATCGAGCTACTGCTCAAACACGATCAGCTCGAAGCCGCCGGCAAAGACCTCGTGGCCATGAATGTGAACGACGTGCTCACAACCGGGGCTGATCCCATCATGTTCCTCGATTACGTGGGCATCCCGAAGATTCAGAAGACGCAGATCACCCGGATTATCGCCGGCATGACCGAATACTTGGAGGCTTGCAATTGCATTCTCGCCGGCGGTGAGACGGCCGAGATGCCCGGCATGGTGCCCGAGGGCATGGTGGAGCTGAGTGGCTTCGCTATCGGTGCCTGCGAAAAAGAAGATATGCTCGATCCCGGCACCATCGCCGCCGGTGACGTGCTCATCGGCTGGCCTAGTGCAGGTTTCCACGCAAATGGCTTCAGCCTCGTTCGACGCATCATCGAAAAGGAGAACATCCAGTTCAGCGAGGACGAGATGCGTACTCTGCTGCTGCCCACCCTTCTCTATCATGAGCAGACGGCTGCTCTCAAAGCCGCGGGCATCCGTCCGAAGGCCATGGCCCACATCACCGGTGGTGGTCTGCCGGAAAACCTCGGCCGCATGTTCCTGAAGCGTGGTCTGGGTGCAAATCTCCGTATTCCATTCTGGCAGAACGATGTAGTGCAAAAGGTGCTGCGCCATGCGGACCAGAAAGACGCCATCGACACCTTCAACATGGGCCTCGGCTGGGTCGCCATCGTCTCATCGGCAGATGTCGACAAAGCCCTTACCTGCGGCAAAGACGCCAAAATCATCGGCGAGATGGACACCAGCGCCCAGGTCAGCGTGGAGATAGTCTGAAAGATTCCGCCTTTTTGGCAGTGAAGGGAGGCTCCATGAACCGCCTCCTTCCTGCCCTTGCATTCCTCTTCGTCCTGCTGAGCGCCACCGCTCAGCAGCCTGCGCCCGCCGCCAAGGCCAAACGTGCCCCAAATCCGGCCATGGACCCGATTCAGGATGTTGCGGGCTTGCCACGGGTTCTGCTGATCGGCGATTCCATTTCAATCGGTTACACGCTGCCCGTGCGGAAATTGCTGGAGGGCAAGGCCAACGTCCATCGCATCCCCACGAACGGCGGTCCGACCAAAAACGGCGTCGCCAACATCGCCAAATGGCTCGGCACCAGCAAATGGGACGTGATTCACTTCAACTGGGGCATCCACGACCTCAAATACATGCCCGATGGCAAACGCCAGGTCGAACCCACTGACTACGAGGCCAATCTGCGCAGTCTCGTTGCCACCCTGAAGAAGACCGAGGCCAAATTAATCTGGGCCACGACTACCCCGATTCCTGAGGGCGAGCTCAATCCACCACGCAAATTCGGCCAAGTGAAGGAATACAACGACATCGCCGCTCGGGTGATGGCGGAAAATGGCGTCGCCATCGACGACCTGCACGCCCACATCACTCCTCAGCTCGCCAAGATGCAGAATCCGCGAGACGTGCACTACACCTCTGCTGGCAGCGATTATCTGGCCAAACAGGTCGCCGAGGAGATCGGCAAGGCTCTGGCCAAGTGAGGAGGGCGGGTGGTTTGCCCATTCCACACCGCGTGATTTTTTGTCAGCGCCTGCGGTAAATTTCAGTGCATCATGGTCAGGCTGCATTCGGCCACGCGGCAGAACCAACCCACACCTGTCATGAATACCCTGTTTCGCCGCTGCTTGTTTGTCATGGTGCTCATGGCCTTGGCAAGCTCCCCGCTGCTCAAAGCTGCCGAGACTGCACCGGACAAACTGCTGCGTGAATCCATGCTGCTGCCCGGCGTTTCTTTGTCGGAAGGCATCTCCGAAATCACCGGCGTCGCCATCAGCCCGCTGCTGGGAGTCAGCGCCATGGGCGTGTGGACCTTCTACAAGACCGAGCCTCATTTGCGCCATCGCCTGCCCTGGTACTGCCACCCGGGAGTCTGGGGCACAGGGCTGGCGCTGATCCTCATCTGCTTTCTCAAAGACTTCCTCGGCACCGCCGCTCCACCGCTGGTCAAAAAGCCGCTCGATTTCCTCGAACTGTTTGAAAACAAAGTGAGCGCACTCGTCGCCAGCGTCGGTTTCGTGCCTCTCGTGGCCCTCGCCATGGCTCACTTCAACAAGGAGCCGCCGCAGGCCATGAATGAGTTGGCGGGCTCCGGATTGGCCGTGATGCCGCTGGCCAGCGTGATCGACTTTGGCGTCCACACACCCTGGATTTCCATCCCCGTCGCCATCGTGGCCTTCGGAGTGGTCTGGCTCAGTTCGCACGCCCTCAATGTCCTCATCGCTCTCTCTCCCTTTGGCATCGTCGATGCGGGCCTCAAAATCGTCAAACTTGGCCTCATCGCCCTGGTAGCCGGTAGCACAATGATTCATCCCTATGCCGGTGCGGCGGTCTCCCTTCTGCTGATTCTCATCGGCCTGCTCTTCGCAGGCTGGTCGTTTCGCCTCACTCTTTTCGGCACCCTCATGGGCAGCGATTTTCTGCTCAACAAACGCGCCACCGCCACTGATGTGGAAACCGGCGTGAAAGGTTTCCTGGCACGCCGCACCGAGGGCGTGCCCGTGCGCACCCTGGTCAGGCTGAAACAGGATCCCGCAGGCTGCGCCGTTCTCACCTATCACCCGTGGCTGGTATTGCCTGAGCGCCGCATTGCTCTGGCAGACGCAAACATGGTCATCTGCAAAGGACTGCTGCATCCCTCGCTGGCTCACCGCCCTGTTTCAGAGTCAGCTGCGGTTCGCAGCACTCTCATTCTGTTGCCGCGTTACCGCAGGCTGGAAGACACGATCGCCCGGCACTTCGGCTGCCAGGAAGTCATGGATGGGGCGCTCCTGCGAGGCTTCAAGGCCATGCGTCTGTGGCTCGTGGAGATGCTGTCCTCCGGAAGAAAACTCGTGGAAATGCACCAAGGATGAACCGTCGCGGGGTTGCGCAGGCGTGAATCCCGCCTATTTACGCCGCCCGCTTATGCACAGCTTCCGCTACCACCAAGGCCAGTTATTCGCCGAAAACGTCCCCCTTCAGTCCCTTGCCGAGAAATACGGCACGCCGCTCTATGTCTATTCCAAGAGCACCATCGCCGGACATTACACCCGTCTGGACGCTGCTCTGGCCAAGCTGGATCACCTGATCTGCTTTGCAGTGAAGGCAAATTCGAATCTCGCTGTGCTCAACACCATCGCCAAACTCGGCGGCGGCTTTGACATCGTCTCGGCCGGCGAACTCTACCGCGTCATCAAGGCCGGTGGCGATCCCGCCAAATGCACCTTTGCCGGCGTCGGCAAAACCCGCGACGAAATCGAGTACGCCCTCAAGCAGGGCATCTACTGCTTCAACGCCGAATCCGAGGCGGAACTGCATTACATCAACCAGGTCGCCGGCGAGCTAGGCATGCAGGCCCCCGTTGCCGTCCGCGTGAATCCGAATGTGGATGCGAAAACGCACGCCAAGATCACCACCGGCAAGAGCGAAAACAAGTTCGGCATCGATTTCGATCAGATCATCGACGTCTATGCCCGCGTGGCCGCCGACTGTCCGAATCTGATCATCAAAGGTCTGCAGATGCACATCGGATCACAGCTCACCAATGTGGATCCTTTCCTGGAAGCCGTGCAGAAGGTCATCCCGCTCGTGACTCAGGTGAAAAAGAGCTACGGCATCGAGTTCTTCAGCATCGGCGGTGGCATCGGCATCAACTACAAGCAGAGCCTCGACTCCGGTGACTCGGCCTGGTGGCAGGAAAATGCCGAAGTCCATCCGCTCACCATTCAGGCTTACGCCGAAGCCGTGGTGCCGCACCTCGAACCGCTGGGGCTACGCATTCTTTGCGAACCCGGCCGCTTCATGGTCGGCAACGCAGGGGTCATGCTCACCAAAGTGCTCTACGAGAAGCGCGGTTCCGCCAAGATCTTCAAGATCGTCGATGCCGGCATGAATGACCTCATCCGTCCGACGCTTTACGAAGGCTGGCATCAGATCGTGCCGCTCAAGCAGCCCGCGAACGCCACCGTTGAGAAAGTCGATGTGGTCGGTCCAATTTGCGAATCCGGCGACTTCCTCGCCCAGAACCGCGAACTCCCTCTCGTCAAAGAGGGCGAATACCTCGCCGTGCTCAGCGCTGGAGCTTATGGTTTCACCATGGCGTCGAACTACAATACACGCCCAATGCCGGCGGAAATCATGGTCGATGATGAGAAGGCCACCGTCGTGCGTGAGCGCCAGACCCTCGAAGACGTCCTCAAAGGCGAGCACATCGCCTGATAACAAAGCTCAGTGAACCGAGAACCGAACTAGATGCACATCGCCGACATCCTCCAAGACCAGCGTCCCACACTCTCATTTGAGTTCTTCCCGCCGAAGAGCGCCGAGGCGTTTGAAGCTTTGTATCAGGCCATCGGCGAACTCGAGGCTTTCAAACCTTCGTTTGTCAGCGTCACCTACGGCGCGGGCGGTTCCACGCGTGAACTCACGCATGATCTCGTCGTGCGCATCAAAACCACCACAAGTCTCGATGCCGTGCCGCACCTCACCTGTGTCTGTCACAGCGAGGCAGACATTGCCGCCATCCTCGAACGCTACGCGAAGGCGGGTGTGAGCAACATCCTCGCACTCGGCGGCGATCCTCCAAAGAATCTCGCCAACTACGAGCGCTCGAAGGACGCCTTCCAGCACGCCGCCGACCTTGTTGCCTTCATCAAGAAGTTCAACGACAGCGGCGCTCATCCCGACAAGCGTGGCTTTGGCATCGGTATCGCCGGATTCCCTGAAGGCCATCCCAGCACGCCGAACCGCGTTCTGGAGATGGATTATCTCAAGGCAAAGGTCGATGCCGGGGCGGACTACATCTGCACGCAGCTGTTCTTCGATAATCACGATTTCTTCGACTTTCGCGAACGCTGCCAGCTGGCCGGGATCAACATCCCGATCATCGCCGGCATCATGCCCATCACCAGCGCTTCCGGCATGCGCCGCATGGCGGAACTCGCCGCCGGTGCACGCTACCCCGCCAAGCTCCTCCGCGCCATCCAGCGCTGCGGTGGTGACGAAGCCGCCGTACAGAAGGTCGGCATCCACTACGCCACCGAGCAGTGCCATGATCTGCTCGATCACGGTGTCGACGGCATTCACTTTTACACCTTGAACAAATCCCACGCTACGCGCGAGATCTATTCAAGCCTTGGCATTCGTGACTCCGCCGCCGTGCGTCCGCATTCATGAGCGAAGAAGCCCCCCTCATCGCCGCTATTGAGGCCGGCGGCACCAAGTTCGTTTGCGCGGTCGGCACCGGCCCTCACGATGTCCGCGACATTACGCGCATTGATACCACCACTCCGGAAGACACTCTCGCCGGAGTGACCCGTTTCCTCTCGATGGCCAAATCGAAGTACGGCTCCATCGCTGCGATCGGCATCGGCTCTTTCGGCCCGATCGACCTCGACAAAAAAAGCGAAACCTACGGATACATCACCACCACGCCAAAACCCGGCTGGCAGTTCACGAACATCGTGTCCAAGCTGCACGACCGCTACCACGTGCCCATCGCCTGGGACACCGACGTGAATGCCGCTGTGCTAGGTGAATACCTCTGGGGTGCCGGGCAGGATACGGATCCGCTCATTTACATCACCGTCGGCACGGGTGTCGGCGGCGGGGTACTGATCAACGGTCAGCTGCTGCACGGTGCGCTGCATCCTGAGATCGGTCATCTCTTGGTGCCACCTCCAAATAACTCTTCCGCGATTCAACAGGCCTGCCACTGCCCGTTTCACAAAAGCTGCGTTGAAGGCTACGTCAGCGGCACCGCTCTCGCCTCTCGTTGGGGTGTTAAAGCCGACGCACTGCCACCCGACCATCCCGCATGGGAAGAGGTGGCCGATGTCATGGCACATGCCCTGATGAACCTCATACTCAGCATTTCGCCCAAACGCATCATTCTTGGTGGTGGCGTCATGAGTCAGGAGCACATCCTTCCGCTCATCCGCGGCCAGCTCCACAGGCTCAACAACGGCTACCTCCGCATCCCCGAGCTCGGCCGCAGCATCGACGACTTCATCGTCTCTCCCGGCCTGGGCGCACGCTCAGGACTGCTCGGTGCGCTGGCGCTCGGGAGATATGAGCTGGACCGGCATCTGAATGGTGCAAACAGCCCTGGATTTCCCCTGATCTGACCAGAGCACCGAGATCCCGACGGGGTGAAAATTTTATGTCGGCTGGGGCCGGTATGATGGTGGGCCAAGAGGGAGCGAAGATACGAATGTCCTTTTAGGGCGAGGGTTCGCATTGAATTCCACCCCGGTTGCAAGACTCGCATGATGAGCGTTGATTCATCTCCATGAAACTACCGCTCGTTCTTGCTGCCATGTTGCTGGGAGCACGTGTATTGGCTCAGCAGCCGGAAACACTGCCAGAGACAGAGCCTTTGATCAAAGACGGTGACATCTCCGAGCAGATGCACGCTGCGGCTCTGGGGGACATGGACCAGTTGATTGCCGACTCGCTGAAGACGCGTGCGCAGCACTGGCACCGCAACGTGTCCTCTCCGCATGCCTATGCGGAGTCGGTCCACGAGAATCGTGAACACTTCAAGCGCATCATCGGCCTCAAGGACAAGCGTGTGCCGGTGGCCTTGGAACGTTACGGGGATGAGACAAACCTGGCGCTGGTGGGCAAGACGAAAACCTATCGCATCTATCAGGTCCGCTGGCCTGTTTTGGAACAAGTCTCGGGAGAAGGCCTGCTGTTGGAACCGAAAGGCAAGCCTCGCGGCTACATCATCGCACTGCCGGATGCGGATCAGACACCGGAGCAGATCGCCGGTCTGACTTCGGGGGTGGCGCCAGAGGCGCAGATCGCCC